>NZ_JBFUPM010000019.1:0-122947 GCF_041355255.1 Paraburkholderia sp. RCC_158 | reverse complement strand
GGAGCGTCAGTTCATTGCGCCGATAGATGTCAGCCATGAAACCGATTCTCTCGTCGGCATCACTTTGCATTCGTCGCTTTTTTGCGCCGCGCTGGTCCCATACCGACCCGAAGCGCACCTTCGCGATTCTCGATAGCGGCCATTGAATCTGCCATTACACGTCGCACTTGCGAAAGTTGATTCGGTCGCCGCGACGGCGGACAAATGCCAGGATTTGCGGAACGCTGGCCTGTCTGTCGATATCCACATAATTCACAAGAAGCTAACGTTGTTCATTTGATCTGACATTTGTCCCGACCTTTAACGGCCCCATCGATAGCACCGGTGAGAGCACTCAGTTGTGAGTGTCAGGAGGCGGCCGGGAGCGTAGAGGGCAGCCGTCCACCAAAGAGACAGGCCGACTCGGTTGCGCTGGAAGAGCAAAACGCCCGCAGCGAAGGCTTGCGGGCGTTTTATGTCATCTACCGGTTTTGCCCGGTCAAGAGCAATACATCGAAGCGGCGAGAAGTAGAGTGTTGAACTTCAGCGGGACGTTGCAACTGTTCTCCGGCGTTCACACCGTGGCGTTGTCGAGCTCCGGAATGCCACTTTGGCGGTCGGCGTAGGCGGCCTTGAAGCTCGGGCGTTGTTGCCAACGCTTCCAGTAGGCATCAAGAAATTCGAAACGCTCGTCGAGCGGAGTGGCGTTCACCGGGAACTTCGAGAACGCTATTGCGGTTGCCAGCGTGATGTCTGCGAAGGTCGGTTCCTGGCCGCCGAGCAGCCATTCGCGCCCGTCTGACAGATGCTTGTTGACCAGCGCGGCGTGGGCCAATGCTTCCTTGCGGCAATGCTCGCCCCATGCCTCATTCTTCGTCAGTTCGAGCTTGAAGCCCAGCCCAGCGTGCAACACATGGAAGGCGGTGACGATCCGGTACAGGATGTGTACCCAGATGCGGTTGTCCCACATGTTGTCCAAGCCCTGCTCTAGCGGGGTCTCGCCCATGATCTTGCGACCCGGATAGCTCTGGTCCAGGTATCGAACGACGGCAGCTGTTTCTGAAATAAAGCTACCGTCAGCAAGCTGAAGCGTCGGCGTTTCGCCCCACGGATTCATCTTCAGGTGACGCCACCCGCGCTGTTCGCCGACCGGCGTCATGTCGTAGATGGTCTCGTCAAACTGCGCGGCAATGCCCTTTTCATACATGAACAGCCGCAGGCGTTGCGGGTTGGGGAAGGCCGAAGGCGAAGTGAAGAGTTGAAGTTTCGAAGACATGGTGCGGCTCCTAAAGATTCGAAAAGAGTCTTTGCTGCCGCAGTTATCTACCTGCCACACGGTAGTCTCGCAGCGATTAAAAAAACCAACTGACGTTGGTGTGGCCCTTCAACCAAGTAAATCTACCTGTCACTTGGTAGGTTGCAATTTATCGGATAGAATTCGACCTGTCAACACTATTTTACTGAGGGGTCTTGCTGTGAAAAGTGACGGTGGCTCGAATTCAAGAGAGCAAATCCTCGCTGCCGCGACCAGGGTCGCCGGCGCGCACGGCTACGGCGGCCTGAATTTTCGTGACATCGCGGCAGAAGTCGGCATCAAAGCTGCCAGCGTCTATCATCACTTTCCCTCCAAGGCCGACCTGGGAGCCGAGGTGGCGAAACGCTATTGCGAGCAGTTCTCCGCGATGCTTGCCGCCAGACTGGCCGCGTCGGGCGACCCGATCGTATGTTTGCGCGAATACCCTGATACCTTCCGGTCGGCGCTTCAGAATGACAATCGCATGTGCTTGTGCAGTTTCATGGCTGCCGAGTACGACGACCTGCCAGACACAGTGAAGAAGGAAGTTCAGACGTTCGCCGATGTCAACATCAGTTGGCTGGCGAAAGTGCTTATCGCAGCCGGCGGGGTGGCAAAAGAAGAGAGTGAAGAACGGGCTCGCGCCATCTATGCGGCTATTGCTGGCGCTCAGCTCATGGCGAGAAGCCGTTCTGACATCACGATTTATGATTCGCTAGTCCGGAACTACCGTAAGGCCGGCCTTCTCCCGAGCTAGGGTACCTGGCACCGTCGAGACAAGCGCAAGCTGTCAGAGCGCAATTACCGGAGGAGCACGCGCGAGTAGCAAACGGCGCCAATGCGTCGGCATCCGTTACTTCGATGCCGAATGCAAGTAGGTCGTTCAGACAGATATTGCATTGCTAACAATCTATGCGGCCCCGTCGGACGTCTCAAAATGGCCGACTGCCGCCTCCCCAGCTTCTATTGACGGCCCGTGGTTCAAAGAAACCCGCATTTGCTCGACGCACTGACACCCCAACGCTGCGGCGCCGCATGGCGATGGATCTCGGCGGCTCATCCGCGATATTGAAATCTTGCGCTAGAATAGCTGTATATTTATACAGTATGTTTTGGAGCTTGATTGTGAATCGGACTTGCATGGCCGCTCAGCAGATACGCGCCCCCTATGAACGGGCGCACTCCATCGATACTTTCCTCGACTCAACTATGTATTCGGGGGCGGGGGGAATAAATCTGTGGCGCGGCAATCAGCTGGCGCGCGCACGATCGCGCGTCATTGATTGCGGCGACGAGAGCCTCGCGCGGGAATTGCCTGGCGGTGGCTGGCCACGCGGCGCACTGACCGATCTGCTTGTGCAGCAGACAGGCTGCGGCGAATTACGGCTGCTTCGCGCTGCATTCGAGCAGTTGTCGTCGAGGCCTGTCGCCATGCTGCAGCCGCCTCATGACCTTCAGCCGACGGCTCTTGCCTGGTGGGGACTCGATCCTTCGAATGTAATGACGGTCAAGGCGCCCCGCACGGCCGACGCGCTGTGGGCCGCGGAGCAGATTCTGCGCGCAGGCACATGCGGTGCTCTGCTTTTCTGGCAGAACCACGTGCGACCCGAATCGCTGCGCCGACTGCATCTTGCTGCACAGGCGTCCGACTCGCTCTTTTTCATGTTGCGACCGCTTGCGACGACGCGCGACGCCTCGCCGGCGCCGCTTCGGCTTGCGGTCCGGGCCGCGAAGGACGGCGTCGATATCCAGTTCATCAAACGCCGCGGCCCCGCACGCGATGAGCCGCTCTTCGTCCCGTTGACGCCCTCCCCGATTCTCAACGTAAAACGCAATGCAACTGTGGTTAGGCGTCCATCTCCCGGCGCTGTGCCTCGAAGTGTTCCGGCCGAAGTGGTCGCGTGAAACCTTGGGCACAGCCAACGGTATTGCCGTGCTCGAGAAAGAGCGCGTCATCGCCATGGACGCGCGGGCGCGCGAGGCCGGCGTCTGTATGGGCATGCGCCGCGGCGGCGTACTCACACTTGCCCCCGCTACCGTCATGCATGAGCGCGACAGCGCGGCCGAGGTCAATACGGTGCGCGAGGTCGCCACAGGCCTGTTGAATCTTTCGCCGCAAGTGGTCATCGCTGAGGAAAGTACTGTGCTCGTCGACGTGTCAGCAAGCCTGCGACTCTTTGGGGGCATCCGCTCGTTGCGCCGCATGGCGCGCCGGGTCGCGGATGCGATCGGCATGACCGCGACCGTCAGCGTTGCACCAACGGGACAGGCGGCATGGTTGCTCGCGCGCGCTCGCGGCGGTGCGGCGCTGTCGCACGATTCCCTTCACCGTACGCTGGCCGGATTACCGGTGGGCCTGCCGCCTCCCGCGCGTCGCCATATGGACTGGCTTACTGGCATTGGCTGCGAAACGGTTGGACAACTGATGCGACTGCCGCGCGCAGGTTTGAAGAAGCGTTGCGGGACAGCGTTGCTGGATGTGCTCGACCGCGCCAATGGAGATGCACCCGAAGTGTATGAATGGTTTGAGACGCCGCCGACCTTTCAGGCGCGCGTGGAACTGCCGGATCGCATCGAGCACGCCGAGGCCTGCCTGTTCGCGGCGCGTCGGCTCGTGGTTCAACTAACCGGCTGGCTGTCGCAGAAGCAGCTTGCCGTGACGCGCATCGTTCTGCTGCTCGAGCACGAACGCGGCCGCGATGCAATTGAGCCGACCAGCATCGAAGTCTCGCTCGCGGAGCCGACGTGGCGCGAGGATCACCTCTTACGGCTGCTCAAGGAAAGGCTTGCGCGCGTGGAGCTTTCCGCGGCGGTCATTGCCCTGCAACTGGTTGTACAGGAAGTGAAGGAGGCGGAAGCGGCGTCCGATTCGCTCTTTCCAGAGCCGGGCGGTACCGCGTCCGATCACGCGCGGCTACTCGAACTGCTGGTAGCGCGCCTCGGCGCGGAAAACGTGTTGCGCCCGGCGCCGGTTGCTGACCACCGGCCGGAAGTCGCCGCGCGATGGGTGTCCGTGACGGACAACAAAACGAAGTACGTGCCGCCGGCGAGCGATACGCCGCGTCCGACATGGTTGCTGGAACAGCCGCTGAAGCTCCTGATGCGGGGCGAACGGCCCTTCTATGGCACGCCGCTGCGCACGGTGTCGTCTGGCGAGCGTGTTGAGGCGGGGTGGTTCCAGGGCGAGCCGGTCACGCGCGACTACTTCGTCGCGGAAGCCGACGATCACATCTGCTACTGGATCTTCCGGGAACGCATAGGCGCGGTCGACGACGATGAGCCCCGCTGGTATCTGCATGGTCTCTTCGGATAAGCCATGTCGTATCCGTCGTTCGGCCTGCCCGGCTATGCCGAGTTGCAGTGCTTTTCCAACTTCACGTTCCTTCACGGCGCGTCACATGCCGAGGAACTGGCCGCGCGCGCGGCGCAACTGGGTTATGAGGCGATCGCTGTCACCGACGAATGCTCGCTCGCTGGCATCGTGCGCGCGCACGTCGCGGCGAAAGAGGCGGGCATCAAGCTGCTCGTCGGCGCTCATTTCCGGCTGACGAACTCGGACGGCTGCCCTGCCCTTGCCTTCACGGCGATCGCACAGAATCGCGACGGGTACGGCAACCTGTCCGAACTGATTACGCTCGCGCGCACGCGCACGGCCAAGGGCTCGTACCTGCTCTATCCGCACGATCTCGACCATCCGGACCCGCCATATGCGCACCTGCGCGCCCTGCCCGATTGCTTGATCATCCTGACGCCCGATTTCCCAGCGAAGGAAACGCGACTCGACGCGCAGGCCGAATGGGCAGCACGCACGTTTGGCGACAATCGTTGCTGGATGGGCCTGACCTTGCACGCGCGGGCGCTGGATGACATTCACCGCAATGTCGTGCTCGACGTCGCCGAGCGACATGGTCTGAACGTCGTCGCGACAGGTCAGGTGCTCATCCACGTGCGGTCGCGCAAGCCTCTGCAGGACACGCTCACCGCCATCCGGCTTAACCGCCCGGTCACTGAATGCGGCTTTGAACTCGCGCCCAACGCCGAACAGCATCTGCGCTCGCGTTTGCGGCTTGCCAATGTCTATCCAGCGGAGGCGCTCGCGCAGACGTTGAACATCGCCAACCGGTGCTCGTTCGCGCTGGACGAACTGCGCTATGAATACCCGGACGAACTGGTGCCGCCCGGCACGACGCCAACCGCCTACCTGCGCCGCGAAACCTATCTAGGGGCGCAGCGCCGCTATCCACGCGGCATTCCGCACAACGTGCAAGTGCAGATCGAGCACGAACTCGCGCTGATTTCGGACCTGAAATACGAGCCGTATTTCCTGACGGTGTACGACATCGTGCGCTTCGCGCGCAACGAGGGCATCCTGTGCCAGGGGCGTGGATCCGCCGCCAATAGCGCGGTCTGCTACGTTCTGGGCGTGACGGAAGTCGACCCTGCCCGCAGCAGCATGCTGTTCGAGCGGTTCATCTCAAAGGAGCGGGGCGAACCACCGGACATCGACGTGGACTTCGAGCACCAGCGTCGGGAAGAAGTCATCCAGTACATCTACCGGAAATACTCGCGCACACGCGCGGCGCTCGCGGCCGCAGTGACGACCTACCGGCCCCGCTCTGCGATCCGCGATTCAGGCAAGGCGCTGGGCATCGACCCTGTCATCGTTGACCGCGTCGCCAAGGAACATCACTGGTTCGATTCGAGCGCGGATTTGATACGGCGATTCGTGGACAGTGGCCTCGATCCCGAGACGCCGATGATCCAGCAGTGGGCAACGCTTGCCGCGCAGCTGCTCGGCTTCCCGCGTCATCTGTCGCAGCACACGGGCGGCTTCGTGATCGCGCGCGGCAAGCTGTCCCGTCTCGTGCCGGTCGAGAACGCGTCGATGCCAGATCGCACCGTGATCCAGTGGGACAAGGACGATCTGGAAGCGCTCGGCCTGCTGAAGATCGACGTGCTCGCACTTGGCATGCTGTCGGCGATCCGCCGCGCGCTCGAGCTCGTATCGCAGCAGCGCGGCGAGCCGTTCGAAATGCAGGACATCCCGCCCGAGGACGAAGCGACTTACGACATGATCTGCGCGGCTGACACTGTCGGCGTGTTCCAGATTGAATCGCGTGCGCAGATGAGCATGTTGCCCCGTCTCAAACCACGCGAGTTCTACGATCTCGTGATCGAGGTTGCGATCGTGCGGCCGGGCCCGGTGCAGGGCGGCATGGTGCATCCGTATCTGCGCCGGCGTCAGGGCATTGAGCCCGTCTCTTACCCGAGCCCCGACGTCGAGCAGGCGCTGAAACGCACCCTCGGCGTGCCGATCTTTCAGGAGCAGGTCATGCAGGTCGCGATGCTCGCGGCGGGTTTCAGCGCCGGTGAAGCCGATCAGCTGCGCCGCGCAATGGCGGCATGGAAGCGCAAGGGCGGCCTGCAGCACTACCACGACCGGATCGTCGAAGGCATGCTTCAGCGCGGCTACGACCGCGAGTTCGCCGAGTCCATCTTTGCGCAGATCCAGGGCTTCGGCGAGTACGGCTTTCCTGAAAGTCACGCGGCAAGCTTCGCCCTTCTCGTCTATGCAAGCTGCTGGCTCAAGCGTCATGAACCCGCGGCGTTCCTTTGCGCAATGCTCAACAGCCAGCCGATGGGCTTCTACTCGCCGTCGCAGCTTGTGCAGGACGCAAAGCGCCACGGCGTTGGCGTGCTGCCGGTCGATGTGACCATCAGCGGATGGCATTCGGCTATGGAAGGCGATGGCGGTATGGCGCCCGTGCGGCTCGGCTTGTCCGTCGTTCGCGGCATGCGTGAGGAAACAGCTCGGCGCATTGAGGCGGCACGCGCGGTCAGGCCGTTTCGCGATGTCGCCGATCTTGCCAACCGCGCACAGCTCGACCGCCACGACCTGCAGGTGCTGGCGGCAGCGAACGCGCTCAAGCTGCTTTCCGGGGACCGCAGACAGGCGTTGTGGGCGGCAGTCGCCGCGGTGCCCGACAAGGATCTGTTACGTGCAACGACACGCGAGGAAGAGGCGCCGGCATTGACGGCCCCGACGGAAGGACAGGATCTGATCGCAGACTACCGCTCGACAGGCCTCACGCTCGGCCGTCACCCGCTTGCGTTGCTACGCGAAAAGCTGCTGTCCATGCGGCTGATGCCTGCCGAAGCGCTGATGCGCTATCGCAATGGACAGCTCGCGCGCGGATGCGGGATTGTGACCGTGCGGCAGCGGCCCGGCACCGCGAACGGCGTGATGTTCATGACGCTGGAGGACGAGACGGGGTCGGTCAATGTCATCGTCTGGCAGTCGGTGCTCGAGCGGCAACGTCGCGAGGCGCTCGGCGCATCGCTTCTTGCTGTGTATGGTGTGTGGCAACGCGAAGGCGACGTGACGCACCTCGTCGCGCAACGGCTCGTCGACGTGTCGCATCTGCTTGGCGAACTGCCGACGGCGAGCCGAAATTTTCACTGAAACAACGAGGAAAGAAACGATGACGAACTACAACGTCCTGTTCGACGCGCAGGCGGCCGCTGAGGAAGTCATACCGCGGGTTGTCGAGCGTCATCGCTCGAAAGGAATCCTGACCTGGAAGCTGCTTCATCAGATGGAAGAGGAGGTGCTGGCCGAGGTAACGGCCGGTGGAAAGTTCAGTGACCGGTTGCTGCAGATGATCTGTGCGCCTGCTGTGCTGGAATATCCGAACGACGACCGGCCCGCGTCGTTTGAGGGGCACGATTTTGTGCCGATTATCTTTGGCGCGCTGGATCGGGCCTGGCGGCAGGTCCACTAACGGCGAGACGCAAGAGTGCACCGGCGGTACCGTCTGACCGCGTAGAGCCCTGTCCTTGACGTCAGGTTTGCCTGCGTTACAAGAGATACACCGACACGCACAGACTAAGAGACGGCAATGATGCATCGCAGACAACCCAAGATATACGCCACCCTTCGCCGGCGATTTTGCCGGGAGGCGCTAGCACGCATGGGCTTCCAGAAAACGAGCACGAGCGGCTCAACACTCGTGAAGCTCGGCGCGATGCGGACGCCGTACGCCACGGCCAGTCCGGATGGCGAATTCTGGCGGGTGACGCCGCTTGTCTCGCCGCGCGTGTGGCGTCCGCGCTAAGTTCCACTTCCGGCTCGCCGCTGATTGCGTCGATTGGCGAGCTTCCCTTGCCGATACAAGCAGTCGTCCAATCCCTACAACGAAGTCTGTTACCAATTCTGACCGCAATGACGCAATCGGCTATATGTTGGTCCTGAAGAAGTCCCCATCTGGAACAACGTAGCCGGAACTGGATTTCACGTAACCGAAGAAGAATCCAAACGCTTTGTCTTTGGCAATGTCGCTAGGCGAGAATGTTTCCGGCGTAAATACCACAGCCGCTGATTGCTCAATTATCCCTACATGAATGAAAGCTGCAGTGATGAGCTCGGAGCAAAAATAAACTCCTCGGTTACTCGAAACTTCTACCGTCGTTCCCTCAAAGTAGCCATGAACTCGCTCCATAAGGTCATTTCGATAGCTTTCCTTTCGTCCGGGAAATTTCTTTAAGCCTATCTGATTGAAGCGTTTGCCGATTGCTTGAGCCGCAAATTCCTCCAAAGAGTTCAATCTGGCTTCGTCCCAGAGCTCTCTAGTGTTGAATTCTCTAAGTACCGCGATGTGGTCGTAGTCTTCGAGGAGCCTTCCTGCCGGGACGACCTGCACGCCCTCGTTGGCCGCTTCGAGCACTCGTTCCCCTCGCAAGGCAATCGCTACGTGCGAGTAGCCTGTGCCAATTGCGGTATTCTCTTCAGCAGTCATTGGCGAATAGCACAGCAAAACGTCCCCCGCCTGAATATCTGCGATTTTCAATTCCACAAATTGCTCCTGATTTTAAAATCTGGTATTGGCTGAACCCAGTCCCAACTTCGGCCGGGGCTGTTAACTGATGTTGCCGTCGAAGAGACGGACGCTTAAGGTGGCCAACTCGGACCGCTCTGCTCGATTGTCGACGATTCGCTGGTTAAAGTCGAACGTCCAGCCGGTCCTGAGAGTACGCTGGCGTGAGCCGCACGGCTCTTTGCTGAGAGCGCTCTAAGCGTCCGGCTTGTCGCGCCGTCGCCGCTTTCGTTGCAGAAACTCGAACATGACTCTGTCAGGGCCCTTAAACTGCCCGGCGCGGATAATGGGCATTCAACTGTGCGGTAGGAGGCTAAGGTATGGATGAACGTTTGATGAAGAAGTGTATCGGTCTTTCCGTGCCGGAATGGGATATGGCGCACCGCCTCCCAATCGATCGGGTTGTCGGACCGGACATGTGGGACAGCGGCACCGTTTTTCGATTCAACTCGACCTTCATGGACGTGACTGATCAAATGTTTATGGAGAAACAATGGATGATGGGCGCAGCGCTGATTGCCTCTGCAGCGACGCTGTGCTGGCTGATTTTCCTGGTCGTAATCTCACGGGATCCTGAAGCCCCTTTTTATTTGTACATCCTCTTTTTGGCAGCGACCGTCGGCTTCGGATATCTCGTCTATTGGGCTGTAAAGAGCAACATGTTTGCGCTGACTCGAAGCCCAATCCGTTTTCACCGGAAAGCACGAAAGTTATTCGCCGTTCGTGGGCGGCGCTACTTCTCGCGGAAAGGCCAAGGTGACCATGTTTGGGAGATTCCTTGGGACGAGAACGAATTATTTTGCCTGCACAAAGAGGTGACGCAATTCGGCACCATCTATCACATCCGGCACTATGCACTCGACGCCGAGGGCAAAGTTGCTCGGGTGTTCTCTATCGGACGGGAGTGGACTGGGAAGCCAGAGATCGAAATTCTGCTAGCGCAATGGAACTATTGGTGCACCTTCATGAACGAAGGACCGCAAGCGCTGCCCAAGCCTATGCTTTTTCATACGGAGCACGAAACGCCGCGGGAAACGTTCCTGTATTCGCTCTATGGTTTCGGGCTCACCGGATCGCTCTTCTGGCGGCTTATTACATTACCGCTGGTGCTGATCTTTACGCCATTGCGGATGCTTGCTATTGCCACATCCCGGGCACCTATCTGGCCGGAGTCGATCGAGGCAATCAGTCAGATCGATCCAAATGATGCGTACGCCGAGCCGCGAAAGGGCACTCCAGTCGGTTGGGCAGAGACCGTTCTGGCGCAACAGCGCAAAGAATATCCGGACGCGCCGCAACGCAGAACAGAGGGATGGTCTGGCGTAAAGGACGGTGTGGAGAACGCTAAGCAGTGGGCCCGTGATCAGCCGCCGAAGCACTTGGCGGGCGATTGACTGCGGATTCTATTGAAGAAGCGTTCATACTTTGCCCGATGCGATTGAAGAAGTCGAGCGTATGTCGACCGGCCGCTGTTGGCGGCACCGTTGCCGCACCGCGGTGCGGGGCGATCTTTTCATACTCCAACTGCAGTGTCCGGCTAGGAACGCGACAAGTGGGCTGGAACCTCCCTTGCTCAGCGTTCATTGTCGCTAACGGGAGAAAGGTCATGTGCTACGGAAATCCCGACGAACTCCTGCAGCTTGTTATCGGCAGGCACGCCCTTCCTAAGAATGATCTGGGCCACACGCCGCTCGACGATTTCGAGCATTTCTGCGCGTACACCGGTTGCAACGAGCAGGAACTTGGTCCGCGAGCCTTTGCTTTCATCAGGCTGGCGTATGTGACCGCAGGGTTAGGCCGTCGCAAGTACGAAAGCGCTGGACTGGACCTCGAACTGCAGAGCGCTTGCGCGGATATAGGCATGCTGCTACGCGACCGCCCCCCAGGCACGACCGCAGACATCACCAGCGACGCAGTGTTGTACTGGGACGCCGGGAAGCTTTGTGGCGCAAGCCTGTCCCTCGACGAGGCGTCCGTCGTAGCTTTTCCTGTCGACCCCGAAGAGTTCCTGCCGGAGGTCCGGGTGGCGGTCACGAACTGGCTCGGGCGGCCAACCTTCAGTTACCGCCCTTCCCTTTTGGAGTGGCTGGAAGATCCGCAGCCGGCAGATCGGCGATCGCGAGTACCGTCCGGGCGAGAATGACGAGAGCTTTGCTATGTAAAGATATCTCGAGAGCGGTCGACATGTCCGGTCGTGAGAAACAAGCGCTAATGTCTGGTTAGATTCCGTGCGAGCCACTTCTCATAGGGGTCCTCCATGAAGAAACATGTCGGTATCACGCGTGGCTGCGGGATCTTTCGAACAAGGGCACCTATGAGGGCATCGACAGCTTGTTCGCAGAGACGAGGCCAAGCTGCCCGAAATTGGGCGCAGTCTGGCGCCGGAAAACGTTGTCGGCCATAGTGAACTCGATGAGGCTGCGGAGCTCTTGTTTCGCCCTGGTTGACGCAACGTTGCCATGAGTCGGCGGCCGCGCCCGACGGGACGGCGGGTGCCGACCCACATGGGACGATCGCACTTCTCGGAAACGGTCGGTCGATTATCGTAGGATGTACTCCACTTTACATTAGGTAAGAGCCCGCCAGTCCTGCATCAGGACAACGAGGGTCCTCGTAACCGTGCCATTATTCGTACGCCACCGTTCCGTTAAACTCACTGGCCGCGGTAGACATGATCAGTTGATTATACTTCCCACCCAGCGGAGAACAATACCTTGCAACAATCGGGCGCCTTGCATCGCTCATTAAAATGTGATCGTCAAACATAGATATCTCAAGAACGTAATTATCCCTGAACTCACGACAGTCAAATTTTACCTTTGCATTTGGATTGTGAAATATATACAAGCCGTCGAGCAGATGTTCTGGCTGATCCTCGCTAACCTCATGAATCTTGTAGTGAGGAAAAGTGTAATCAAATCGAACGTTAATTACGTGAGCTGGATCAACCTGAATTGACTTGCTCAGCGAGGACATCTTTCCCAAAGTGACGGTATTGGAAAAAATGATCGCCGAAACATCCCTCATCCGCTCATTGAAAAATATTCCTAAATCAATTTGCGCACTCCCTCCGGGCTTGGTTACAGTTTTCTTTTGTTCGAAAATATTATTTTCTGGCGAATAGTATTGGCCGTACAGAAGCGCTAGCATTGAGTATATGTACTCTTTGCCATAATTAATCTGATCATAAGATGCCAAGGCTACAACGAATGGCTTATCGACGCTTACCCAAGCGCATTCCTTATAGCCCGGAATCCATTTCCCCTTCCGGTTGAAGTATCCGGTGTATTTATTTAGTTTTTCGCTGATTGAATTGGAGTGCCTAACGATGGCCTCATCGATGAGATTCGAAAATTCAGCATCCGTTTTTATGGGTAATAACATGTTGAAATGATCGTCAAAAGTCCTTTCAGACTCTGGCATTCCTCCCTTTTTTATTTCCGAGACTACCGCCTCCACATAAAATCCGCCGGTACCTTCGACGACAAAATCAGGTCGATTGTATTGGTGAGACAGCGTCACTCCAACCAACTTAAATACCGCATGAAGATAAAATTCCCAAAATGCGGAATGGAAATTCTCCTGAAATTCCCTCGCTATTTTATTGTCTCTATCGCGAAAATCGCTTACCCATCCTTCAATGATCGACTTGGCGCCTCTATAATATGGTTCGTCACGAAGAAGTTTAAATTTTTTGTGCAAATTTTCATCTGAAATCCCATCGATTTTGGCAAAAACGTCCATTCATCAAACTCCGTTCGTTATACACAATCGCTCTAGCTAGTTTTGCGTTCTAGTAAACGTGGCTTATCTGGGACAGATGTCAATCGATCGCCGGCGGCATTTCGACTGTCTATGATTTTAGGCGGCGTCCAGCCACCCGCACGTGCGGCAAAAGCGACTCAGCACGTCTCTGTCGGTCCTCCTATATGTTTCGCCCGCGAATCTCGCGCATGGATTGTCGACGATCTGAGCTGCAATGTCGAAGGACCGCTCATGGCCGCACACGGCAATTTGCCGATCAACCTGATTGAACACGTTCACTACTGAACGCTCGCGCGTCTTCGCGCAGAAAGCTTTTCGATGTGGGAATCTGGAATCTGCAGCACTAGCCCGATGTCTGTGGCATAACGGGGAATTTCCCAATCGTAACGAAGATCTCATCTGAATCTTCACCGGAAACGACATTTGCTCTGGTTGCCTCGCCGGGAAAACGTTGGTCGATTCTATCGCTCCATAGTTGGGCGATGAATACCGCTAGTTCTCTCGCCTTATCAAGAGCGATTCCGTCGAAAATTCCTGTTAGCTCCACCATATTGATCCACGCCTGAGCCTCGCCTCGTTGCATTCCATCGTTTCGATAGCGTTGGTATCTATTCTCATCAAACCATTCTGATAGAACAACAACGCCGTCGAACATGACCATCTCTGGGCAAACAAATGACCCATGCAAATGGCAAAGTCCCCTGGCAAGGAGACAGCTTTAGAAACCGCATGTATGAAGTCTAAAACCGAGAATCGGCTGTCGTTTGCTGCAACGAATTCGTCGTATTTCCAGTTCCCAATCGTCATGTCGCTCTACCATGTAGTCTCACCTGGTCTGGTCGGTCTCTTACGCGTTTGCGAAACGATGCAAGGGGTTTCATCGGGAGATTGCTTTCTGACGGGTTTCACTGCTTTCGAACCGTCGTTTGGCACCTAGCGCCTGCGATTGTCGACGATCTGTCCCGCTCGGTCGAATGGCTGATAGTGGCCAATCAGCGTCCCATGTGGAACGCATAGCCTATTTTCGAGGTGTGGGTTGTGAGTACGCGCCGCTAAGCGGCGCTTCAGCGAGTCCGAGAGCAGTGACAGCGTTTCCTCGATCAACTGTTGTCGCCCTCGTACGAAGCTGTCAAACGTCCATAACCTCGCGCGTGGTCAACATGGTACCGAGGAAATTTGCCACACGAGTCATGACAGAGAGCAGGGCAAATGCCACCTCTGGAGTCCAACGGTCATACAGATAGCAGGAGCTTGCCTCAAAGTATTTGCAGCTCGCACGAGTTCCCGCTCCCGCACCCGGCGGCATGCAGCCGGCCCACAGTTCAAATCCGCCAGACATTCTTGCAGGCATCGTGGAAGTCAAAGAGAATCCGACCAGGGCGCTCCTGCGAAAACGGAAGCTTTCTTCGCGCCAGCGAAAGCCTGCCCACTCTCCGTCTCGGGAGCGGAATACGAATAGATGGCGGCCGTCTTGTACGCCCGGCACCCACCGCTGCAACGTGTGAAAACTGGTGAGTTCAGCAGCGGTCGTCATTGACTCGGCGGACCCTAACGCGCCGACTTCGATTGAGGTGATCCTGCCAAAAACTTTTTTCAAACCCGCATACAAGTCGCCGTTCATGCGTCCGTTTCTGGTCGCCTCCTCATTGAGGTTACCGTTCGTGCTATGTGGCCACAACTCGATATGTTTGAAGAGCGCCTGCTCGCCAAGCAAACCCCATAGACGGTTATCGTCAGGCGACTCCCCGGCGTCCCCCTCACCGATCGGGTAGGGCAGATCTTCGACCGGCATGCGCCGGTCACTGGAACGGGCCGGAACGCGCCACGGTTCAGTTGAATCGGTTGTTCTCATATCACGGATATCGATTGATTGATGTGAGCGATAAGTCTTTTTCTGTCAACCGTCGTATTGCTACGAGTTCTGCAGCGCACTGATAGGCGACCATTCGCCCGCATGTGAACAACAACAGATGACGACGGACGATGCAATCGAGGGGCAACCGATTGCAGCATCGGTCACTCGTGCGACGGCCGCGCTCATTCTCGGGAGCCTTCACGCAAAGCGTCTGCCCGTTTCCTTGGTCGACTACCAGGGGCAGGTTTGTGATTTTCGTTTTCCAGTCATCGCCCACGGCATGCGGCGACTCCTGATTCAGGCGGTCAGTTACATGCTATATGCGATGGAGAGCATCACCATCATGGAACGCGGATCTGCTCGCACCGACAGGGTCCCCCAGTTGAACGCGAACGTATCGACACCGAGCGATGTGGCCGCCGGCGTCGTTTGCGCTTCCTTCATGATCAATCTCACCAGCGTCCTTTTCTCCTGCAGAAGGTCCTGTTCGGTCGCGGACCAGTCCTGCTTGCGAATGCTTCCATCCTTCCAGAGGCAGTCGATGAGCGCAAGGCGGTCCGGATGGAACCGGGCTGTCACGGCGAAGGAGTGTCGCCAGATCATAAGCTCGCTGATGGCGAAACTGTTCCAGCCGTTCCGCGCGTCGAGCGGCTTCCAGTTTGCTTCGATTACGTCCGCAGCCGCTGCCAGGCCCGGCGCGAGCACCAGTCCGTTGCCGGTATCGAGTTCGCCGCTGGAAAAATTGAAAGTGGCGTGCATTAGTGAGTGAATGAAAGAAATTCGTCAACAATGAGGGCGCCGAACATTGCTATTCGCGCGCAATGTCCCTCTGCATCAGGAACTCCCATGTATCGTTCATTAGCAGCGGAAAGCCGTACCATGGAGCCGTCGGAATGCTGCCCAATAACGGTGGTTGAGCGCTAGCGCAAGCCGCGTCGTTTCCGTAGCCCACTAGCTCGGTGACGAGCGAGCTCGCGTTCCGGATGAGGTCATCGGGTGAATAATCCCAGACCGACTTGTCCCCGCTTTGCGCATAGGCTCTCAGGACGCCGCGGCCCACCGACGGCGCATACCACAACACCTCCTTGCTGTAGCCGTCGACGCTGCAGTCGTCCGTGTCGCAATGCTGCTCGCGCAGTTCGGAACTATCAGAATGCGGCGAGCGCTTGGTCCACGCCGTCTTGCGCTCAATGATGAACGTATCGAACGTCCCCGCGCCGACACCTCGTTTCTCTGAGCCAATGACGCGGCTCAGAGATCTAGCCTGATAGGTGTATTGCCATTGAATGTCGTGCCCGAGGCGCGCCGTGAGTACCTCGCTGAACTCGTCGGACCACGTCTTGTCTTTGACAATCGGGAAGACGATCAGCCTTCGTGACCCCTGCCGCGTACCGTTGGTCGGCGTGTAGGTGTCGGACTGCTCTTCGATGGCAGAAGCTCCATGCCCGACGCCGATATCGTAGCTCGCGACACCGGCGGACGAACCCTTGAGCGTCATCGGGAACGTCTGTCCTTTGCCGGTGCTATAGCACCACGTGGTGCCGGGCGGTGGCAAAGTCCGGGCGCGGGCGGACAACTGGGTCGATGCATTGGCAATGGATTGAGCGGCTGCCAGCAGGCAGGCCGCAAACGCGGTGGCAAGAAAGTGTTTGCGCGAGTGCGAGGCTTCGTGAGCCATACATGCAGGATCGTTCTGAAGAAAACGCATCATGCCAGCAAAGCGGCAACAATGGCCTGTTAAGGGGATGGATATGCGCCGTGCATCGGCAACGCTATCGCTTATCGCGCCGAATGCCATAGCCGGTTTTCTGTTTCCGTCATGACATTTTCTGGAAACGTCCTGGTACACTTGCGGCGACGACGGAGAACAAGTGCATGACGACATCTGGCGAACTGTTTGAGCAGGAATTCGAGACCTGGACGCCGGCTCAAGCCAAATCATTCTTTCGTGCTGGCATCGTCGATGACTTTTTTGCGACGAACACGGGCGATGATCTGTGGGTGCTGACGCTGGTTGTGGTTGGCCGTCATGGCCGACAGACTCATGTGCAACTTCGCACCGCGCGTGAGCTTGCTGTTCACAGGGTACGCAAGTTCAAGACCCTCGATGCCGCCGTGCGCGCAGCTGGTGAGATTGGTTTTGACGTCCGGGTCGTCGGCATCGCAAGGTCGGCGAAGACTATGCCGCAAAGAGCCGCCAGGACCGCACCCGGTGAGCGAGCCATTGGGAATCGTCCGATGCTGCCGGATGCCGACTGACCCAAGGCTTCGCGCCACGGAATGAGATAATGCAGGCCACTGCTTCTCCCGCTCCAACGAAGCACATCCGCGGCCCCCGAAACCACGACCAGGGCTTCCTAAAGCCAGTGCAACGGAGCGCTAAATCCAGATGGCTCGCTTTCTAAGCCCGACGTCAGAGCAGCAGAGGATCATTGACGCCGTCCCGTCGGGCGGCAAGCTGAAGATAAAGGCCTACGCTGGCGCCGGCAAGACGTCAACTCTTCGCCTTGTCGCGGATCGTCTTTCCCAACGGCGCGGGATGTATCTAGCCTTCAATCGTGAGATTGCCGAACAGGCGCGCCGCAGTTTCCCCTCGAACGTATCGTCGGGGACGATCCACTCTCTTGCTTACAGATCCGTCTCGCCCGATCTTGCAGCAAGGGTCAGCTACCCCGCGGAGCCACCGCACGAGCTTGCAGCGCGATTCGGACTTGCAGCGCTCGAGGTGCCTCTTTCGACGGGGAAGGCGGTTGAGCTCACGCCGTTCGAACTCGGCCGCATGGTTGTGGACGGCTTGGGGCGGTTCTGTCGTTCGGCCGATGCAGTGCCCGCCCCTGTTCACGTTCCAGTCGACGAGAAAATTGATCCGCGAGCCGCCGACTGGCTGCGAAGCGCCCTGCACCCATACGTTTCCCGGCTATGGGATGAGAGCAGGAACGTGAGAGGTCGCAGCGCAATTATTCCTGACGTCTACCTGAAAGTGTGGGCACAGAGTAGTCCGCGCATCGATTCTGACTTCATCCTGTTTGATGAGGCGCAAGACAGCGACGGCGTGATGTTGTGGCTCCTCAACCAGCAAACACACGCCCAGACAATTTTCGTTGGCGATCCGTATCAGCAGATCTACGAATGGCGTGGAGCAGTGAACGCGATGGCCCAGATCAGCGCACCTGAGTATGCGTTGACCGAGTCGTTCCGCTTTGGTCCTGCAATCGCCAGACTGGCCAGCCGGCTGCTCGCCTTGCTTGGAGAGAACGTTCCGGTTCGCGGGCAGGACGCGATCGGCTCCATAGGCGTCGATGATCCTTCGCTGTCTCCTCCGGTCGATGCGATTCTCTGCCGCAAGAATGTGTCCGCCATCTGGCATCTGGCCGCCGGCGTCGAATCGGGGCACAGGCCATCTATCCGTATGAGTCCGGCAGAGATCGTCGCTTACGCCGACGGCGCGGATGCATTGCTCGCCGGCCGCCGCGCCTATAAACCAGCGGCGTTCTCGCTCTTCGAGACGTGGAAGGACGTGCAGTCTTTTGCGAGGAGTGCAGTCGGAGCCGACCTCCTGCCTATTGTGCGTATCGTCGACGAGCTCGGTACGGACTACCTGCGCGCGCTATCGCAGCGGGTGGCCTCAGAGTCGAACAGTGATTACGTAATCTCGACGGTGCATAGAGCAAAGGGGCTTGAGTGGAAACGCGTCAAGGTGGTCAACGATTTCCTGTTCAAGTATGTCGACGGCCGACTGGCGGTAGACGAAGACGAGCTACGGCTGCTGTATGTCGCCATAACGCGCGCTCAACACCTGCTGGACATATCTGACCTGCGCGACGATCTGATGCGGCTACTTGCGCCGGGCCCTTGAACTCCCCTTATGGCGGCGTTGCTAATTTCTGGTGGCGATGCCGGCAGACTACGGCACGCGACCATAACCTGCCTGTCACGTGCGCTCGTAAGCATGCGCAATTTAGTTCGGTTTTAATTTCTCTTGGTCTCTGCGTCGGCCGCATCCGGGTCGGGAACGGCGACGTACCGGTGCGGCTCGCCTCGAATTGCCGCGCCGTTGTTGCCTTCACTGACCAGCGCGCGGGCCAAGCTTCTATCCACCACGTCATTGCGCACCAGGACGCGGCTGCCATCGGCCTCGATCGCCCAAATTTCGAACATAGCGTTTTCCGTGAGTTCAGTGCGGAAGGGTGCCAACCGGACGGCTCAGAAAGAGCGAGGCTCGGTCCAGAGAAATGAGGTCACGGGCGAGCTTTCGTCCTTGCTCGGCCCACCGACGAACCTCATGGAAATCGCCCTTGTTGAGAACTACCGAGAAGGCCACGAGGCCGCCGATAGCTTGCTCTTTGCTCAGCTTGCCTGCCTTGAAATCTTCGAGCAGATGACCGAAGAACGATTCGAGATTGATTTGATCTCTAGTCACGATTTTTTCCTACGGCCGTTGATCTGGCTGTTGCACGTTGGACCGTGCCGCCGCGCATATCCGGTCGCGACCGCACATCACGACGCCGTCACGATAGGAGGTCAGGGTTTGTCTTACTGCGGGAACTCGGTGCAAGTATTCAGATCCCGATTTGAGAAATCAAGCCACTCGCGACGTACATGCTTCACGATGTAGATGTCGGGGCCGGCTCGCGTCTCGCCGGGTTCCAATTGCTGGTGTCCAACGGTCCATAGATCATCGCCGTTCCCGTAGACGAGATCGATGACCCAATGCTTGCTGTCTACCGTCGTCCAGGCCTTCGGCTCCCTCTCTCGGGACACTGCAGTGCCGATCTTGCTCAAGGCCGATTTGATCGCAGGCAAAGACTGGTCCGTCTTCAAAACCAGATACGCTTGAGCGACAACGGCCGGCCGACTGTCAAGAATCTCCGCCATGGTCATTGTTGCTGGTTGCCCTTCAATGGAACACAAGCCCTGCGGAGACATGCCCATTTGCATGAACGTGGACACTTGGTACGTACAGTGGCCGAAGAGCGGAGGGCGTTCAGGTACCCTCTGAGATTTGACCTCAGGCAACTTCTTCAGTTGCGCCATATATGCGTCCGGGTCGGACGTTAGGGGCAAGCCCAACGGACACTCAGCGGCGATGGCATCGGACCACATCACGGCGAAACAAACAGACAAGATCAAAAGTCGTTTCATGATTTACTAGTTTCTGGGACGCGACGAGTTGCGAGCGCGCGTGATGGCGCGGTCACCCAGTTGTTGATGAGTGTTGACGTCCATATCGGGGTTGCTATCGATGGCTGCGACAACCCACAGTTCGTAGCGAGCGATGGCATCGCTTTCGGTCCACCCGTGCCGCACGTGCTGTCTAACAAAATCAGCCCTCGCCCTCTCGTCACTGCGCCGGAGCGAGCCGCCAGTTCGCGAGTAGACCGTGGGGATGAATCGCATGACGTTTTCCTTCGTTTAGGTGGCACGCTCCCAGTTCGCGCCGTTGTTTAAGTGGCGGGAGCGTGCCGGTAAAGCGATTTTCCGTGCTAGTTATTTCAGAAGCTGTCCGGGTCCGATTCGACCACAGGTGCTTCGGGCATACCGGGTTTGAGCAACACGCGGTAATGACTCATGGCGTCGAATTTCGGCTCTACGACCGGAGACCATGACTTGCCTTGAGCGCTGTATTCGACAGGGTAGCCGTCTTGATGCAATGCGAAGGTTAGAGCACGGACGCCCAGCTTGACCTGGCAGAACGGCTTATCGAGTTCTCTGTTCAACGACACGAGGGCCGCGCTGGAGCGAATGCCGCCGTCAACGTACAGCGTGAGAGTAAAGCCTGCGTTGTACGCATCCGAGCTAAACGTAACGAATTCGTTTTGGCCCTGTTGTTTTGCGGTCATGGCGCGATTTCCCTTGGTTCTATCCGGTTCAGACGGGATCGCTCATTTCGCATTCTGTGACGTGGTACACGAAGTGGCCGGTCGGTTGCCGGTTGTCGTTCAGTACCTCGACGTTCGGCCACTCCCGACACTCTTGGTCGTGTGCCGCATCGAACGAGCAGCGCGGGCATTCATACCGGCGCTCAGAGTCCAATGCGTCGATACGCCCTAGGTACGAGCCTTCCTCATCGTCGCGCAACAGAACAACGTCGCCAACGTCCCGCCTCTTGCACATCGTCGTTTCCCCAAATTTTCCGTGGTTTGAAAGTCAAGCTCTCGGTTGCCAGCGCCCGTCCTCGGAATACTCGAAACACCTATTCGCCCCGAACGCCTGCCACATCACATCAAGCAACGGTCTCGCGTATGCATCAACCTCGGCCGAGCCGACGTCATCAACCCAAAGGCGCGGCAAGAACATGTTGTCTCGGTCTGACGCAAAGCGATTGAACGAAAACGAACGACTATCGACGCCCAGCTCGTATCCGTCGACGCGCAAGAGCGCGCCGGCTATAACAGCGGGGCCGGATATTCCCTGCGTTCGGAAGCTCGTGAAAGCGATTTTCAGGGCATCGCGAAAGAAATTCGACGCCGTTGTTGACGGGATGATCTTGCGGTCGGCAAATGAGTGTCCGGTGAACGTCACCGCTTCGATTGCACCAGAACGGAACACTTGCAGATATGCATAATGACCATCTGCATCGGAGGGTGGGTGGACGACAAGGCCTTCAAGGTTTAGTGAACGCGATGCACCAGGCCATCCCGGAAGAATGTATTCCGAATACTTCCCGTCGTGCAAGCTCGCAACGTCCACGGCGGAAGCGTCAATACCCCTCCCCACTGGAATCACATGCAGCAAGCTTTGCGGGCCAGATATCAGTGGCCGAATTGCGTGCCCCTCCCGGATTGCCGCGACCCGCCCTTCCACGAATAGCTTGGCCTGCCCCGCCAATGACGCGTTCTTATCGAACGCGCTTCTCAGTTGATCATACGAGAGTTCAGAAGTGTGTGTACCGGTTCGCATGACGAATTTGCTATGTCCGTTGAGGTTGTATCGATGCGGACCATTGAACGATGCTGGAACGCGAACCGCGAGGACATAACCACCGCTCACCGAAATCCCACGCATTTGGACGCCGACGAGGCGAGGCTCAACGCCGGCGTCCAGCACCTGCGATAGCCTGCGCTGTAGATCGTCTACCGATTCATTCGTAACTGGAACTATGCTCGAAGCTACTCCACCATACTCGTCGATGCCGTAAAGCAAGTCGCCGCCGTTTCCGTTTGCGAACGCGCATACGTCTTTAAGAAACTCGCTTTTGCTGCGATCGTCTTTGCCTGGTATGGTTCGCTTGAAGTCTAGAGTCTGTGACTCAACCGCACGATCTTCGCAGAGCCGCTGGAGATCTTCTTCAGCCAAAGACGAAAGCGTGGAGTTAATCATATGTGCGTGTCTCCCGACCGTTTTCCTTGCCCTACAGGCCGTCGCCCGAAGTAAGAATGGCGGACACTTCGGCATTGGTGAGCCGCGGTGCTTCATATTCCCCCGCACTGCGGGCGTTCATGACTGCTGCCCTCGCCTCACGACTTTCCTCCGGCGTAATGAGCTTGAAGTCGTCCAGCGCGCCGATATAGCCTGACGCAAACTGTAGTGCAGCCTCGCCCTCTCGCCTGTCGGGCGCAGACCGAATGGACTCGACCAGCTTCCCGACCATTTCTTCGGTGTTCGGCATTTCGTGTTTCCTAATTTTCCTATACCTTTGAGGAACCGAAGATACGCGCCAACAATGAATAGGCCCTGGCGTTGGCTGAAATGGCCAAAAGCACGAGCATCCCGACTGTGCTGGCCGCCGGCCCGCTGATGTCACAGAGCAAAAGCGCTGCGCGCACGACTGCCCCCGCTGCAAGCGCCGTTACCATGAGGCAGATGCCGGCCGCGAGGGTTCTAGCAACTTCGCTCATTGGGTTTTCCGAGTTTCCGTGGCGATCAGGCTGTTTGGCCCAACATGCGCTTGATGGTTTGTTCGGTCTGAAAGAGTTCATCATCCGACCAACCGGGACGACGCCGAAGCGTCAGCATTTCCGAAAACAGCCGAAAATTCTCCTGGTCCAGTTTTTCCACGCTGCGCAGATCAATCTTGTTCTTCCCGCCGCGATAAAAACTCACAAACGCTTCGCCAAGGAATGTTGCGGCGTCACCGCCACCCTCAACGACCGTGATCAATTCTTGCAGCAGTTCTTTCGTTTGCATGGTTATGCTTTTCCTATTGGGCGCGTTCAAGATCGGCTTCGGTCAAAATGCGCTTACAATTCGGGCATGCCGGCCGGAGATGCGCGAACACTTCAGGCCAACCAGCCGCCGCACCTTCTTTGTTGAAAGTGCCACCGTCGAAGCCTTCAAGCGAGTAACTTTCCCAAGACGAAGAATACGGCGCGTCGTTCTCGCTCATCTTCACTGCGCCCGTGTGCCCACATGTGCAGGCGAGGGTGTATCTAGTTCGCATCGTCATGCTTTTTTCCTATGCGCTTGTGGCCGGTCGATGCTTGCGCATCAAGCGGTCATAGCGAACTACCGCAACTGCGATGTAGGCTCGCCCCACGGTGTGACCGATAAACGTATTCGAGCGAGAAGCCGAGAATGAATAGTGATCGCGCTCTTGTCCGTCCGCTTCCATGACCTTTCTGCGCTCCACGGCCGAGGAAAAATGCTCCCCGTGCCAACGATTCACTAGCGCTACACTCATCGCGGCCAGTAACGTAAGCAACGTTGCAATCGAAATAATCATCGTAGTCAGAGTCATCGCCTTGTTTTCCCTGGCTCAGCGATCGATCAAGAACTGTTCGCGCGACTGGCCTTTGATCCAAAGCGGCTCACGTCCCATGCCGCTCCACGTGGCACCGGACGCTGGGTCACGATACTTCGCCGGTTTCGTCCCAGGCTTCGGCCCGCGCTTTCCCTTCGGTTGAGCAAATACCTGCTCAGGCGTCAACGAATACTCGTTGATGATTTCGCAAACCTTTTCGATCGCAGCAGCAACTTCCTGCGCTTGCGCGGCATCGATTTGCCTTTGCAGTGCTTCACGTTGCTTAAGAAGTTCACGGTAACTTGCCACTCATTTCTCCAGTCTGTTCACTTGGTTGTTCCAGATGTGTAGTGCGACTTCTTGAACACGGCCACACCAGCTTTTCCTATGCGACGCGCGAACGCGCCTCCATCCATCCGACCGCGATGCCAAGTACCACCAGCAGAGCCGACGCAACACCCATCATCGCGAGCGCGGGCGTTCCAAGAGCAAAGCAAGGGGCGTATAACGATCCGCCATCGCAGTGCGGGGGCAATAAGAGCCCTGCGGCGACAGTAACCGCAGCGCCGACGAGACCCATAAAGAGCGACGCTGGGCCGAGTGCCCGACGAACGGAGATAGCTTGACCAGCCGACGAGGATAAAACAGCGAAGGCGATCCCAAGAGTGAACACAAGCGTATCCATGCTTTCCGATCCGGTCAGCTGGCTTCGCCCAACGACTTGACGATATCGCCCACGTAGGCGCTTTTACCGGAACCAATCGGGCCTGCAATGGTGATGGAACCGGCACTGCCAAAAATGCTGTCCAGCGTGGCTTGTGCGGCTTCGTCATAACCCAAGTCGGTCAGCGACTGCTGCGTCGTGTTCTTCGGTTGATCGTTCATTGCACACTTCTCCTAATTTTCCTTGACGTTCAATCGTCACCGCTTTTATCGGAAGCAGTGCGCGCCTGACTGTTCGCGGCCATCGCCGCTTCATACGTCATGTCATGCCGCCACGCCGTGAACCCGCCGCTCCCCCCGTCAATGGATGCGCCGAGTCGGGCAACCGTTTCATACGGCAGGCCGGTGCCTTGAGCCAATTCCATCCAAAAGTACACTTGTATAGGTAGCGTTTGCTCTAGCAGTAACTTGTTCGCATAAGCTTCAAGCACCGAAGCATCCCGGTTTTCACTGTTTGCCTTAGCCCTTTTTCTTGCGTCGGACCCGCGATAACCGTTGCGACGAACATGAACTGGATGCGTAACCATGGCTTTTTCCGTTGTCCTAGTGAGCGGGTGCGGACGATGCAGCCGTGACGACCGCAGCAGGCATCTGAACGATAGGCGTGTTGTCCTGTCTTCCATCCGCGCGAATCTTACCCGCCATACGAAGTGCCTGAAAAGGCCGCATACGCGGCCTGTAAGTCGATTTACGGTTGCCCGCCAGCGAGCGATTTCAGATACTCGCTAAACGCTCGCGCGTCATCACCACTCGACACGAGTAGTGAGAGACAGGACAAGTTGTCGGCAGTAAGCAACCTACGTCCCGACGTCACTACATCCTGCGCGCGTTGCAGCTTCTCCTCCACAGTGCCGACCCATTTCACCCAATCGGACAGTTGCTGGTACGTAAGCGCGTCGATGTCTAGGTCGCCCAGCTCTTTGCACTTCGCCTCCAGGTCCAAAATGAGGATGTCTCGGAGGTCAACCAAAGCTGAATCCAATGTTCTGTCGTCTTTGTCAAATCCTGCAAGGTCAGCGTCGGTTCCGCCGCGTCTTGAGGCAGTTGGTCAGTTGCCATGTCCTTCCTTAAATTTCGATGCGCCGTTTTCCAGTGCGGCGCGTTGCGGCGAATTTTCCGGTCTAACTTGCTGCTGGGGGTCCCTGATCGGCGGGATATGGGCGCGACATATGTTCGCCCGTCACACGCCACCGAGCCGCGATCGCCGTCGCATGAGAGTCTGCGGCTACCAACGCTGCACCATTCGTAAACAACCTGACGTGATCAGCGATAAAAAAACTAAGTATAGTGACAAGCATGCTCATCAACCCTCGCACCATTCGACGCTGTTGGTCCAGTTCAAGCGTCTGAGAGATTTGCAGAATGCTCAGCCAACTAGAATGCGAATAACCGCAGAGATACGCATACGCATTGCGAATATATTGAGGATGGAATCCGGCTCCAACACCGATCTCAACCCAAGATTTCCCGCCTCGCCACTCTCCGTTGAGGATCCGCTTCTGCGCCTGCTTATCACATTCCTTCCAGCGCATGTGGCTCTCAATTGCTGCCTTCAACTCTGCCTGTGACACCCTCTCGTCAGCGATTTTGCGCCTGCCTTGCTCCGTCGTCGGAACCATCTTCTGGCGGTCCGCAAACCCGCCGTACTTCCACAACAGATGTCGAAATCTTCGCGCGTCTATGTCGTCTTGCCCGTACACGTGAGCGAATGTCAGGTACGTCTCAAGAGCTGCGCGCGTGAGGACGAAAACCGAACTGTGATCGACATAAGGCTCGGACTCTAGTCCTCGCGATACGTACGGGACTGGGTTTGCTGCGTTTCGAATCGAACATAGATGCCGGTAAAACTTGATGGCAAGGACTTGCGCATCATTCACCCAGACAAGATCTGGAGGGATTGGCACTCCCGCCATTGTCTGGATCAGACTGGCAAAGAAGTCCAGTAATCTCTCGAAGTCATCATCGACGTCGAAATGCACGGTCGCCCTCCATATGCGCGAGCAATAATGTTTTCGCAAATACCGTAAGTCTACCGTCGGCCACCTGCGATTCGCGGATTTTCCTATGCCTTCTGTCGCGTTGCGACGCAGGCGAGTTGCAGAATGGGCTTCTTGTGGATTGCGGCTGAAAACTCGGGCGATGCAAATGCCTGCTCAAGACGGTGAGTGCAATCGGAAGCGCTCAGATAGCGCCCAAGTTCTATCGCTCCGTCGCCGTTCGATACCATCGCCTTGTATTCGATGTACGCGCCATCTGCATCAACCGCCGAAGCCGGAATCGAGCGGGCTGCCGGTGCAATCGCCGTGACGCCCGGTTTTTCTTGCGCCGCTGCCCAAAGTGGAACGAGACACGTGAGCATCAAAATTCGTTTCTTCATGGCGTGTGATTTTCCGATGCTTACTTCGAGTAGTGAGCTTGCAGCACGCCCACGTCCTGCGTCGCGGTCACGACATGCGGACGATAGCTGCGCGCCTGTGCAGCAAACGACTTCAATGCTTCATCGCCTGGCAACGTCTCCGTATGCATTGAAAGAGCTACACGCAGTCGCGCCCGCGCAGTAGAGCGACGATTGCTGGCCTGTGATGCACGCTTCGCGCGCTGGAGAGTCGTTGTCATAATTTTCCTATGTGGTCACAAAATCTAACGCAGCAATAGCGACCGAAACAAACACCGCGCCGAACGCAAAGACCGAGCACAGCAGCGGCAGTACGTCCATCTTCGGACCGATAGCCCACGCCGCTTTTACGGCGAATGCGAAACCGAATGCCGTCCCCGCGAGGGCGACGACAACCATCAATCCGACCATGATTTTCCTGCTCCATGCTTTCCTTCTATAGCTCTGGACGATGTTTTCCGTTCAGTCCTGCTTGAGGCGAAGGTCGCTATGACCGTGTACGGCTAACCATTGTTCGAACTGGAGATCCGTCCGCGAAGCTGCCCAGCGGGTTTTCTCGAAGTCGCGCCTCGCCGCGTCCAGTTTGATCGCGGCACTTTTTAGCAACTCGTGGATTTGAGCTGGTGCGACCAGATCGTTCATCGCGTAGCTTGTCGCCGCAATTAGGCCGAGCGCGTTAGCCACGTCCTCGCTGGCGCTAGCGATTGCCTTTTGAACCAACTGCTTTTTCTCGTCGAAGTAGCCTTCGTCCATCTGTCCCGTCATCGTTTCCCCCTTGCCCTAGCCAATGTTTTCCTGTGTGGCCCGCGCGACCGGCGCGACCGCTTTTCCGATCCGATCAGCGAGCCTCGCCCAAAGACTTGACGATATCGCCGATGTAGGCGCTCTTACCGGAACCAACCGGCCCAGCAATGATGACGGTGCCGGTGCTGCCAAGGATACTTTTCAGCTTCGCTTGTGCGGCTTCGTCGTAACCTAAGTCGCTCAACGATTGCGCCATTGTGTTCTGCTGTTGATCGCTCATTGCACAACTCTCCTTATTTTCCTGTCGTGCGACGTGGGCCGCGTTTTCCGTTAGGTTTGCCATCGTCACGCTGAAACAATGGCACGTATCTCATAAAGCTTATCGCTTACGGTATCGAGTCGGGTGATAAAAAGATCCAAAAATTCGTTTGTCACTTCGAAGTACTTTTCCTCAGAGTCTTTCCGTCGATGAAGAATCTGTGCCTCGGCGTCGTTCGTGATGGGATAGGCGTGAACGAAATCAGTACGTTCTTTGTTCAGTGCGAAAAACATGTTCACAACGTTTTGCGCGACGGGCTCTATCTCAGGAAGTGACTTGCTAACCTTTTCCGCACTGTTGCGGAAATTGCACAATATCGCACCTCCGGTACCTGGCTCCACCTCAGATCGGCTGAGAGTCTTGTCAAGCTTGCAAGCAACCTCCGCCATAAAGCTGCTGAGCTTGGCGAAGCCGTAAAGAGCCACCCCTAGGCGATAAAGGTAGGCGTCGTCATCCGGCAGTGCTAGCCGAGTTTGGCTTCGCACTGCATCTACCGCCACATCAGTGATTCCGGTCCTACTCATGTGCTGTTTTCCGTTGTATCAAGCACTGCCTGCCGCTCTCCGATTGTCGCCAAGATACCGGGCCGCCCAAACCGAAAAGGCGATCAGCGCCAGGAGCGGTCCGAATGTCTTTAGCTGCAACCACGTACGGAATGGCACCACGTGGGCTACAGCGATATTCACGATCGCGAGAACGACGTAGAGACCACCAGCGCAGCCGTGAAGTCGTCGCCAAAACGATTCCGGCTTGCCCAGCAGACGTCCCCAGATAAGATAAAGCGGACCATTGCCATCGCGCAGCAAACTGCCAAGTAAAAGCACCGCGAACCAGCCGAACGCGATAGTTGGATGCCAGAGTATCCATTGGCTACCATACAACAGCGGCTTTAGCGGCGTTACCAAGCACAACGCCATCAATGCCAGAGACGCCAAAAGTTCGCCAAGAAACATGCGCCAAAATATTCCCCACCCCATTTTTCTATCCCCGAATTGTCGTGGTAACTTTTCAACTTCCTTTTCCCATTCGTCCCCGTCATCACCTCCGCGCCCAAACGAAAGCGAGGGTTTCAAACCGCTTACTTTGTCATGAGCCGCTGCTATTGCGCCCGTTGAGTTCGTCAACCCGGCGTTTCAGATTAGGGTTTTCTGTGCTGCCATAGATGATCGCGCCGATGAGGAACATTAGCAGCACCTTAACCAAGAATGGCGACCGCTCGTTAAGCGCGTCTACCATCCACGAGACAAGAAAGTATGCCAAGACGGTGCCGCCCACCCAGACGACGGCCTTCTTGATACGTTGAAAAGCTGACAACTCTTCTGTCCACATAAGCCCCCCGATTGCTGCCAACTTTTCCTGTCTGTTTATCGACGCGCATGCGCCGACCTTGAATCTAGTGTTACCAGATGGTTTTAACATGCGCGTAGGCGCGGATTTTTTCGTCCTTGGTCACAAGCGGCACGGCGAACTTGCGGGCGGTCGCGACAATCATCCGGTCAGCCGGGTCCTTGTGAAATTCGCCCGGCAGCTCAACCGACTTGACTGCAATTTCAGGATCGACCGGAACAAGATGCACAGCTTCGATGGCCTGTACCGTGGCAAGCCAACTACCCACGTCCATCGAAAGAACCAGTTTCTCGCGCTCGACAAGCATCGCAATTTCCCATGCCGAGATTGCCGACACGAGAAGTTCCCCGCCGTTGAGTTCTCGATTGATAGCCGCTTTCGCCTTCGTGCTCAATGCCGAATCACCCGTTACCCACCATACCAACGCGTGCGTATCCAGGGCGATCACTGAGCCGCCTCCCAATCGCCGTCTGCAACCGGCTCGGTAGGGTTCTCGTACCGCACAACCGACCCCCGCAGCACGTCGAGCGGATTGCGCTCCATGCTCCGATACGCCCGTACTTCTAACGCTGGCTTGCCGTGGTCGGTGACGACGACACTTTCGCCCGACGACTCAATCTGACGGAAGAATTCAAGCGCCTTCGCCTTGAATTCGGACTTCGATACCTGATTGCGTTCCATTTTCGCGCCTATGGTCAGTGCCTATAGTCACAAGTATAGCAAACAAATGACTACATAAGGCAGTCATTGAAGGATTGCCTATTGGGGAGCCTCACACGCGGGCCTCATAGCACGTCGGAGAACATCTGCCGGAGTTTTCTATCGGACACGGCCAGATAGGGCAAAACGTCGTCAAGCTCCGCATGACCTAAAAGCTGCTGCACCGTCTCAATATCGTGTCCTTGCTCAACGAGGTTACTGGCAAACGAGCGCCGGCCCGAATGGGATGATCCGCCGCGTATCCCTGCGTCCCTGTAGAGCTTTGTGACGTGGGATTGGAGGCTGTCACACGCAGAATAGTCAACCGGCTGCCCGGCCTCGTTGATGCGGCGCTTGGTGTTCATCGCAAACTTGCGCCCCTTGCCCGCAAGGACCAGGCAGCTTGACGGCGCGAGTCCGCGATAGCGCTCTGCGGTTAGCTCGGTTCCCATGCCGCGTGTAATGCGATGGTTGAGATAGCGCTCCAGAGCCGAAAGCGTTTTCGAATGCGTGAGGTAGACACATCGCTTCTCCCAGTTAGCAACAGTGTTTCGCACTGGTGGAATGCTTGCAAATGGATGGTTAGATCTCTGCGTAGCAGATTGGCAACAGATTCGCTGCCTTTAGACTGGCACATCCTTGGCATCAACAGGGGGTGCCCTCAATAAACGGATTTTTTGATGGCGTTCCGAACGTCGCTGATCGACCCCACAACAGTCCTCCGAATTCCTTCAAAGCAGCCGGTCGGTCGTGCACGTGCTTGCTACGTGAGATTCAATCCCCCATCCGAAAGCAGAATTTCTCCGGTCAGATAATCTGATGCGACTAGCAATGCAACAGCCTGAGCAATATCCTCAGGACTAGCGGCCCTACGCATCGGCGCCCGTTCCTTCCATAGTTGCTGCGCTTGCGTCCAGTCCGCTGTTAGAGGCGTATCGACCAAGCCAGGAGCGACGGCATTCACGCGGATATCTGGGGCAAGTGAAACCGCGAGTAAGCGGGTCACGTGGTTTAACGCCGCCTTTGTTGCTGCGTAAGGAATGGACGCTCCCTTTGGCCGGACGCCGGCATGTGAACTCACGTTCACGACGCAACCCGGCCTTCCTCGTGTGGCAGCTTCACGGAGCGCGGATTGCGCCGCCGTGACCAACCGGAACGGGGCAACGACATTGACTTCATGCAGTTCCTGCCATATCTCCGGCGTGGCTGCCGCCAGATCCGCATGGGGTATAACGCGACTGATCCCCGCGTTATTGACCAGAACGTCGAGTCGGCCCCATACCGCAATCGCTTCACCGATTAGCCTCAGCCTGTCCGCGTCATCGGTCAGATCGGCTTGCACATAAGCTGCCGATCCGAGTTCACGGGCCAGCGCATCACCTGCATCGGCCGAACTTCGCGAATGCAGGACGATTGAGAATCCGTCCTTTGAGAGTCGCCGCGCGATCGCGGCACCGATACCAGAAGTCGAGCCAGTGACAAGAGCGACAGGTGATGGGATTTTCATGGAGGCGATTGCCGAATGAGGTTTTTTTCGGACTGGCGGACAACGTATTCCTTGCCTTCGACCGAATGACCGTACAGGCCGGTCGTCGACAGGGTCCGGCAATTGTTAACGATCTGGCGAGTTGTGTCGAATGTCTCAAACTGGCCGACCAGCGCCCCACGGCCGAACGCGACGATCGTCTGGGCCATACGTTCGATGCAAAAGGCATGACCCGACCCATCCCGGTCAGATGACCTTCTCCGAAGCGGTCAGTCAGCTGAATCCAGTTTTTGCGAACCGGACTGCGCATGAGCGGCCGTTGGCGACTTCACCCAATCGGCCATGATGAGACGTTCGCTCCCCCCCGTCTCCTGGCCGTTCACACGTCGGTTATTGCTCGGAAACTGGCCATTCGATAAAAGGCGCTGAGACAGTTGGCGCGCGACAGTGATTTGCAGACAGAAGAGTGCGACCTTACAAACCTGTGCAGAACTTTGCAGGCCTGGGGGCTCACCCCCATTGATCCAAAGCGAGCTATAGATGATGCAGAGCAAGTACTCGATGGTGCAGGTGGCCAGTTGCATCACCCATGTCGGCCATTCGTCGCTGCGTTGGAGAGATAAAAAAAAGTTTTGCTCGAGCTCGTGCCGACGGAAACCGAAGCGGTCTCGGGTCTGCTCCGACCGACCAGCGGCGGCCAGCAATCGCACTGCCGGCAATTGGTCCGTCGACTTGAGTGGCGTAATCAAAGGCCGCTTCATTGCGCCGCGCTGACGTCCGAACACCAGTGAGACGACGCAAGCAACGGCCACAATGCCTCTCCACGGCAATGCAATGGCTTACGTTTATGCGTTTCCCGTTTCCAGCGTCTGGCTCCGTTTCCCTGCACACTGTGACGCGTCGGCGCTGCGCAGCGACCCTGCTACCAAAACCGATTGTCGATCATCCTTGAAAGTAAGCGAGAGCCTGCTATGTTTAATGCAGCGCAAGCAAGCATAAAAACCGAGGGACGATGTTTCAGCGCAACGTGGAAGCGTCCACTTCGACTGGAAAACTGCTACGTTAAGAGAATCAATCCGAACCGCAAAGTAATGGAGACACGCGATGGAACATCAGGACAACTCGCTTAAGGGCGGTGGAAAAAAAATCGAGTTCGAGCTTTCTCCAGAGGATTTGAAGGCGATAGCGTCAGGAAAATCGGTTCAGATCACCAGCGCCAAATTCTTTGGAAAGACCACCTTCACGATAGAAAACGCGCCCATTCCCAAAAGTGTCAACGACGCGGTGACAATTCGTCTGGAGATCGATCAGGAGAAGAGCAAGGACGGACACTGAATATGTCCGCCGACCCGTCTTTCGTTTGCCGGTTCGTTGAAGAGCATCTCGCGCGCTCGGATGGTTTGGCGCGGGCCACTTACGCGAAGCTGCTAGCGCACGCCTTCACGGGCAACGAACCACCATATGGTAGGGCGTGGTTCGGCAATGAGTTTAGGCGGCGCTCGCGAGATCAGGAGTGGCTGATTTCGCTTCTGCTGTCGAATGTTGACATGGAAGGCTACAGTGCTGGCCGACTGTGGGAATACAGCCAACGCCTTGGACAGACGGCGATCGCACGAGGCGTACGGAAGCACGCATATGACGAGGCGAAGCATTCACGCATGTTCGCCCGCATCACGTTCAACACGTTTCCCCGCATCGCAACCGAAAAGCTTAGAACCAAGCTTCATGGTTGCGCGCCTAAATTCGAGTCGGTGCCGTCCGGTGCGAAAGCAGAGTTCGAATCGTATGATTTCCAGGAGCTTTTGAATTCCCTAATCCTCATCAATCTGTTCGAAATTAAGGCTCTTTTTCTTGAGAGACTTCTCACGCCGGTTATCCTTGCTCACGCACCCGACGCTAACCGAGCGAAGCTGGAGCGAGCGATGGCAATCATTGTGACGGACGAAGTGGGGCATATAAGCTATACGGCGGATTTTCTGGCCGCTCTCGCACGTCAGGGATATCAAGAGCAAGTCATGGTCTCAATGCGCGAGTTCCAGACGGTGCTCAACGAGGTCACTGAGAAGGAGCTGGATGGAGATTCAAGAGAGACGTCTTCATTTCTCTGAGCGGATCGGGGATGAGAAAATGTTCAAGCGCTACTTTGCAAGAGCTGGAAACGTCCTCGGCAAGACGGAACTTGCGACACTGAAAGAAGGCATCCTCACCAGCGAGTATTTGGGACCAAGTCCGTTGGGCAAGGAGTTTGTCAACAGCAAAGGCTTCTCGGTCGTATTCCGTCGCGATCGGATCGAGTCGGTCGGACACCACTTTCCCTATCTGTGCCCTTTACTCGATCTCGCATTGTTCGAAGCATGTAATGCCTTCTATATTAATCCGCTTATCCTTGAAGGCTCCTCGCGTGTAGATCCACACATCGATTGCCGGCTCATTGGGGATGGTGATGTGAGGCTAATACCGAACCTCGTCAGTGTCTTTTACGTGGAGGTTCCGCGCGACATTGTCGGGGGAAGCCTCGTGTTGAACGTTGGGAAAGAAAGCGAAGTCGTGCTCCAACCCGACAGCAACGAAGTCATTCACTTCCTTGGAGATGTAGTCCATTCCGTGACTGAGGTTCGAGCGTCTTGCACGAGAATGAGTGTGGTTTGCGAGCAATACAACCTTACTGGTGACAACCTAGCGGGCTTCCCCTCATTCTGCGTGCTTACTGACTGTCGCGCCACGCCTCGTGTGGCGGCTGAGAGATAACACGCTCGTAATTGGGCTGACGCGGGTGGCCGCACGACTGATCACCCGACAGCTCCGGTTTCGCAGTTGTGACATGAGGTGGAACATGGCGTGGTTTCGAGTGGAGACAGGTGAGGACCAATCCCGTCGCGCACTGGTGAATGTGCCGTCGAGGCTGATTCTTCGGGGGCGCGTCGTTACGATGGACGAAGCGGCAACGGTCATAGAGGACGGCGTCGTCGCGATCGAGGAGGACAAGATCGTTTACGTCGGCCAGGGAGATCAGCCGCTTGCTCCGTCGTTCGCCAATGGTCCGGTGGTCGAGACGGGAGGGACTATTTATCCCGGCCTGTTTGAGCTTCACAACCACCCCGCCTACAACGCCATTCCGCTTTGGTCAATCTCGACCCGCTTTCCTGATCGACGGGTCTGGCGTGGCGCTGCCGACTACAGGAGGCATGTTTCCTCTCCCGCAGCACTGCTGACTCACGATCCAACGTCAGAGAATGCGAAGGCCGTGGTTCGTTTCGTCGAATGCCGCGCCTTACTGGGCGGCGTCACGACGACGCAGGGGCTGTCGCTGGGCACGACCGCAAGTGCGACGGTGGAGCAGTATCGCGGTCTGGTCCGGAACACCGAGCTTCCTGACAATCCGGCTTGGCCCACCGCCGTGGATCAGATCAACGATTTCGAATCGCAAGCCGAAGCCGCGAAGAAGTACGGGACCATCCTAAACGATTCGAGTCACCCGTTTCTCATGCATGTCTCGGAAGGAACCGATGACGCGGCACTTCGCGCATTCGACTATTTGAAGCGTCCCGACGGATGCTGGCTGGTCGGGAGGAACTTCATAGGCATTCACTGCACCGCACTGGATAAATCGCGAATTCAAGCAATGCGCGCTAGCGGCGGCCTGGTATGGTCTCCCTTGAGTAACTTTCTGCTGTATGGCGCAACAACGGACATATCGGAATTCACCAATGCGGGCGTGCCCCTTGCGCTAGGTTCGGACTGGGCTCCGAGCGGCACCAAGAATTTGCTCGGAGAGCTGAAGGTTGCCAAGGCAGCGAGCAAACAACTGGGCGCGATTCTTAGCGACCTAGATCTGGTCCGTTCAGTGACGTCGACGCCCGCCAACATGGTCGGATGGGCGAACTCGTTGGGGAGCATCGGGGCTGGTAAGACTGCGGACCTCCTTATCGTCGATACGCTTGATGGCGATCCGTATGCGAACCTGATCAGCGCGACGGAAAAAGACCTTGTCGCCGTGCTAATCGGGGGGCGCCCACGCGCCGGCCGTGCCTCAATCCTCGATCCTCGGACCCCTGGGGTGGAGCGAATTCATGTCGCTAGCCAGGATATGGTTCTCGATTTGACAGTCAGTCCGACTCACCCGCTCGCGAACATGACTCTCGCAGAAGCCACCAGAACGCTTAGCTATTCACTGGAACATTTGCCTGAAGCGGCGTCTGAATTTTCAGAGAAACACGCCTTGTTCGCGACGGCTCAGCCGTTATTCGTCCATCTCGACATGGACGAGGGATATGCCGCGGAGCTAGTGGCAGGATCAAGACCCATCGGTCCAGGCGACGTCGACCCGATGGAACTCGATCCCATCACGTCGATCGACGACTCCACGTTCAGACAGCGAATCTGGGCGAACCCAAATCTGCCCGAATGGTTGAGAGCGGCGTTGTGAGGGGCACCGCCGAACATCGGGAGGAACGAAATGAAGGTATTTCCGGCGGAATTCGAGGGCCTTCTGAATAAACGGGGGCTGCGCGTACTTGATCAAGGAGCCGCCGGCTTTCGTCGGGGCAGGTCGACGGGATCGATGCCAACGCTAGAAGTTGTGCCCGGCTTGATTGATGAAGATGTTGCACAGCGGTGTCACGCGCTCCTGGACGCCTCCTTGCTTGCCCACGTCAAGCTCGTGGCGGCACCAATCCCTCGCGAAAGCACTAGCGCCATGACGCGCAACTACTCGGAGTGTCTACATAAGGTGGTTCGCCAACGCACTATATACCTTGATTCGCGCCGATCACAAGCCTACCGCCAAGCGAAAGAGATCGGGTTGGTGAGCATGTTAACGTCAGAGAGCTTGGCAAGGTTCGCCGAAGCGATGACCGGTCTGAAACTCGAAAGGAAAAACGGCGTACAGGCGATCCTTTACAAGCATGGCGATTATGTGGGGCCTCACAACGATCACCATCCCGAAGAGCTGCATCTTCGCAATGGATACGTCGACGTGCACTTGTCGTTTACGAATGACGCAGTGGCCTCCCAATTGGTCATCTGCGAGGGACCTGACGGACATCTAAACATGTGCTTCGATGCGACGCGCAACGGAACGATTTCAGTGCATCGGCTTCCCTTTTGGCATCATGCCACGCCTTTGCAAGCCAAGCGCTTTCGCGAGCAAGAGGCGAGGAGATGGCTGTTACTGGCTTCTTACTGGATCAAAGCATAGGCGCGTGGATCGGGTTCCAGACGCACCCTCCCAAGGTACCTGTTGTTCTCACGTCCTCCTGCGCTTTTCACAGCGCGCTCCCGGTTCGTCTGCTTCCAGACTTTGTCCGCGCGGTAGACCTGCAAGTCGGCCTGCCAGACTCGGTTGATCGGTTGATCTCGGGGCACAGCATCTCATCGCGCTTCGCCCGGGCGCAGCGCGTCGACGGATCACGCAGCTGGGTCGCATGGCGCCGGCAGCCCGACGGGCAATCCGAAAGACCTTGCAGATCGGCTCGACCCCCGAGGTGTCGCGATGCTGATCGATAAAGGCCTTCATGACTTCAAACGGCGGTCAAGCCGCTATGCAGAACGAACCAGAATGCCGACCGGTTGCCGATGCCTTGGACGCCTTTGCTGCTCAGGAAGCTGCGAAGCGCGGCGCGATCGCCGGCTTAACCGCTGTCGATACCGTCACAGGCGGAGTTGCCGAAGTCGCTGTCCCATCTTGACCACGTACGAGGCGATGCGTCCGAGGTGCTCTTCGCTGGCTTCGGGCAGATGGCTGCCGAGTTGTGTGTGCAACTCGCGCGTCATCGCGGCCCTGGCTTCGCAAGGGACATCGTCGATGACAGCAGCCCAGGACGCGATTTTGATGAGCCCACTTTCGAGGAGGACACGCCGTTCGTCGTTCGTCATCGGATCGCCCGGCGGCCATCGCCAGCGTGGAATGTAGTAGTACAGGCGCGGTGGAATGCGGAAATCGATGGGGAGCCCATGGTCGTCAGTGAAAAGCGACTGTGTCTCGAACTTGATCTGCAGTACCTCCAGCCGCGGTTGGCTCCCTCCATATTGAAACAGCACGCCGCCGTCCTGCCAGATCTCGTCGAGATGCTGGAACGAGCTTCCGTCAGGATCTCCCTGGTTCATGTGCACATCGTGCACGCCGATGCCGCTTGAGTAGGTTGCGCCGAAGATGTAGAGGCGCTCGACGCCGCTCAGCAGTGCGTTGAGCTTGTCGATGAGGTTGTCGCCGGTTTGAAGTATCCAGTCGGCGGTGCCCGTAATGCCCCCGTGCCGAACGTAGTCGAGCGCTCCGGACCAAGACGTCTGCGCGAGAAGGTGCTGCCCGTCGGGGAGTTCGACGACGCTGGCGAAAAGCGGCTCTTGGATGCCGAACTGGCGGCTACGGTACTCGATCTGTATATCGGTCAACGATTTTAGATTTATCGCCGAATCCATGATCTGTCCGCTCAGGCCAGAGATACGCACGTGATAGTGCGGCCACTGACCCGTGTCGGGGTTGACCAAGTCAGCGTCATGCAAAGGGCCCACGTTCACGCCGTACGGTGTTTGGAGCGGCATGGTTTCTCCTCAGAAAGCGGTATTGAACTCGGCGAGCGACGGGGTGCTGCTGGTTGCCACACCGAGTATCTCGTGCTGGGGCCACCAGAAGTTGCCATCGAAGTTCGCCATATTGAGCCTATAGTCGTCTCCGATTCCCTTCCAGACGAGATGCAACCGGCCGGAGAAGGCGACGACTGCCGGCCCGGTGCCGGTGGTGAAGTCGGCGATTTTAGATGGAGCCAACCACGCACTGACGCTCGACGCCATCGAGGACCAATAGATCCCATGGTCGCCCTCCGCTCCTTTGAAGACCAGGACCAGACGTCCGTCATAGACGGCCAGCGCGGGCTGGCTGGTCGTGGCGACGCCGGGGATCGGCTGCACGATTGACCAAGCTCCGCTGGCGTAGGTCGTGTGATAGACGTTGTGATCGTCGGCGGGACCTTTCCAGACTAGGTGCATAGTCTTGTCGAAACGCGCGAGCGCCGGGGGATGCGACGTCCGTGCGTTGGTTACGATCGACAACGGCCCCCAATGCACGGAATCGAAGATTGCAGCATTGAGTCCTGATCCGCCCAACGCCTTCCAGATCAACATGAAGTCGGATGTGTTCATGAAGGCGCCGGCCGGCGCGGTGTCCGACGTGGCACCCGGGACCGCGCCGAACCAGTTCCAAGAGTTGAGACCGTCGAATCGCGCCGCTTGCACCCGACTCGGCGATGAAGTGTCGTGCCAAGCCGCGAACAGTGTCTGGTCGTAGTAACCGGCCCAGAACGGATGCGATGCCGTCGCGATCTGGGGGATGGCCACTTTCGCCGACCAGCCCGATCCGTCGAAGTTGCTCTGATATACCTGCTCGTCCCCCGGTACACCTTTGAAGAGCATTGACAGAATCATCACAGTCCTCCCCGCATCAAGTTGCGCAAACGGCTCCGCACGAACCCAAAGATAATATAGGTCGCCCTCTCTCATTTGCCTAGAAAGGCGGTAGCATCAAGCGCGTTTCCGAGGCAATTCAGAAGCTAGGATTTTGGACTGCCCGCGAGAAGCTGTCGCCGAAAAAAACCACTGCGACAAAATCGGCTGCAGGGAATTCCTAATGGTGCATCTGCTTCCCGGCAGTTTGACGTGACGGATTGATTTCCAAGACGCGACTTCAAGGCTGGGTAGGTTACGAAGTCAAGAGGTAAGGCTTCTCGAACATCCTGTGCGTCTCTTCAGCGCAAGGCAACAAGGACATCGCCTTTTGCCTTTTGGAACCGTAACGGCCATTGCCAAGTAGCCGGGCAACGGCCGCTATCACGCGACTCGGCCACTTCGGCACCGCGCTGTCGAATGGCTCAGAAGGTCGGGCTGCGTCAGCCCGCTCTTCAATTTCATCGCCGGAAAGCGGCCAGTGGAATCTCGCGGCCCGGGAGCGGACAGTCGTCAGCGCGTACTTTCGACCCATCCCGGTCAGATGACCTTCTCCGAAGCGGTCAGTCAGCTGAATCGAGTTTTTGCGAACCGGACTGCGCATGAGCGGCCGTTGGCGACTTCACCCAATTGGCCAATACCGGTCAGTCGACATCCGTGCTTGGATCGCTGACAATCGCCGACGCACCAAAATTCTGGGCCTAAAATGGCCGCTCATAAATCTTCGAACTCAAAACCATGATTTCATTCGACACCGGAAGTCATCGCTTCAATCTGAGGGCGGCCGCAGTAATCTTCCAAGACGACTACGTCCTGCTGCATCAAGTCGAGGGTGACGACTTCTGGAGCCTTCCCGGGGGCCGGGTCGAGCCTGGAGAACATGCCGCACAGACTGTTATCCGTGAGATGGAAGAAGAGGTTGGCGCTTCGGTCCACATCGAGAAAACGCTCTGCATCGTCGAGAATTTCTTCAGTTATAACGGACGACCAAACCATGAGATCGGTTTCTACCTAATTGCGCGCCTAGAGCCCGGATCGCCGTTGCTCGATCTAACGGTTTCGCATCATGGCTCGGAGGGGAACAAACGCCTTACCTTCACGTGGGTTGCTCGGCGACGGCTGTCTGAGATTGATGTGCGGCCCGTTTTTCTTCGTCAGTTGCTTCGAGCCGATCGTGGCGCTCTTGCACACGTGATCCAGCGTGAATCGCATTTTGAAGTCTCATACTGAGCGATGCTTCGCTCGCCAGTTACGATGAAGGAGGGGCGCTTGATCCCGTCGCTAGTTCGAGTGCCGACTTCGGCCACGAAGGGTTGTTCGACATAGGCGCATAGATCGTCGACAATTCGCCGGAGGACCTCGGAACTCGCCTGCATAATCTAACTCGTACAAGGACCGGCAATGAGTTTTGACATCATCGTCATTCAACCAACGAATCTCAATGCGGAAAGTCTGAACGACGTTCGAGAAGTAAGCCCTATGGGCGATGCCGAGTCCGTGCGGAGAATCTTTGAAGCCAAGTTCCCGGAATCTACAACGGGCCTGTTCGTGAATTGCGAGGAATATAGTCTGGAAGTCACGCTGGCGAATGACCCGGTGAGTTCTGCGCATATCGCTCTGCGCTCCAGTCAGGCATGGTCAACATCATCTCTCGAGCAGTTTATTGCGCGTCTCGTGGAACTTTGTGGTCACCTCCAGTGTGTGGCTTTCGCTGTGTCAGATAATTCTCGGCTGGCTCCTTGAGTCCGCCGAGATTGCAAAGTGAACGACCGAATTGGAGAAGGGTGAAAAGCCGTTTGGGGGTAGGTTTGCTGCGTTCGCCGTCGGCGCGTGATCGGCGAAGGCGACGAATGCGTAGAGTCGGCCAAAACCGGACCTCCGGGAAGAAGGCGTGGATTGGTGACAATCGATTCGCGGCGTTATTATTTGCAGCGCCGAATGACCGTTGCCGGAAGCCGCCTTCAATGAACATCGCCTATTCCCTTACGGCGCAGTCCGATGCCGAGAGCCTCGTTGCCATTCGTATCGCCGCGATGCGCGAGAGCCTGGAGCGTGCCGATCGTTTCGACCCGCAGCGCGCGCGGGAGCGCTTTCTAACGTCGTTCGATCCTGCGTTGTGTCGATTCATCGAGGTCAATGGTGTTCGCTCTGGCTTCATTGTCATTCGCCCGCAAGCAGACCACTGGTTACTCGATCACTTTTATATTCTGCCGGAATACCAGGGAAAGGGTATCGGCGCGACCGTCCTACGCGACGTCTTCATGAGCGCGGACGCGCAAGGCATGCCAGTCCGTCTCGGCGCCTTGCGCGGCAGTGATTCGAACCGCTTTTACAGACGGCACGGTTTCGTACAGACTAGTGAAGAGGAATGGGACATCTACTATGCTCTTCAACCGGTGGAGCGAAAGGCAAGCAGCAAGGCTCCATCCAACTTTATAGGGACAGCCGTGGTTGTATCGCCGTCACAGACCCAACCGTAAGGCTTTTCGAATCGTTCCTCCCTTTTCACTTGATCCGTGACTGTCGTCGGGTTATGCCTTTCGCACGAGATACACAACCCGGCGTGATCGCTGCGCAAGTCCGTGGGACCAGGTGCGGCCATGAAGAGACGCTCACTCCGGTGCACCGAGAACCATTTGAGCGGTGGAAACGAAGCGAACAGCGGACCTGGAGCCGTTGCTATCGTAGGAACCTCGACCACGCGGCAATCTCGCGACGGTTCACATTGCGGCTGTTTTTTTCAGATCTTGCGTCGCAATGCTCGCAGAATCCGGCACCCCCATGCAGGACAGTCGTGCGCCGATGCCTATCATTCGCTACTGGTCCACTCGACGTTCGCACCCACTGAGCGCAGATTTTCGACAAAGCGCGGATGGGCACGCCGGATCGGTAGTGCATTCACGATCTCCGATCGTCCGTCAATGCTCGCTGCGACCATCAGCAATGCGATCGCTACTCGAATGATGTATGGACTCTCGACACGTGCGGGGCTTAGCGTCAGCCCTCCGAACGTGACCAGCCGGTGGGGGTCCGACAAAAACACATGCGCACCGAACTTCGACAACTCGCTCGTCCAGCCCATTGCGCCGTCATAGACCTTGTTCCAAAACATCGCACTGCCTTCGGACTTCACCCCAAGTGCCACGAAGATAGGAAGTAGATCGACCGGCAGATAGGGCCATGGCGCCGCTTCGACCTTGGTAAGAATGTTCTGGGTGAACGGGCGGAGCACTTTCAATTGGCCTTGATCTACCGTGCGTGACCAGCCGTTGCGATGCACGACGTTGACGCCAAACTTTGCGAAGGTCCTGTCGATCAGCGGGAACTGCTCGGGTGCGGAGTTTTTGACCGCGATGTCGCCGCCAGTGATCGCGCCCAGCGCGAGAAATGTCGCAATCTCATGAAAATCCTCGCTAAAGCGAAACTCGCCGCCGCCGAGTTGTCGGCCGCCTGTCACCACGAGCCGTGACGTACCGACGCCTTCAATGCAGACACCGAGCATTGACAGGAACCGGCAAAACTCCTGAACATGTGGTTCCGACGCCGCGTTGACAAGTGTTGAGGTGCCATCGGCGGCCGCCGCACACAGCGCAAAGTTTTCAGTCGTCGTTACTGATGCATAGTCCAGCCAGTGATCGTTGGAAACCATCCTTCCGTCGTTGTGGACGGTCAGCGAATTGTCCGTGCGCGCCACACGAGCGCCGAAACGCTCGAATACTTCCACGTGTGGATCGATTTCGCGCACACCGAGTGTGCAGCCTTTCACGTCGTTTTCAAGCCTGGCCACGCCGAAACGCGCGAGAAGAGGTGGCACCAGCATGATCGACGAGCGCATCTCCTCGGGCAGCCGGTGCGTAGCGGGATCGAAAACGGTCGCTCGGTGATGCAAGTCAACGATGCCGGTAGAGAAATTCACCGACACATCACTTCCGAGCACACGGAATATGTCGAGAATCTTCCGGACATCAGTGATCTCTGGCACTCCGATGAGGCGCACGGGTCGATCGGTGAGAAGCGTTGCACAGAGTATCGGCAGGACAGCGTTCTTGTTAGCGGAGGGCACAATCTCCCCGCGTAACGGGGCGCCTCCATGAACGATCAAGTTGGACATGTTGGGGACGTTTGAAGAGAGATGGACGTCAAGCCGATATGATGCCATTGCGAGAGGGCAAAGCGGGGAGTTCACGAAATAATGGCAGCGCCGTTGCAACCGACTGTCCTTCTCACCTGCGGAAACTGCGGCCGCAAAATCGTAGTGAGGGAGACAAAAGACGTGTTCGGGGTTCGGTTCTTCAAGCCAGAACAAGAGTAAGCACGAGTTGGCGCCGGTCCACTCACGGTCGACCGGGAGTGAAGCGACATTCCAAAGTCGGCCAGTTTTGAGCGACCGGCTGGATGCAGTGAACCGGCCACAAACGGTCATTTCGAGGTTGGGCTTAGAATCGTCAATCCTCCGTCTGTGTGCCCCTGCGATCCTCAGCGGCGAGAGCCCGAGGTTGAATGGCCGGCATGATATGCGTCGTGCCGGCAGACTACTGCCCGCTCCAGTCGCCGGAGTAAAGGTCATAGACCATCATGTGCTGTAGCGCTTGCCGAATCTTGTCTTCTCCGAGGGCGTCAAACAAGCGGGTCGGGATTGCAATCCCGACGTGCTCAGAGTTGATCGAAAAAACTTCGGCTCGACCATTCAGAAAGCCAAGGCTACGCTCGACATCGTTCAGGGGTATACCGCGAACCATAAGTTGAAAGCTCATGACCGTTTCACCCGAATCTCTGCAATATCTGCGAGCGCGTGATGCAGGCAGCCTTCAAGATCGTCTGCCACCTTTTGTCCACGGACATCATAAACCACCACAAATCTAGCAGTAGGCAGCGGCACGTGTTGTCGGCCAAAGAGTACACGCGCCCGAACGTACGCAACGCTTAGGTTCAGCGCTACTTGCGTCTCGACATAATGATTGGCGATCAGTGTATGTTCCGTGGCGTCCGCTGTAGAAAATTCTGGCGTGAACATCATATCTTTATCCGAAGGTTCCCGACTGTTGAACGGCTGTTCTGGGGAAAACTGAAGGGCAGATCAGGGTCGTCTTACGCCCTCTGCATGAGAGGCCGCGCCGGCCGCGATCGCCATGCTTGATCGTCGGGCGCTAGTCGGCCGGAAGCGGGCGGTCGACGGCCGGTGCAGGATCGCTGACAATCGCTATTCTTATGCTCTCGCCGGCGCGCGAACGCTGGCATCGCAAGCAGGGGGCGCCTTAAAACGCAACGCCGACTCAACACCTTTCCAATGGTTATGAACGACGCAGCTAGACTGACCTTTTCTGGCAACACTGTTCAACTTCGTATTCTCGAACCCGCAGACGCGCCCGCTCTGATCGATGCGGCAGCGGACGGCCAGCTTTGGAACTTGAAAGTTACTGTTGTGCCGGGACAGTCGACTATCGACGAATACATCGCTTCGGCATTGCGCGGGTATGAGGAAGGCCGCGTCATCCCATTCGTGGTCATCGCTCGTGATAGCGGACGCATCGTTGGCAGCACGCGCTTTTGGAAGATCGACAGCGCCAACAGGAAGCTCGAGATCGGCCATACCTGGCTGAGCCAGTCCGCTCAAAGAACAGCGGCGAACACGGAGGCGAAATACCTCATGTTGAGGCATGCATTTGAAGTAATGCAGACTGTCCGGGTGCAGTTCACCACCGATGAGCTAAACGAGAAATCGCGAGCGGCAATCTTGCGCATCGGCGCAAAGCAGGAAGGTATCGTACGCCATGAGCGGATCATGCCCGACGGCCGCAAACGCAATTCGGTGCGATTCAGCATCATCGATACGGAATGGCCGGACGTGAAGAACCAATTGGAAGAGAAGCTGGCCCGCCGGGCGAGCCTCCCCTGACGCGATGATCTAACTCTTTGGGCCCAGAGGCGCGCCGCGTCGAATGTCGCGGCATTCCAAAACCGGCCAGTTTCAGCCATTCGACCTTCTGCGGGAAATCGTCGACAATTCGCGGAGGTGTAGCCAATTGGTTGGGGATCGTACTGCATGAGGAAGACACTTGGTTACCTTCACGAGGTTTGGCTCTGCCCGGACGAGTTCGGCAACGCTCTTCCCGCATGCATCGCCCATGGACCGGACGGAGATGCCGCTCGTGCTCTGAACGAGCCCGGCAGCGACTGGATATGGACGTTTTGGGCATCGTCACATGCCGAGGCGATGTGCGTTTATTACGAATTCGTCGGCTATGGAAAGTACGCATCCCAATCCGACGACGAAGTTCTTTCATATCCGCAAGATTGGTGTGACCGCCAAGTCGCGTATTTGAACTGCAAGTGATCGAAGCTGACGCGTCCGCCCAGCGCCATTGTGAGTCGGTCAAGGTAGGCAGATTCGGGCAATAACCGGCCAAAACCCGCCTTTCGACACCGGGGGCTAGATTGGTGACAATCTGACAGTTCGAAGCCGATGGCATAGCCTCACGAATAGCGCGCGTGGATCGGCAGTCTCCCGATTGCGACGGTTGCTATTCTGGTGGCACGAAAAGCCGGCTCAAAATCATCAAGCGCTAGCCTGTCACAAGCAGAACGCTCGCTGCGGCGTCGACGATGATTGAACTTGCCGTTCCTTCAGTTGGTACAAAGGGACGTGTCAGTGTGGCGCGGTGCGGCCGCCGGCGTCGGACGCTGTTTCGCGCCAAGCAGCCGGTCGACGGCGATGCAAAAAAATCCACCGACAATCTATAGTGGCAATTATCTGTTTAGGGGCCGCCATGCCGGGCAGCGCTCGAAGCAGAGTCGTTATCGCAACCTCCCTATCAGGCGGAAGACATATGCGGACGCTTCTTGCGGTTGTGGTCCTCTGTTCGTTGGTGACGCTGTCGCATGCCGCAGGAATCAAATTTCTGACTATTCCCGGGGATGGCTCGGCCCCAGCCCTGAAGGCCATTGTCTGGACACCCTGCACCGATTCGGCAGAGGATTTGACGGTCGGTCCGTATGTCTTGCGGGGGCGTCGAGACTGTCCTACCGCTGGCCACAGCTTACCTCTCGTCGTTGTCTCTCACGGGCACGGCGGATCGTACCTGGGGCATCACGACCTTGCCGAGTTCCTGGCGGATGCTGGCTTTGTCGTGGCGGCGATTAACCATCCAGGCGATACGTTTTCTGACATGAGCCGTGCGGCCGAAATATCCGAATTCGTTGAGCGGCCTACGGACATCAAACGCCTCGTCGATTTTATGCTCGATGATGCTCCGGACGCGGCGAAAATCGACGCTACCAGGATAGGGTTTTTCGGCTTTTCGCGCGGCGGCTATACCGGGCTGGTCTTAGCCGGCGGCAACCCTGACTTCGCCAATGCGAACGTGCCTTGCACGGACCCGAACCTTCCGATCTGTCATGAGATCAAGCTCGAACGGACGCCCATGACGCCAGCGCGCGACGACCGCATCAAGGCCTATGTGCTGGCAGATCCACTTAACGAGTTTCCGCGAGCACGCGAGCTGGAAAACGTGACAGCGCCCATTCAGCTCTGGGCCTCGCAATTTGGAGGCGACGGAGTGCTGCCCGAGACTATCCCGGCGCTTGCGGATGCACTTCCCAAACGGCCAGAGTTCCATTTTGTCCCGCAAGCGGGACACTTCGCGTTTCTCGCTCCGTGCTCCATCCAATTGAAGCAGATCGCGCCTGAGGTGTGTGTCGACGCCGTCGGGTTTAACAGGTCCGCCTTCCATGCCCACTTCGACCAAATGACGCTCCAGTTCTTTAAAGCGAATCTTCGATGATCGCTTTATCAGAAGGGCCGGACAGGGCGACTGACTGCGGCCAATTTCGGCCATTCGACTTCATCGTCTGAATTGTCGACAATCACGCCTCCGCAAACAGGCGGTGACCTTACTGACTCATTCTGATTGGACACACCGATGAGCCGTGACGAAATGAACCACGCGTTGAAAGTGCGCTTTGTTCCCGCGCTCCGTCAGCTAGGGTTCAAAGGTTCGCTGCCTCACTTTCGACGGCAGCGAGAAAGTCGAATTGATCTGTTGACGGTGCAGTTCGACCGACACGGGGGAGGTTTCGTCGTGGAGCTAGCTCAATGCGGTATAGAAGGAATCACCACCTATTGGGGCAAATTCATATCGGCAGGCAAGGTCACGGCGCACGATTTGCATCCCAGTCAGCGTCATAGACTGGGGTCGCCGGGACCGGATGCTGACAACTGGTTTAGATTCGATGACGGCACTTCGCCGATGGCAGTTGCGGACTCGCTATGCGCTCACATCGACGAGGCTGAACGTTGGTGGACTACTCGCTAAAGTCGCCTTTTCGGCGTAAGCGACTGTTGGGTCGGCTGCTGTCTAGGGCCTGCGACGATCTTCGGCCACAGTACGGGACATTCGACACACGCCCCTAGATCATTGACAACTCTCGTTGCCCTCGAAGCAGTTTGAAAAGAAGCTGCTCGCTCAGCTGTCTATTTTTTCAGCAGCGCACTGTAGTAGGCGGCAATATCGTCTTCATGGCCCTTCGTAATTCGATCGAATGCTCGACCCCAAGGCCAAAAATCGGTACCGGATGCGGTTTGCATGCCTGGATAGCGTTCTCCGCCGAGCGTGACGATACCCCATTCGCCTCCATGATTGCGGCGATACACCTCGCCCACGTAACTTCCGAAAACCTTTGCGAAAGCCATGACTTTGTCATCAGTGGGCTTGGGGGCGGTGTTGGCGTACGACAGGTTCATTTGACCCAATATCTTCTCTACATCTGCAATGCTTGCATCCGACCAATCGAGTTTTGTCGCGAAGTGTTTTGCCGAGAAATCGACGGCGTCCGACGCGTACGCTTCAGCAATTTTTTCGACCCTCGGGTCCAGCGAGAAAGTCTGAGCTGCGACGCTGTCGGCGAGCGCAACGTCCGAGAGGATCCAAAGCAAGGCGACAAACACAGTCCCCAACAAATGCTTCGCAGCAGTCTTCATATACCCCCATCCAGATAGGCGTGGTCACTCACATATGCCACAGCGCGGAACACAACATACCGTGCATACTGTGCTCTATGAACGGCCGATTTCGGAAAATCTGAAGGACCGCATCGGGTCGCGCGCTGTCGATCGCTACCCCGCGGCATTCGCGGTGTATGCAGTTCGCATACGTCGATGAACGGCCATGTACGGACGATGGCGGCTAAAAGGTAAAATCGTCAACAATCGAAGCCGCCGTCGCCCCTTCGCGCTGCTGGAGAGGTAGTCCTCCAGATTCACCCGCTCAAACGCCGCTAAAATTCGTTTTTTAATCCGATCAGACCTATAGATAACGCACGTATTCAATGACATGTGCATCCCTTTCATAAAGGCGACGCTGAAGGACTGCGCGAATCTTGGCTCATGCCCTGAAACAGTGAGCGTTAGTACGAACGAACGACCGATAAGATGAACCGTTGAGAGTCAACTTTGTAGAGGCTGGTGTTCAGCAATGACGCAGATAGACCACATTGAGGAGATCATTCGAGATTCATTCGGTCTTTGGATTACAGGACTCTTTGACTCGATTAGGCACTGGAATCCAACCTTCTCATTCGATGAGTATAAATCTGCATTTTTTGACGTATTAAGGCAATTGCTGGATGACGGCAAGATCATGTTCATCGCGCCAGGAGCTGACTGCTATACGTCTCCTTCCAATCCGCGTCCTCGATACACTATCTACGATCGAGACGCCCAGTGGCACGAGTCATCCGAAGAAATTGTTCGCCAACTCGCGGCTCAATGGCCGAGTCATGTGTCTCATGCAAACGACCCAGAGCTAACAGTCTACTTTTACATGATCCCTGGTGTCATTTGGGTCGACGAGGATGGCAAACTATACGCCTCATAGACAGCCGATAGACGACTGAATGACCGTTCTCGGAAAAACTGAAAGTCCTTTCAGGGTCGGGCTGCGTCAGTCCGCTCCCCAAACTCATCGCTCGCAAGCGGTCACTGGAATTCCGCGGCCCCGAAGCGGCCAGTCGGCAGTGCGTACCCGGAGCAGACTTCCGCGTTTGCGCCGAGACGACGGCCGCTTCCCACACGCAGCGGTCATCCATGCGTGCGACGAACTCTTGCGCTCCATACATGATGCGAGCGGCTGACACCTCGCGTCAAACGGCCCGTTTCTAATCGCCAACTCATGAATCATCGGACTCGATCGTGAACTTCGCCATCGCGGACCAGTCCCGATCGCCCATGCCCGCATCAATCGTTTCAGCCATGCGCGCATATACCGCCGCCAGCAGCGGCAACGCACGGCCAGCCTCCTCGGCCGCTTCGGCCGCGAGCCGCAGATCCTTCATGCCAAGCGTGGCCTTGAAGCCCGGCTCGTAGTTTCCGTGCGCGATGTTCGCGGAATAAACCTGATACGAGCGACTGCCGAACAGCGTGTTCAGGATCAGGTCGAAGAATCGCTCGCGCGGCAAACCGTTTGCCTCCGTCAGAACGACGGCTTCGGCCATTGCCTCGATCGCCATCGTAATCATCATGTTGCAGGCGATTTTCGCGGCGTTGGCGGTCGGGGCCTGGTCGCCCATGTCCCAGTCGCGACCGCCGATCCCGTCGAGCAGCGGCCGCACCTTCGTGACAGCATCGGGCGGACCGCCCGCCAGCACGTTGAGTTCGCCCTTCGCCGCGACGTCGGGGCGTCCGAGCACCGGCGCGGAAACGTAACCCAATGCGTGCCGATTCGTGGGCCGCAACGAGCTCGCGCGCGAACGCAACCGAGATCGTCGACGTGACCACGTGAACCAGCCCAGGCTTTGCCTGCGCGAGCACGCCCGACGCGAGCAGCGTCGAGCGGATCGCATCGTCGTCGGACAGCATGGTGAGCACGGCGTCGCCCCGAAACGCCTCGACCGGCGAGGCCACCGTCGTCACACCGTCCACTGTTCCGCCCGAGCGGTTCTACGCCTTCACGCCATGTCCGGCGTGCGCCAGATTGCGCGCCATCGCGCGTCCCATCGCGCCAAGACCGATGATGCCGATTTCCATGAAATTGCCACCTTGATCGAATCGATGTTGATAGGGAGCCTCTTTTCAGAGCGGCAGCACCCGCACGCGGCGCGGCGCGATCTCGGTGAAGCACGGCAGATCGGCCATCACCTCCGAAACTTCCGGCGATGCGAACGCCGCATCGACCGATGCTTCGTCGCGAAATTGGCATTCGCAGATCGCGAGCGTACCTGCCTGCTCCACCGCCGGAAAAAACGCAGCGACACTGGTCAAGCCGTAACGCGACCAGCGATGCATAACGAGCGGAAGGTGACGCTCGACGTAGTAAGCCCTGTCGAAACGCGCGCCCGGTTCTCCTTCATACGTCACCTAAACCGCGACGGTGGAATCATTCGTCATCGTTTCCTCCAGATAAGCGGCCGCCATGCGCCGCACGATAGACTGCATTGACGATGCTTTCGTAACCGGTGCATCGGCACAGGTTGCCGCTGATGGCGCGCCGTATTTCTTCCTGACTCGGCAGCGGATTCTGCTTCAACAGATCCGCGGCCGCGACGATCATGCCGCTCGTGCAAAAGCCGCACTGGAATCCGTTCTCCGCGATAAACGCCTCTTTCAGCGTCTCAATTCCCTCGATGCCTTCGATCGTCCGCACATCGTTGCCCGAAATCGACGCCGCCAGGACGAGGCAGGCCTTTCTTACCTCGCCATCGACTAGGACCGTGCACGCCCCGCAATCGCCGGTCAGACAGCCGACGCGGGTCCCTTTTGCATCCAGCGCATCGCGGATCACCTCGACGAGCAACAGCCGCGAGTCTATGTCCGCGAAACGCGGCTCGCCATTGAGCGTGAGCCGCACCTGAATCGTTCCTTTCATGCCTTCGCTCCCGCGAGTAGCGTGCGCAAATGCCGCCTCACGACACCCGGCACGATGGCGCGACGGTAATCGCCGTCCGCTAGTTCATCGTTCCAGCCTTCGCCGACGAGATTGAGCGCCCTGCTTGCGGCCTGCTCGATGAGTGCATCGGGCGCGAGCAACGATCTCTCGTCGATCATGAAGCGGTGATACGCCGGTCGGCGCCCTGCCGCACCGACCGCGAGCCGCACGCTCGCCTGCGTGCCACGATGCAACGAGCATGCGACGGTCACGATCGGCCACGAACTCGCGCTCGCCTTGTACTTCTGGTACTGGCAGGCGATGAGGGTCGCGTCGCGCGAGACGAGAATGCCCGTGAGGAATTCGTCCGCGCGCCGCGCGGTCCGAAACGCGTCGGCGAAAAAATCACACGCCGGCATGCAACGCTTTCCCTGGGACGAGTGCAACTCGAACACCGCCTCCATCGCCGCGAGACAGCCCGGCGCATCGGACGAAGGATTCGCAAAGCTCGCGGCTCCGCCGAGCGTTCCCTGATTGAGGATCGATGCGCCGCCCGTGACTTGGGCGGCCATCGCGGCGAGCAGCGGCGCATGGCTTGCGACGATCGGCGAGGCGAGCAGTTGCGCGTAGGTCGTCATCGCGCCGATACGCAGGTGTGTGCCGTCCAGCTCGATCGAATCCAGACCGAGCGCGCTCAAACCGATGAGATGCGCGGGCCGCACGAGATTCGCCGACATCGACGGCACCAGCATCGTGCCGCCGCCCAGCAAGGACGCGTCCTCACCGAAGCGAGCCAGCAAGTCTGCTGCTTCGTCGAGTTCCTTTGGCTGATGAAAATCGAAGCGATGCCCTATCACGCGAATCGCTCCCGCAGGGAAGCGATCACGCGCGCGGGCGTTGCCGGCACGTGCGCGAGGCACGCATCGTTACCCAGCGCGTTCGCCACGGCATTGCTGACGGCCGCAAGCGCGCCGCCGAGCCCCGATTCGCCCGCGCCCTTCATCCCGAGCGGATGAAACGGATTGAGCGTCACGCGATGCCCGACGCGGATCGGCGGAAGATCGTTTGCACGCGGTAGCAGGTAGCTCTTGAAGCGATCGGTGATCATGCGATTCTGCTCGTCCATCTTGATAAGTTCCCACAGCGCCACGCCGATGCCCATCACGATCGCACCCCTAAGTTGCGCTTCCACGAGCGCGGGGTTGATCATCGCGCCGCAGTCATGCACCACGGCATAGTCGAGGAGCTTGCTGTTGCCGGTGGCCATGTCGAGTTCGAGCGCGACGGCATGCACGGAATACGAGAATGTCGGGTAAGTGGCGATGCGGCCTTGCGCGTCCGGCTCCACGCGTACGTTCTTCGGCGCGAAGCTGCGCGTCACTTCGAGTGGAAGGGTCACGCCCGCAGCCACGGTGAACGGACGCAGGTGGGCGCCGAGTGCAAGTTCCGCCACGGCGATCTGCGCGCCGTTCGACCGGCGGCGCGCATGCCCGTCGCGCAACACGATGTCGTCGGCAGTTCCGCCGAGCATATTGGCGGCGCACTGCGCAAGCCGGTCACGCAGTTCCCGCGCGGCGAGGTAGGCAGCCGTGCCGCCATACATAAGCGCACGGCTGCTGGCGTTGCCGGTGCCGAGCGGCGTCACGTCGGTATCGCCTTCGATGATGCTCACCTGGTCGGCGCGCAAGCCGAGTTCGCCCGCGACCATCTGCGCGATGCCGGTGTCGCTACCGCTGCCGGGTGACGTCACGCCTGTCAGCACCTGCACGTCGCCCGACGGCATCATGCGTACCGTGGACGTCTCGTAGCCGTTGGGAAAATTTCCCGGCCGCGCGCCGCCCTCCGGCGTGAGTTCAAACGCAACGCCGATCCCGATGCGACACTCCGAATCGCGCGCGGCGCGCGCCCGTGCCTGCCATCGCGGGTAGTCGAACATCGTGAGCAACTGCTCGAGGCCGCCCGGATAGTCGCCGCTGTCCACGTTCAGGCCGGATGGCAGGAGGCGCGGCAAGGCTTCGCGCGCGACGAGGTTGCGGCGGCGCAGTCCGACCGGATCCATGCCGGTCTGTTGCGCGAGCAGATCGATCGCGCGTTCGAGCACGAGATTGCCGATCTCCTTGCCGTAACCACGTATGGCTTGCCACGGCGGCTGGTTGGTCATGGCCAGCGAGCACTCGACGTCGCAATGCTCGATCGTATAGACGGTCGGAAACACCGCCGGCGTGACGAGCGCCATCGCCCAGCTATGACCGGCGCCGATGATCCCGACGTCGACTAGTATGCGATCACGCCAGGCGATCAGCCTGCCGTTCTCATCCGCGGCGATCTCGAAGCTGTGATGCTGTGACCGCGCGCCCGCGAGCAAGGTCTCTCGCCGTTCCTCGATCCATGCCACCGGGCGCTTCGTGAGCCGGCTGAAGAGCGCGACCAGCACTTCCTCCGGATGCCCCGCCATCTTGAGCCCGAACGTGCCGCCGATACGCGGCGCGATCACACGCACCTGCGACTCCTTCACGCGCAGCGCCGCAGCGATCAGCCAGCGGCTCGTATGGGGATTCTGGAACGTGCCAGTGAGCGCGTAACGCTCGCCGCGCGCATCCCATTCGGCGACATAGCAGAGCGTTTCCATCGGCGCGCTCGTCGACGAGCCGATTGTCAGTTCACCTCGCGCGACGTGTGCCGCGCGCGCGAACGCGGCATCGGCGTCGCCGGAGCGGATGCGGTCGTGCACGAGCAAATTCGTGTCCCAGCCGGGCTGGACGATCGGCGCACCGTCGCGCAATGCGTCACGCGCGCTCACGGTCGGCGCGCGCACTTCGTATTCGATGCGAATCTTCGCGAGCGCCGCCTGAGCATCGTGAACCGAAGTCGCCACGAGCGCCGCCACGGGTTGACCGAAGTAGGTCGCCTCTCCGAGCGCGAGGCAGCGGCTCTGCAGGGGACCGCGCGCGCCTTTCGCGGGCAGGTCCATCGCCGGCGGCATCGCATCGCTGCAGCGGGCCGCTTCCTCGCCTGTCAGGCCGGCGACAACGCCGGGCATCGCCAGCGCATCGGACAGGTCGATCGACACGATCCTCGCGCAAGCGTGCGCGCTGCGCAGTATGGCGAGATGGAGGGCATCTCGAGGAATGAGGTCAGCGCTGTAGTCGACACGTCCCGAGACGAAGCGCGCGCCATCCAGTCGCGCCACGCTTTCCCCGAGCAGGCTCCCCGGCGATGCATCCTTGAAGGTCTGTTCCATGTTTGCCGCGTGCGGGCCCGATTGCGCAGCCTCCACGTTCGTTGGTTGATTATGCATTCGACTGACGGCCGGTACGCATGCACAGCATCGCGCATGCACCCAGTGCAAGCAGCGTGGTCATCAGATAAAGCCCACTGCTCAGCGTGCCGCTCAATGTCTTGAGCCAGCCCATTGCGAACGGACTGGCGAAGCCGCCTAGCAGGCCAAGGCTGTTGACGAAGGCGATTGCGGCAGCAGCCACCGACGAGCCCGCGAAATAGTCGGATGCGAGCGACCACAGCAGCGGAAGTGTGACGAACACCGTGGTCGATGCGATCGTCAGCAGCACGATGGTCGCAGTCAGATCATGCGCCATAAGCGGCAGCAGCGAAAGCGCAATCGCCCCTGCGAAGGCGGCCAGCGCGCCATGCCAGCGACGCTCGAGCAGCCGGTCCGAGTTGCGGCAGATCAGCACCATGCCCACGGCCGCGATACCGTAGGGAATCGCCGACAGCCAGCCGACACGCTCCACGCTCGTCGCGCCCGCGCTCCTGAGCACCGTCGGCAACCAGAAGCTCAGCGCATACGTGCCGCAGATGAAGGTGAAATACGCGAAGCTTATAAGGTACACCTTGGGATCGGCTATCACCTGCCGCAACTGTCCGGTATGCTTCGGCTCCGCGTCGCTGCCTTCGGCACGCAATGCATGGCGCAAAGCGTCGCGCTCCGATTCGGTCAGCCATTTTGCACGCCCGATGTCGTCCGACAGCGTGAACCACGTCACGATGCCGAGCAGCACCGCAGGAGCAGCTTCAACGATATAGAGCCACTGCCAGCCCGCGAAACCCGCGACGCCGCCGAGCCGCGACATCGCCCAGCCCGACACCGGTCCGCCGATCGCCCCTGCGATCGGAAAGCCCGTCATGAAGAGTCCGAGAATCTGGCCGCGGCGATGACGCGGAAACCACTGGCTCAAGTAGTACAGGACGCCCGGAAAGAAGCCGGCCTCGAACACGCCGAGCAGAAAACGCAGCCCGTAGAACGCCGTCGGGCTCGATACCGTCGCCATCGCGCAGCCGGTGATGCCCCACAGAACCATGATGCGCGTGATGGTCTTGCGTGCGCCGATGCGTTGCAAGAGCAGATTGCTCGGCACCTCGAACAAAAAATAGCCGATGAAGAAAATGCCGGCGCCCAGACCGTACACCGCATCGCTGAAACCGAGCGCGTCCTGCATCTGAAGCTTGGCGAAGCCGACGTTGATGCGGTCCAGATACGCGACCACGTAGCACACGATCAGCAGCGGCACGAGCCGCAGCGCGACCTTGAAATACAGCGCACGTTGCGTGTCCATTTGGGGCGTCGCCGGGGCGGGCGAGTTTGTATCGAGAGCGATTTTGCGCGACATGATGACCCTCTCAATGTTGGTGGACGGAACGGCATACGAACGACGGAAAGCGTCTCATGAAGCTGTCTCCTTGAACCTCGGACATGCTGATGGTCCGGCGGCATCTGTTCTTTGTCAGGGCGTACCCAAAGGCGGCGGATCGCTCGGATCAAAAACTGATCGATCGAACAGTCAGCACAGTAACGGATGAGCAAACACCCGGTCAACCGGAAGCGAGACCGGAATTTCCCTTGTTGACTGATCGATCAGTCAGGACTAGTATAGGCGCTTGATTACCTTGCGCGGATGCATGCCAACGCCTTCGTCGGCGTGCGCCGGCGCGATTTTCAACGTTCAGTAGAGGACAGAGCCGTGAGCAACTTCGACGAATACGCAGACAAATTCGAGACCATCCGCATGACGCGCACCGACGGCGTACTGGAGATGCACTTCCACACACACGGCCGGCCGCTCGTGTGGAATCTGACGGCACACCGCGAGTTCGAGCAGGCGTTTCTCGACGTCGGCCGAGACCGTGAAAACGACGTCGTGATCATGACCGGCACGGGCGATGCGTTCAGCGGGCCGTCCATCGCGCCGGGCATGCACGAGAACCGCAATTCGATGACACCCACGATCTATGATCCGATCTACTGGGAAGCGAAGCATCTGCTCATCAACCTGCTCAACATCGAAGCGCCGGTGATCAGCATCATCAACGGGCCGGCCGTGCGGCACGCGGAGCTTCCACTGCTGGGCGACATCGTGCTGGCATCGGACACTGCGACGATCCAGGACACCGCGCACTTCCAGGGCGGCATGGTGCCGGGCGATGGCATGCATCTGATCATGCCGCTGCTCATGGGCCGAGCGCGCGGCCACTACTTTCTGCTGACGGGCCAGAGCATCTCAGCCACCGAGGCGCTGGAGATGGGCCTCGTCAACGAAGTGCTGCCGCCGGCAGACCTGCTCCCGCGGGCCCGCGAACTCGCCCGGTCGATGCTCAAGCAACCGCGTCTCGTAAGACGCTATACACGCACCTGCCTGAATCAGGAACTGAAAGCTCGCCTGCACGACGTCCTGGGTTACGGACTCGCGCTCGAAGGCATCGCCCGCATGAAAGAGCCGGCCGTCTGAGCGGACAGATCGCATTCATCGATATCAACGTCAGGATCAAGGAGGCAACATGACTGTCAGCAGCATCACGAGACCTATCGATATGGTGGGTTCGGTCATCGACGTGATCGATTCCACACCCGATGTGCTGGGCGAATCGATCATCTGGGATGAGAAAACGCAACTGCTCTGGTGGGTAGATGGCATCGGACAGGCGATCCATCGCCTCGACATTTCAAGCGGCGCCAAGAAAAGCTGGCCGATGCAGGAAGAAATCGGCAGCATCGGTCTACGCGCGAAGGGCGGCCTGATCGTGGGGATGCGCTCGGGCTTCTGCTTTTTCTCGCCCGAAACCGGCGAGCTGACCGACGTGGCGCGTCCCGACGCCGAGCGGCCGAAGAACCGCTTCAACGACGGTAAATGCGATCGTCACGGCCGTTACTGGTCTGGCACCGTGGAAGCAGCCGCCTACACGCCGCGCGGACGTCTGTTCCGTCTCGATCCCGATCTGAAGCCGCATCTGATCATGGAGGGCATCACCTGCATCAATGGCATCAGCTTCAGTCCCGATAACCGGCTCATGTACATGACCGATTCGTTCAGCTGCCAGATCGACGTGTTCGACTACGATTCGGTCGATGGCGCCATCTACAACCGCCGCAAGTTCGCGGAAGTTCCGCTCGGGCGCGGCATCTGCGACGGCTCGACCGTCGATGCCGACGGCTGCTTCTGGAGCGCGAACATGGATGGCTGGTGCGTCACGCGCTATGACCCGCGCGGGAGAATCGACATGGTCGTCAATCTGCCGGTGCGACGCGTGAGCAGCTTGTGCTTCGGCGGTCCGGACCTCGACACCCTCTTCATTACGACGGCGCGCCGGCGGATGAGCGAGAAGGAACTCGCGCAGCAGCCGCTCGCGGGCAACGTGCTCGCGGTGCGGCCCGGCGTCAGGGGTCTGCCGGAGCCGGCGTTTCTCGGATAAGGGCGTGCGCGGTCCGGTCATCGCATTGCAAGCTGCGACGCGGTCCGGATCGTCCGGCCCGCGTCGCGCGAGGATGGCGATATACTGACTGATCGATTGAATAGTAAGGCCATGGAGCTTGCGGAGATGAGAACACAACGCGAAAAGAAGGCGTCCGCACACGCCGGCAACGGTGCTCAGGAACCCGACCGCGCGCCGGGTACGCGCTTATCCGCGATCCTGAATGCGGCCGAGCGCGTGTTCGGCGAGCACGGCTACGCCGGAGCGAGCATGCGAAACATCGCGGACGAAGCGGGCGTCGCGCAGGCGCTCGTGCACTACCACTACGCGACCAAGGACAAGCTCTACGAGGCCGTATTCGAGCGGCGATCGTCAGCGATCAATCAACACCGTGGCAAGTTGCTCGACGACCTGTTTGCGAGCGAACGCAAGGCCACCGTCGAAGACGTGCTGACGATCGCCTTTACGCCGCTGTCGGAGATTTTTCATGGCGAGGATGCCGTGAATCTGGCGCTTTACGTGCAGCTGGTGGCGTCCGTGAGTCTAGGCAGCGACGAGCGCTCCCGGCGCATTCGTGAAACCTACTATGACCCGATTGCGGAGCGAATCATCGACGCCCTACATACGGTCGTGCCTGGCATCGCACGCGAGCAGGCGGTGTGGGCGTATCTTTTCTCTGTCGGAGCGCGGCAGCAGGCCCATGCACTCAATGGCCGGGCGATGCGACTAGGCGCACAGGACCGCGAAAAAAAGTCGACAGCGCATTATGCGGACCTCGTTCGCTTCGCGGCTGCGGGCATTCGCGCATTGGTGCGCAACGAAACAGCTCTCACAGCGTTATCGAAGGGTCCCGACGGCCGTGTCGCCAAACCCCCAAGCAACCGAAAGCCTTCGCCATCGCGTACCCACTGAGTTGCACAATGCGCCGTTCAAGCGATGCGGCTTGGTCACACGGCCGCCGGACGTTGACTCTAATTGGAAGAGCCAATTGATCCGCGGATTGATACGGACGCCTTTTCGGAGTTCGTCGAGGTTACTCGACGTACATCGAGCCACTCCGGCCGGTGGCCGCCCGGTCTTGCTGTTGGGCCAGTGCGGCTCGACGATCTGCACCAGTGCCTTGCACGCACCAAGCGCTTCACCCGGTCGAAGGAACTCGCGCTGGCCCGTTTTATTTTGTCGACAGGCAATGCTAAGCTGATCTACTTCCGAACTAAGTCTTGCCGACCTCCTTAGGCATCGGCTGGTCCACTGCGGCATCCCAGATTCCCATCGCGTCGGTCACGGCCTTCTCGATGACGGCATGCCGGACACGATCGCGGGCGAGCACAGACAATCCCTGGAAAAAGCAGTCGAGCGCGATGGACAGCGATGCCGGATCCGTGCTGCTGCGCAGTTCCCCACTCTTGATGCCCCGTACTACGCAGGCGCGGAAGCCGGCGCGCGTGCGACTGCGCACCTCACGAAGCAACTGGGTGATGGCTTCGCTGCCGGTGGAACTGGCCCCGGCAACGCCCAGCGCGACCATACAGCCTTTCGGGTGGCCGCTCTCAATCTGCATCCTTGCCGACCGGAGCAGCGCCAGGAACACGCCCTCCCGTGGCGGAAGCGACGTGTCATGGAGACTACGGGTCACCTTGCCATAAATCTCCATGTATCGCTCCAGCGCCTCCTTGTACAGCGCCTCCTTGGACTCGAAGGCCGCATAGAAGCTGGGCGCGGAGATGCCACCGCCGATCGCCGCCTTTAGCTGCGACAAAGACGTCGATTCATAGCCATGTTCCCAGAACAGGTGCATCGCCGAAATGATCGCCGCATCACGGTCGAACGTGCGTGGCCGACCCCGCTGAGTCATGAACATCTCCGTCAGTCAAAATATATATACTAATCGATACATAATCGTTGGGCAAGCCGCGCCTTACAACTTCCGGCACATGGCAGCGGGCCGTTCAAGAGAACGGTTGACACGGTCTTCCACGGCCCCGTATATTTGTACCACTCGGTATGTATATCGAAGCAGCGCGGGGTCATCACACGAGTCCCGCATTTTTTTCACTATTTATGTACCATTCGGTACGGAAATAACCAATGTCCAAAGAACTCGAAGCACGCCTTGACGCCATCGAAAGCCGCTTCGCCATCGATGCGCTGATCGCTAACTACGCCGAGGCGTTCGACACCATGAACATCGAGCTGCTGGCCACTCTCTGGCATCCCGACTCGCGACTGCTGCTGGGCGCGAACGGCAACTCCGACGGCCTGGAGGCCATCCTGGCGCAAGCACGCATCAACATGAAGCGCATGCCCCACATGCATCATTGGATGGCGAATGCCCTGATTACGGTGGACGGCGATAACGGCCACGGCCTGGTGGCGGCGGACTGTCTTTTTTACGACGTCGATCAGGGCACGCTTCAAGTGAGCGGCCAATACCGCGACGTCTATCAGCGACGCGAAGGCCGCTGGGCATTCCTGGAGCGCACCTTCACCATGCACTACGCCACGCCGCTTCAAAACTGGCACCCCATCACGGGAACTGAACGCTTCGGCCGTCCGGCCTGACACGGTCCTTGGCCGCCCAAACTTATGCATACGACAACCTCCTCCACGCGTCGATGGTCGGCGTTCGCGGTGTTGCTGGTGGGAGCATTTCTGCCTCCGCTGGACTTCTTCATCGTGAACGTCGCTCTGCCGTCCATCCAAAGCACCCTCCACACGAGCGCTGCAGAACTGCAACTCGTCATCTCCGCATACGCCGCGGCCTACGCGGTCTTCCTCATCACAGGAGGACGGTTAGGCGATCTCTTCGGCCGGCGGCGGATCTTCCTCATCGGCGTCACGGGCTTCGGACTGACATCGGTGATCTGCGGCCTCGCATCGTCACCCGTCATACTGATCCTCGGGCGTGTGCTGCAGGGCCTGAGCGCCGCCGCCATGGCGCCGCAGGGACTGGCCTCCATTCACGCCTTATTCCCAGAGAAGGAGCGCGCGCGCGCTTTGGGCCTCTACGGCGCCGCGGTGGGACTGGCCGCCGTAGCCGCGCAGGCGCTCGGGGGTGCGTTGATCTCTGCGGACATCTTTCACCTGGCGTGGCGCGTCGTCTTTCTCATCAACCTGCCCGTCGTCGTCGCCGTCCTGATTTTCGGGCTGCCGTTACTACCCGACGTCCGCGGTGACAGCCCGGCACCTGTAGACCGGATCGGGGTGCTGCTCTGCGCGCTTACGCTGGGCTTGCTCATCGTGCCCCTGGTCGAAGGGCGGGAGCTAGATTGGCCGTGGTGGGCTTGCGCAATGCTGATCGCATGTCCCGTCGCTGGCGTAGGCTTTTGCCGATATGAGGTGGGCTACGCCGGCCGAGGCGGCGTGCCCCTGATCAGCGTGGAGCTGATCCGCAGGCCTGGCCTGATGAGCGGGCTTACGGGCGTCCTCTTCTTCTACGTCGTCTCTGCTTTCTTCCTGACGTTCTCCGTCTACCTGCAGGCGGCACTTGGAATGAGCCCATTCGAGACAGGGCTGGTTTTCCTGCCGTTCGGGGTCGGCGCCTTCATCGGGCCGTTGACGACCCCGCTGGCCATCCGCCTCTTCGGCGACCGCGTTCCCGCCATCGGCATGATGCTCGAGGTCGCCGGCTGCATACTCCTCGCCGACCTCGTGGCCGGCGCGCCTGGACAGGTGCCGGCTCATTTTCCGCTCATCGGCGCGGTCGCACTCCTGGGATTCGGTCAGGGCTGGGCGCTGCCGACGCTGGTGCGCTCGGTTATCAATCGCGCACCGGCGACCGGTTCCGGGATGATCGCGGGCATCACGAATTCGGCGTTGCAAATCAGCGCAGCACTGGGTGTCTCGGTCATCGGCGGCGTCTTCTTCAGTGTCGCAGGGACTTCACCGGATCCGGCGAGCCTGGCCAGGGCACTGGTCGTCGCAATGATGTGCGTCGGCGGTAGTCTGACCGTTTCCGCCGTCCTGGCTATCGTCGCTTCAAGATCGAGCCATCATGCCGCTGCAAGGACCGTCGCTCGTTGAGCCCAGCCCGCCATCACTCGCGGCAAGGAGAACATCGATGCTCGTTCCCCCGGCATGCACGGCAATCCAATTGCGAGCCGCACCGGCCGAGCGCCGCAGGGCGTGCTCCGCGTCGATCTTGCCGGATGCAGGGCCTTGGACATGCGGGCGGAGATTGAACAGTTGGGGATCGTCGACTTTGAGATGGATGCCCGCCTGCTGACACGCTTGCGCGATCAACGTTCCAAACGGGGATGTCTTGTTTGAAAAGCACGATGGGTCCGGAAAATAGAGCGGCTAGATACATCTGTTGTTTCCCCTTGGCCCGATTCAAGGGAGTCAGTTAAGCGGCCGTTATCAGGAGTGAACGAGCTGTTCAAATGACTGCTTTGCGAGGGGGCCGACCGGCAGAAAGTGGCCGGGTTGAGGCGGTGCCTTCCGGAATTTGGCCGCCTCAGAGCGGTCATTGAGCAAGGGCGAACGAGACCTCGGCGAGCCGAACTGGACGACGACCTCGACCGGCGGCTAATGGCCGACACCGGAAGCTTGCCTTCTGAACGCGGCGGAGTTCAACACTTAACTCAGCACCTGTTCGTAACAGTTACGTTGCGTTACATTTTCCTCGGAAAAACCGCCAGGCGAAAAAAAGCCGGTCGCGGGGACCGGCTGAATGATTCTGCCCATCTTTCCGAAGGCCGTGGCAGAACCGAGAGATCGCATCGAGGATAGCTGCAACCGCCACGCCCAAACCGTCGATCAGAGGCCGGAAGCGGCGTCTTTTCTGGCCGCGGGTGACGGCCCAGTGCCGCATCGGGCTCCGGGCTGTCGATTTTACCGGCGGGGCCGGCGATCAGCCAGCAGGCAACGTCGGCCGGCGGGACAGGCGGGGATGCGCAAACCAGTCCTTCAGGTTCGGGTCCGCCAGACCGACCGGTGAAGCGTCCACGGGAAAAAGGCTTACGTCGGCTCCCGGATCGCTGACGACTTGGCCAGGTTTGCCCGGTGTCGGGTCACGGTAAGAGGTAGCGCGCCCGTCGGCTCACATTCCAATGTCGTCGAGCAGCCGTGTCATCGTTGCCGCATTGCGCTGCGCGACGTCGCGATAGCAGTTGTTGAACAGGACATGCGTACGCGCTGCCCGTAGCGCGATGTGTGCGATCGGAGGCGCAAGCTCACGCAATTCAGAATCACTGTATTCATAGTTGAACCGCTCGGCCGCGGATTCGGCGCCGCTCCACGTCGACGCATTGCGGCCATGCAGACGCACGATCGCCAGCTCGGGCGAGGTCGCCTCCCATACCGTATGCGCGCGCTTCGTCACTCCCTCGGGCGCATCAACGATGACATGCACGATCCCTCGCTCCCGCTCCATTGCCAGCGTCGATTCCCGGTGCTTCTCGCCCAGCCAGCTTTCGTTGCGGAACTCAAACGCCGTCAGAAACGGGTGCATGCGCTCGGCACAGTGTTCAACATGCTCCCTCGCTTTCGGAGCCGCGGTGATCCAGTGAGGAAACTGGAAAAGTACTGAGCCTAGCTTGCCGGCAGCATGTAGCGGCTGCAGCGCCTCAAAAAAGCGGGCCCACAGTTCATCCAGCACCGCCGACGGTATGTCCTTGTAGTAGAGGTTTTTCTTGCCCGTGTCTGGCAAGTTGGCCTGCAAATCCTTCGGGAAGAATCGCGGCTCGGTCTGGTGGCCGGTGAACAGCCGGAAGGCCTTCACATCGAACACGAACCCTGGGGGCGTGCGCTCAACCCAAAGGGCGCTGTTGCTCGCGCTCGGCATCGCGTAGTACGAGGAATCGACTTCGACCAGGGGGAACACGCTTGCGTAATACCGAAGGCGGGCTTCCGCGCTGTTGCAGCCGGGAGGATAAAAGGCGCCCGACTCGATCAGCGTCTTGTCAGTCCAGGAAGCGGTGCCCACCAAGATCGACATGCCAGTCTCCATTGAGGATCGGGGCGATCATTCTGCCACCGGCTATGCATAGACGCGGCAGCGCGAACGCCCGCCACTTACGTTTGCCTGACCTTCCAGGGGGCGCGTCGCCTTTGCACCCCGTTATGGCTTTTTCCCCCACCATGAACGTTTTCCAGTTTCCGGCGGCGTCGTACCGGGTCCGGAAGACGGCCCGGATGCGTCACGATCGTTTTCAGTGGTGAGCGCAAGATGGCTCTTGAGGAATGGCGAACGGCCGGCAAGAATGAGCAGGATCATGCCGCCCAGTCGACGTGCAAAATCATCGTCGAGCCGGTTATCAAAGTCTTCGAGCGGCACATCGACGCTGGTGCTTTTGTCGATGGCTGCGGCGACCAGGTCCTGCGGCACGTGGTGGTACGAAATCGTCTTTGCTTCCTCATCGAATAGCGTGATGACGCATGTCTTGCGCTTCGCTTCCATCAGTACCCCCTGCACTGTTGATACCGCTCAAACGCCCGCTGCGAGCAGGCCAGAAAATACGCGGGATTCTTATACATGGCCCTCGCCGCATTGCACGTTTCCATGTCGAGTTCATACTGCGTATGACACTCGGCCTCATCGTCCTCGCTCACGCCTCGCGCGGCCAGCTCCACCGCATCCCCGCTACTTGCCGCGTTGCTGGCAAAGGCCAGTGGCGGCGACTGCTTCAGCCCGCTCCCCGCTGACCTGGAGATTGTGCTCGGCGCCGCGGTCGAAGCTTCCGGGCTAGGCGCATACACATGGGCCGTGGCCCGCTGCACGACAGGGTCTGCCGGCGAGCCGTCCATCGACATTGACATTGTGCTTTGCGAAGCGATGAGCCGCGGCAATGGGTTGCATCGGCATAGACAGAGATCATCGCTCAGTGCGGTTTGCCTGCCATCGGGACCTGCCTTTGGCCAGCGGGGCCGTCACACAGAATCTTGCCAGTGCTGTGGCACGCGGGGCAGCTCACCGCGTCGCCTTCAAACGCGAGAGGCAAGCCATCACAGTGCATGACGGCCGAGCCTTCGGCCACCGTGCCGCCTGCGGTGGTCCTGTCGCCTTTGCGTATGTAGTAACGCGTGACCATGCGCGCCTCCTTTTGACCGGACGAAATCGCATGGTACGACCGCAATCGGCATTCGCAAAGGGCGACGCCAATCGACTTCCCGCTTGCGGCAAAGGGGACCGTCAGGACTTCGCGGCCCAGGCAGGCCTCCAGGACGTTCCATAGCCTCGCTATTTGTCGCCGCTGCCGAGTTCGGTGTGCTTGTGCGAATGCGTCGCGCCGTGGATCAGTTCATAGTGCGCGCCCTTGCCCGAGCGCGTCGGCGGGAAATGCTCACCTTCGACGCACGTCACCTCGAATTCCGGCCCGTCGCCGCCCTCTTTCACTACTTTGTAGATCCCGGACGTCTTAACGATTTCGCCTGGCTTATGCTGGTCTGCCATTTGTGCCTCTCCATGTTGTTGGACCGTCCGTCCTGTCGAGCAAGTGGCGCGCCCGACTTCAGCAGGAACGCCATCTGCTGAAAGTGGCCACCGCCGGCGCACAGACGAGTGCTAATCTATTTGCATCGGCCCAGGGCCTCAAGCGCCCCGCTTTCTTCTGTTGATCAGGAGACGCTCATGGCTGCCCGTTCGATTGCATCGCTCTCACTTTCGTTTGGACTGGTGTCCATCCCTGTGCGCCTGTATTCGGCGACGTCAGCGTCTGAGAGCATCAGCTTCAACCTGCTCGCGCCTGATGGCTCGCGCGTCCAGCAGCAATACGTCTCCAAGGCCACAGGAAAGGTGGTAGAGCGCAACGAGATGCAGAAAGGCTACGAGTTCGAAAAGGACAAGTTCGTCGTGTTCACCAAGGACGAACTGAAAGCGCTCGAGGAAAGCCCCAGTCACATCGTTGAGATTCTGGCCTTCCTGCCCGACCGGTCCATCGACCCCGTTTATTACGACAAGGCTTACTTCGTCGCGCCCGACAAACGGGGCGGCAAGCCGTACTGCCTGCTCAGGAAGGCCCTTCTGGCGAGCGGACGATGTGCACTTGCCTCCTGGAACTGGAAGGCAAAGACCCATATGGTCCAGGTGCGGGCAACCGACGACGGCCTTATCCTCCAGCAACTGCTTTGGGGCGATGCTGTTCGCTCGCTCAAAGACCTGGACATCGAGGACGCGCCCGTCACTGAAAATGAATTGCAACTTGCCCTCAAGTTCATCGAGCAGGGCGAAACCGAGCGCTATGATCCCGAACAGTACGAGGACAAGGAGAAGCAGCGCGTGCTCGCAGCGATAGACGCCAAGATCGAGGGCAAGCAGATTGTGACGCCGCACGGAGAGGCGGCCGCCGACGGCGGGCAGGTGATCGATCTGATGGAAGCGTTGCGCGCCAGTCTCGCAAGAAATGCGAAGCGCAGCCCGTCGCCTGGCCGGACGAAGCCCGCAGTCCCGGTTTCTGAACTGCCCGCGAAACAACGTAAGACAGTCAAGCGGGCCGAGAAGGCCGAGGAACCCGTCGCGGCGCCCGCCAGGACCCGGGCACGGCGGTGAGGGGCCGTTCGACCGTGCACACCTTTTCGCTGCGGGAAGTGCAATCGCTTCTCGGGGTCTCGCGGCGCGCCCTGCGCATCCTCATTGACGCCGGCTTCTTGCGGCCCTCACGCGGCGCGCGCAACGATCTGCGCTTTACCTTTCGGGATGTCGTCCTGCTCCGCACTGCGTTGAAACTGCGCGGATCGCGGATACCGCCTCGCAAAGTCCTGAAGGCGCTCTCACGTATCAAGGATCAGTTGCCCGATGCCGCGCCCCTGTCCGGCGTGCGCATTACGGCAGTTGGCGACGCGGTGGCCGTGACGACGGGGGACGCGCAGTGGGACGCCGTGTCGGGTCAGCTGCTGCTGGACTTCGAGATCGCGGACGTGAAAGGCGACGTGACGTTTCTCGACAATGCGCCGGCCACCCTGAGTGCGCGGCGAAAACAGGCGGAAGACTGGTATTCGCTTGCCGAGCAGTTGCAGGCGACCGACGCCGTCGGCGCAGAGGCCGCGTACCGCAAAGCGATCGAGCTTTCGCCGGAGCCTGACTTCCACGCCTACAACAATCTCGGCGCCCTGCTGGCGGGCGATCGCAACCGCTGCGCGCACGCCCTGGAAGTGTTCGACGAAGCGCTGCAACATTTCGCAGATGCGGAACTGCTGCACGCCAACCGCGCGGTGCTGCTGGAAGAAGCCGGGCGACTCGAAGACGCCGCCGGCAGCTATTTGCGTTGCGTCGAAATCAACGGAAAGAACGACCAGGCCGCGCTGAACCACGCTGTTCTGCTGGAGGAACTGGGGCGGGTTGAGGAGGCTGTGGCGGCCTATGCGCGCTGCCTCGAAATCAACCCGGCCAACGAAGAAGCCTTGCGCTACCTGACGCGACTTCACGAGCAGAACGGCGACTCGCAGGCCGTTATTCGCCATCTCAGCGCATGGAGGCGCTCCAATGGGTAGGCACCGCCGACACCGCGCCGCGGCCAAGCCCATCGCATCGGACGGTAACCGGCCAGGAAGGGACGTTCGACGCGGCGAGCTAAATCGATGACAATCGCCGTTTCAACACCCCCGCTACTGCGAATCAGTTTATGTCCCGCCCACCTCGTCCGCCCGACCTGATTGTGAACTTCTCCCTAACAGAGCATCGATCAGACGGTTCGTTGAAGGAGGTCGTTTCAGGCTATCGTCCGATCTACAAGGTGCGCACTGACTACTGGTCATCTGCACACCACGAATTCGTGGACGCCACTGGCGTCTGCACCGGGCAGCAATGTGAGGCGGAGGTTTGGCTATTATCGCCTGGAGCATACCCACACACGTTTTGGCTCGGTCGACGCGTTGAAGTAGTTGAGGGTTCGAGAGTTGTAGGCGTTGCAGACGTCCTGAAAATAGTCAATCCGCTGCTCGAATTGAGCGCAGATAGCTGAGTGCTTGGGTGCCGAGAGGCACGCTCCCCAAACGGCTTCAGTTGACCGCATCGGGCACCAGTCGGCCAAGAACGGTTATTCGACACGGGGCCGTGAATCGCGCACAATCGACCGGCCGATTCCCACTACATCGCACAAGTCATGAAGCAGCGTGTACGGATAAAACTCGTCCAAAGACGACAAGTAGAGTGCCGGGCGGCCCGCAAGCCAGCGGGAACGAAAGGATATTTGGAAGGTGACTACGGGTCTCGACTTGCCGTTATCTACTCTCAGCACAAAGAGCTGTTCAAGCGACTAGACGACGCGTGAGCATGAGGCGTAACGGATGGGCCGCGTTCCGGCTCGTCAACACAGCATCAGTACGCTGTACGACCGTGCGGAAGAACGTTGAGACAACGGCAGCCTATGGCGAAGCACTCGGCATCGATAGGCGCACAGCAAACGCCTTCGACGCGGTGTCGATTACCTCCTGGTAGTACTCTTTGATTGGTCTTGGGGCCTGCTTATCCCGCGCACCTGGATGAAATGTCCTAAAACACTCGATGCCATTTGACTGGAAGTGCCACAGCGCCTTTGGCTCAACCTTCACATTCTGACGGGTCGGCAGGACAGCTTTCAGAGCACAATCGTACGCGTGGCCGGTACCGAAGATGATTAGGTCTGGCTTAAGCAGCTCGATCTCAACCTGGACGGCCGCCACCGAGAAATTGAATAAATGCGCGGAATGATCAATCGAGGTTCGAGAGAAGCCGCGCTTCGGGCGGTACCAGTCCATCTTCATTAGATTGTTCCAGCAAACAGCCGCTCGATCGCCTCGTGCGAACGCATTAGCGAACCGCTTCCACTGCCGCAACAACTCACTACGACCTGTACCACGGGAGTGTTGACTCTCGTAGCGAGCTTTCGCGATCTCGATCCTGTCAGAACGTTCGTAGAAGGCTCCCAGCTTGCCACACCAACCGTTAGTTTCCTTCCCGATGAACATCACGCGGACGGGCGCATCGAGGTAAGCCTGAGATACGCTAAGGAGAAACGGCGCCGACAGCTCGCGAAAATGTTGAATAAAGCCGGGCTTTGCCACGGCAAGCGCATCTGCATAGTAAGAATCCAAGACCGCTTGTACGTCGCGTTTAAGCATGGTTTTTCACCGGATACTTTGCCATGGCGCGGCGGACCAGCCTTTGCCGTCAGCTCTAGATTTCGCGGCAATTGTGGCATAAGTGGATCGGATGTCGGCTGATCCACGGTTGTCCGCTTTGGATTTCCTCGACTGTCTCCTGAGATGCAGCGCGTAAAAACCGTGAAGCCGGACGTCGTTGCTACGGACTGAGATTCCAGCATAGCTGCTCTGGTGGAGTGCCCGTTGAGCGTCCGTTCTGAGGTAAATCGACCGTCCCTTGTGGGTCGCTGTGAGCCCGTCGGCCGTCTGTGTTGCCCGATGCTCGGCGTCGGAGGACCTCGCCAGGTCCGTCGCGGCCCCGCGCAGTTAATCCATACCCACCGCCCGCCGCATTGTCGCGGTGACGCCCTGCCGGGTCTGCCAGTAGCCGTGCCACGGGTCAGCTCTCAGCGACCGTTGACGCTCAACGGCCTTACGCATCGTCCATTCATCGCCGCGCGTCACCTGCTTCAGTTCGTCCCACGAGAACGGCATCGACACGCCCATCCCTGACCGGGCCCGCACTGAGAAGGCGGCAACCGTGCTCGCCCCGCGACTGTTGCGCAGGTAGTCGATAAAGATTTTGCCCACGCGGTTTTTCGGCCCGAGCACTGCCGAGAATCGTTGCGGCACGACCTTGGCCATGTGCCTCGCAACCGCGTGTGCGAAGGCCTTGGTCTCGTTCCATCCCTGCCGGCGCGTCAGTGGCACAACGATGTGAAAGCCTTTACCGCCGCTCGTCTTCGGAAAGGAGCGCAGGCCGATCTCGTCAAGCACAACCTTCAGAAGCTCGGCGGCTTCCAGCATCGCGGTCCAAGGCAGCGCCGGGTCCGGATCAAGGTCGAAGATGATGCGATCGGGGCGCTCGAGATCCGGCGCCACGGCGTTCCATGTGTGGAGCTCAACGACCGACATCTGCGCGAGGCCCACCAGCGCTTCGGGCGTATTAGCGACGAGTAGCGGCGGATGACGCGGATGCAGTTCAGCCGGCAGCTCTTCGATGCCGGGAATGCTCGCTCGCTCGCTGTGTTTCTGGAAAAAAAGCTCGCCCTGTATGCCGTCTGGCGCCCGCACAAGTGCAAGGGGGCGGTTGTGTAGATGCGGCAGCGCCCACTCCGCGATGGCCGCGTAGTACTCGACCAGCTCCCTCTTCGTATGGCCGGTGACTTCGTCCATCACTCGTTGCGCATTCGTGATACGAAGCCCAGCGATCTTGAGACTTCCCTTCGGCCCCGGCACCTCGCGAGTCGAGCCGGCGTCGACTTCCACTGGCTCACCGCCTTCAATCGGCACCATGGCCTCTTCGGTCACTGTGGCCGCTGGCTTATCATCGCGGACCGCATGAAACACGGAGTGCCGGACTTCGCCGCCCGGGGTCCATTCAAGGAACGAACATTCAACGACGATCGACGGTTTAAGCCAAAGATAATCGCGTTCTTTTTCAGGCTTGGGAGGGTTGTAAAATGGCGCGCTGTCGCTGCGCACTGCGTTGGCTCGGGCGACGAACGCGGTGGCCGCGCGGGATGAGAAATACGGCCTTACGCCACCGGCGTAGCGCAGCGAGCCATCCTTCTCGTGCACGCCGAGCAGCAGCGAATGCACACCCGAGCGCGCGCCCCTTGCGCGCGTGAAGCCGCCGACGACAAATTCCTGGCGAAGGTAGCACTTGATTTTCACCCAGGTTGCTGACCGCCCGGAACGGTACGGCGCGTCTCCGCGCTTGCCAATGATGCCCTCAAGCTTCATCTTGCAAGCCGATGCGACGAGCGAGACCGGGTCCTGCGGAAAGTCTTCGGAGAATCGGATAGCGTCGGACGTGTGTTGCGCCATCAGCTCCCTCAACAGCGCTCTGCGCGTTCGCAGCGGCTGCTCGCGAAGGTCGGTTCCGTTGAGCCAAAGCAGGTCGAACACGAACATGACGATCTCTGCGGTGCTGCGCCGGTCGAAGGCGTTCTGCAACGCATTGAAGTCTGGCTGACCGCTTGAATCGAGCACGACAGCCTCGCCGTCGAGCCACGCGTCATCGACCTGCAGCGCATTGCAGGCATCCGCGAGACGCGGCATTCGCTCAGTCCAGTCATGGCCATTGCGGGTGAAGATCGTCGCGACGCCTCCCTCAATACGGGTCATCACGCGATAACCGTCGAACTTGATTTCGTAGGACCAGTCGCCGCCCTTCGGCGGACGGTCCACCAGTGTCGCCAGTTGCGGCTGTATCAACGCCGGCGGTCCACCTTCGCTTTGATCCGCTCGCGCGGCGACACGTGCAGGATTAGCCCGGCTCCAGCGCCCCATGTCACTCGCCGGCCTCGTGCGGAGGCGCGTCGCTCAGCCATGCGAGCACCTCCGGGCGATTGCTAAAGGAAGGAGACGATATCCACTTTTCAAACGTCGGCTGCCAGTCCTCCCAGACATAGTCGTCTATGTCGAACTCTTCCTCGATCGCGTCCGTTCCACGCTCACATAGGAACGCAAACACAACCTCGCTTCCGCTCCAGTAAGCAACCATGCACTCGTTCAGGTTAGCGGCGGTGCCACGCGGCAAATCCCGGAGCATCATCGCAAGCTGTTGAACAAACTGATCTCGGGTCATGGCAGTCCTCTCGAGCCCGCGCGCGGGTAGTCCACAAGTGAATGCTTGGATAAGCGCATACAAGGCCCCGTTGCAGTGCCCCGCCCTCATCCAGCAGTTTCTATACCGCACCATGCCAACTCGCAGCCGCGGATCGGGCTCGGCAGCGTTGGTGCAGCAGCGCGCCTGCCGCCGCGGTTAAGTTTCATTAAAGATCCGGTGCGGTCCTGCCGTTCAATACTACGATTATCTCGAGTGGCTCCCGTCGATATAAATTCACTCTAGCAAAAGGATACAAAAATGCGTCTACTGCTCGCCATCATTCTGCCGTGGCTCCAGTTCTTCACCATCGGTCGCCCGTTCGCCGGGATCATCTGCCTGCTGCTTCAGTTGACAATAATCGGCTGGATTCCCGCGGCGATCTGGTCCGTTTTCGCCTTGAGCCAGTACAAGACGGACCAGAAGATCGAACGTGCGCTGGGAAGTCGCGGCTGATCGATGCCAATCGCGGCTCCACACTGCCGGGTCGTGAGGTGACTGTCGATGGCCCGGCGTCGCTCCTGGTATGCAAACGGAAGCAGGAATGTCTACGGTTTCGGTATTGGATCAAACCGGCCTGGCTGCGTCGAACTGCTCGCTTGAACGCGCAATGGCTCTACTCGGGAAAGGTGCGGCTGAACTGGTCCACATGACACCGATGACGATCAGGCTCACGCGGCCACTCGGAAACGGAGCGCCGTCGTCTTCATGCAGAGCGCGAGACGCCACTAATCCCAGTCAGAAGAAGCGGTCATCGCGTCTGAGGAGCTTACGGGCCCGGGACGGGAGTAACTGCTTTTACTGTGGTGCCGCGCTGAAAAATGAAGACGCCACGCTTGAACACCTGCTATCAGAGAAAGACGGTGGCACGTCGCGGCTCGCCAATCTGGCGCTCGCCCATAAGAAATGCAACGAGCTCGCCGCGGATCTGCCGGTCGTCGAGAAGGTCCTGCTTCGTGAACGTCTGCGTGCTGAACGAACCGCGGCGCCACCAGACCGCATCGGCTACCCACGGTAGGTGGTTGCGGCGAGCATCGTCCCGCGACATCGACGGTGACCACATCGGCACTCGTATTGCGCCCGCACGGCTGCCGACAGGCGGCCCTCTACCAACAGCCCATATGAGATGAAAAGCTCCTGGCCCGGCTTGATATCCGAGACCGCATGAATGTGCACCCTTCCATCGGACTCAACAGCTTCGCAATTCGCGACACATGCGTGGTTGAGCCAGCGCGCGCTGTTGCCGCCAAGCGAGCCGTCGATGACCCGCCCGTCGGTCAGCCCAAAAAGGAACGTGTGGCCTTCCTTGCCGAAACGGCGATGCCGGTTGATCGCCCGCTTCCAGCTCATGACCGTGCCGGCGTACACAAGGATGAGTTCGCCCGCGCTGATCGGGCGTAGCGCAAAGACGCCGCGACCGTGAACGCCCGAGCGGCGGACAGCAATTCTTTTCATCAGTACCTGTTGCAGTGAATGTCGAACGCGCGCTCGTTAGCGTGACCAGCAGCAGACTTGACAGCAACTCGCGCCTGGTAGAATCGTCCATCATACCCAACGAGAATTCAACCACATGGAACGCTATAAAAATCTGCTTGCGCAGAAGGAGCAACTCGAAAAGCTGATCGCCGAAGCCCGCAAGAAAGAGGCCGCAGCCGAGCTCGAACGGGTACGCGAAGCCGTCGCGGAATTCGGTTTTTCGCCAGAAGACGTCTTTGGGAAACGCCGCAGAGATGCCGGCGTGCCGGTGGCGCCGAAGTATCGCAATCCCGAGACCGGCGAGACGTGGAGCGGGCGCGGCCGCGCGCCGCGCTGGCTCAAGGATCAGGACCTCGAACGCTTCCGCATCACAAAATGAGTGGGGCGCGGCACGACGTTGCCAAGGCCCGGATCTATCTCGCTGGGTTCGACGTTTTCCGCGTCGATGCGCTCGACTACGGTCGCTCGCTTCAGCGCATGTGCGCGGATGCCGGATTCGAGGGCCTCTACCCGCTCGATGCACTGGGGCCGGCGGACCTGTCACCGCAGGAAAAAGCTGCGTGGATCTATCGTGCCAACCTCGCCGCGATCGGACGCGCGGATATCGTCATGGCCAACGTGGCAGATTTTCGCGGCGCGGGCGAGCCCGACAGCGGCACCGCGTTTGAGATTGGATATGCGGCTGCGCTCGGCAAGCCCATCTGGGCTTACAGGGAGGATGTCACCGCGTTGCGCGAGCGCGTGCCATGCAGCGCGACACAGCTCGGCGATGTCTGCGACCGCGGCTATCTGGTTGAGGACTTTGAGCTTCCCCTTAACCTGATGCTCGCGTGCGCCGCCACGATCGTCCAGGGCGGTCCGCTGGCATGCCTGCGTGCTATCTCCGTCGCCTATGAGGGTGGTACGACAGCCCCCTCTTCCTGGAGGCAGGATGGCGGATCGGAGATTCGCCAGGTGCAGGGTTGAGGCCAGTTCAGTATATAAGGTGCTGAATGCCATGAACGAATCGCATCTCTGGGTAGCGGAGCCGCACGCCGCCTATCTGCATTGGCAGACGACGGAGGCGGCCGGCGCGGACCGCCGCCGTTTTTCCCAACGCTCGATCGTGCAGCACAAGGCGATGTTCGACCGGTTCCTGCGCCATCTGCTCACCCGAGGGGTGACACTCGCGACGTTTGGGCCCGAGCACCTTGATTCATTCTTTGACGATGTCGAAAACCGCTGTGCGCCCGGGACGACCACGCGCCTGCGTTACGTCAAGCTGATCGACCGGCTGTGCCGACATCTGGTCGACGTCGGCCTGCGTCACAGCAATCCGGCGGCGACCTTCGCGCTCTCGGCCGCCTGGCCCGAGGACGAGCCTGAACCGCTCTTTCTCGATGCCGACGCGGACACCGCCCTCCAGCGCTATGTCCAACCCGACGCCGGCGACGATGCCCGCCTTTGCCGCAACCGCGCGGTCGTAGCGCTGCTGCTGGGCGCGGGCCTCACTGCGGCCGAACTTCGCGGCGCGCGATGGCGCGACGTTGTCATCGAAGGGATAAGGCCGCAGGTGTCCGTCCCGAAGCGAGGCGCACGCCTCGAGAGGACTGTTGCCCTTCCCGCTTTCTCGACGCCCGCGCTTGCGGCATGGCAACGGCTTCATCCGTCGCCTGACGGCGCACTTGTTTTCCCCGCGCCGCGCACAGATGACAAGCCGATCAACGATGTGCTCCTCGGCGCCATCGTCCGCGACGCATTGGACACGATCGGCTTTGCTGCGCCGGACATGAGCCCGCGCGTGTTGCGCAATACCTTCGCGCGTCGTCAGCTGCTGGCTGGCCGCACCAACGAACAGACGAGCGCAATGCTGGGTCTCGTCAGTCATCGCACCGTTATCCGCATCCGCGACACCATCAGCGCCCAGACGACTTGACTTCGCTTCCCACTCCGTAGGCTGGTCTTGCCGGTTCTTCCGTGCCGGCACAACCTCTGTTCGGAGTGCTACATGCCATACAAGACATCATTCACGGACATGGCCTATCCCGATGAAATGGGCCGGCCATGCGCCCTTCAGTTCCGCATTGCGCTTACCGCAACAACTGAGCGTCTGGCGATTGTCCATCTGCTTGAGACGAAGGCCGAGTACCAGGGGCCGATGGAGTCATCCATCGTCCGGGACCAGATCCTGAATCGCATTCTGGATACTCACCTGCGCGGTGTTCCATTGAACGCCATCCGGCTCGTCGTCGAGAGCGGCGAAGAGTCGTCGCTGTTTCCAATCGATTTCGACGTTGGGGACTACATCAAGCGTGGCAATCCATACGAGGCGACGCATGTTACAACGGGTCGCGGTCTGTTCCGGGAACGTGTTGCCATCAGGTCTGAATCCGTCGTCGCTGGGCATACGCGAGTACACACCAGTCACGCCGAGCCAGTTGCCGTGCCGCGCGATATAGCTAACGCGCTGTGCTAGGCGTGTGACGCGGTCGGCCGGTTCACAAGCCCGAAAGGCGGTGCTATTACGCCGTCTTTCGACGGGGCGTGCACTCGCGCGACCGGTCAGAATGTCCTGGAGTTCGTGTGTCCCGTAACCCGCATCACAGCCCTTCGCTGCCCACATCATTCGAGAGCGCATGAAAACAATCAAGCCGACGAACGAACAGCTCGACACGCTCGAGACGGTCGCCTCCGGCGCTACGGTAAAAGTCAAAGCGTACGCCGGCGCCGGCAAGACCTCGACGCTCGGGATGATCGCCGAACGGTTCAGCACGAAGCGTGGCCAGTACCTCGCCTTCAATAAGGACATTGCGGCGGAAGCCAGGCGGAAGTTTCCGCGCAACGTCATGTGTCAGACGGTCCACTCGGTCGCCTTCCGGGCCACCGACAAGGCGTTGACCGCGCGGCTGAATCTTCCAAAGGAGCCGCCTCACCTTCTCGCTGCCAGGTACGGGCTCGGCCCCGTCCGCGTTCCGACGATTATTGGCAAAAACGTCGAGCTATCCGCCTTCCAGATCGGCCGCCTCGTTGCAGATGGCGCTGCGCGCTTTTGCCGGTCTGCTCAGGACGAGCCAGAAGCGTGGCACATTCCAGTCGACGAGATGGTCACCGAACAGTCGGCCGACGAGTTGCGCGCGATGCTTTTGCCCTTTGTGGTACGACACTGGAACGAGAGCATTGACCCGCAGGGAAAGACCGCCATCACCCCGGACACGTATCTGAAGACGTGGGAGCGGTCGCGGCCGCAGATCGGCGCCGATTTCATCCTGTTCGATGAGGCGCAGGACAGCGACGGTCTGATGCTGTCGGTCCTGCGTCGCCAGCAGCACGCGCAGGTCATCTACGTGGGCGATCCCTATCAGCAGATCTACGAGTGGCGCGGCGCGGTCAACGCGATGGATCTGATCAAGGCCCGGGAGTGCGCGCTCACCGAGTCGTTCCGGTTCGGACCGCACTTTGCCGCGCTTGCGTCCCCGGTTTTAACCTTGCTGGGCGAGCGGGTACCGCTTCGCGGCCAGCCCCACATAACGTCTGCATTCTTCGAGGAGTATGACCCTGCCCGTAGCTTCGACGCCATCCTCTGCCGCAAGAACGTGACCGTCATCGGAACCCTGGCAAACGGCCTGCAAAGCGGGCATAAGGTCGCGGTGCGCGCGAACATTGAAGAGATCCTCGCATTTGCTGACGGCGCGGACCGCCTGATGCGGGGTCAACGCACCTACAGCCCGGCGTCGCTGGCGCTGTTTGAGACGTGGCGCGACGTGCAGGAGTATGCGTCGAGCTACGCCGGGCGCGATCTGTTGCCAATCGTTCAGATCATCGACCGTGAGGGAACCGCCTTCCTGCGCGACATGCTGTCACGCGCGAGCCCCGAAGCGGAGGCCGACTACGTCGTGTCGACTATCCACCGCGCCAAAGGACTTGAATGGAACCGTGTCAAGGTCTGCGGCGATTTCCGCTTCAAGACGGACGATGACGGACGCACTACGCTTACCGACGAGGAGAAGCGCCTGCTGTATGTGGGCCTTACACGCGCCCGTAACGAAATGGACGTATCAGAGCTGCGCAACGATCTGCTTAAAGTTTTCCAGGATGCGGCCGAAAGCTGATAAGGCTATCCAGACAATGCGAGGAGCAAAGATGAATGAGGTTACGGGACGAGACGAAAGCACCGGGGAACACGACGCTGCGCTAGACGACACACCAGATACGCTCACAACTGCCATCGTTTATCTGCGGCTCGTCTGCGGCGCCAGGCGCCATCACACAGAAGCCGGAAGAGCCATCGTCCTTCTCGTTCAGCGTTACGAAGCAGATTGCGTCGCCAGGGACGGAGATACGCCCGCGATACGGAAGCAGGCAAGAGGTTCCTTCTACCAGTTCATAGCGAACAAAACAAACCTGTCTTGCGACACCATTAAACTCTATGCCCGATGCTACGAGAAATTTGGCGATAGTGGGGACGCCGTCGAATATCTAACGTTGAGCGATATGCAACTGCTGTTGCCGGAAAGCGTAGACGATGACCTAATCGCACACATCGTCGAAGCCAGGAAGTTCGATCCCGACCTACGTCGGGAAGAAATCAGGAAGATGATGCGTGAATACCGCGCGGGATGTCGTTTGACTGTGGGGAAGTCTTGATGCTCAAGGTTTCTCACGACGCCGATCCGCACGAACCGGTACGATAAACGGCCGTTTCGGAGCTCACCGCGCTCTGGCCAGACGTGCACCTCTATATCTCCTAGAATTACCGCTTATTGCAGATCGCCAAACGAGATGGCAGGCCTACTGAAAGAACGATCTTCCCGGCGCTTGGCGCGCTCCCTTAGCCCTCACGTTGTCTTCGATGCGCACGAGCCAATCACGCACGGTAGAGCGCGGGAGTACGGCGACACAGAAAATCCCGCCCTTACCGCCTTCGTCGGTAGCCTCTGGGCGGAGCTCCATTCGGCTGGCGCGACTCCGGTGCCGCGCTGCCCGCATTGCGCAGGGGCTCGCGGCCGCCTGCACCAGCGGGCGAACGACTATCATGCAGTGCCGTATTTTCGGTGCGTCGATTGCCGTCGTTTGTACACACGACTGACGGGCAGCCCCATTGCCCGCCTCCGGTTCGCGAAGAAAATGCCCGAGTTCTTCCGGCTTCTGTCCCAGCCGGTGCCGCTCGAGGAGGTGTCACGGCGTCTGGGCGTCGAATACGGCGCCGTCTCGAACTGGTTGATGCGCTTCCGGCAACTCATCGCGTTGCACGATCCCGATGGCCATTGGACGCCGCTTGTCAGGCTCGGCCTGAAGTACCGCCCGCACGGCGAATGTCCGAAATGCGGACATGATGGGCAACTGAACAACGGAGGGTTCAGCGCCGACGACAAACGTCGGGCGAAGTGTCCGTCGTGCGCTTACGTGTGGCCGCTGGACGCGGCATCGACCGGCGGTGACATACCCGTCATCGTGGCCAATGACCTGGCGCTCAACGCGGCCGAGCGCCGCCGACGCGCCGGACTCGAGGCCCCGGATCTGCCGCGTGTCGAATCTGCTTCGGTCAGAACGCAGCCCCGCAAGGTGCCGGTGCCGGTGCTAACGCCGCTGCTCTCGGCTCTCGATGCAGACCGGTTCGATTTCGGCAGCCCGCTGCGTCACACCAGTCCTCTTCCGCGACGCCACGTCGAGGACAAGGAACTGACGCGTTTTCTGAAAAGCCACGTCGACCGGACCCTCTCCGACAATGTCGAACCGCCGCCGTGCCCGCATTGCGGCAGCGACAACACTCGACTTGCCTCTACGAAGCGCGCGCGCTCGCCTCTGCCTCAATTCCAGTGCCGTGCGTGCGCAAGGTTGTACTCGCGCGCGACCCGTACGCCGCTAGCCAAGATGTTGCGCAAGGACATCCTTTACAGGTTCCTGCCCCTGCTTTCGCAGCACCGGCCGCTTGCTCACGCCGCAGACGAACTCGGGACGACGCCTGAAATAGTAAAGGCCTGGGTCAGGCGATTCCGGGAGTGGCTACTTGTACTGGATGCGACGGGCGATTTTGAACGGCGAGTGCGGCTTGGTCTCAAAGCTCCATGGCCGTTGATGGACTGCCCGCATTGCCTGAAGCAGGTCGAGGCGCGACCGCACGGTTTCAAACGGACAAGGAAGCGGACGGCGGCTGAACTGAAGCGACGCCTGTTCCGCTGCACCGGATGCAACGGCTTCTTCGACGTCAGCATCGACGCCCTTTAAGTCTATGGCGCGCGTGCCCGGCACGCACAGCAGCCGCCCTGTCGCACTCAACACACAGATCGCAGGTGACACCCACATACTCACTGGAACATTGCGGAGCGCTTACCGGGCTGCGTGGCCCTGCCTTTGCCTCTGAATCAACACCGATGCAATGCAGACGAGGAGCGCAGCAGTGATGAAGCTGACGGCGAGCAGCACGCAGAGCACTACGCTTTCTTCGCCTTCCATGCCAGCGGCGCCGAATAGACGAAATAACGGCGTCAGCGCAGTCCATACGGCGTCGCTACCGACCCAGCGCGCAAGCGGGTCAATTCGCGAAAGGCCGATGAAGACGAGTGGGGTGAGCAGGACCGCAAGGCCCACGCGCAGGAGACCTTTCATCGCACGTCCACCGTTCCATAGTAGGGGATAGCCGTGCCGGGGATCACCGCTGACGGCTGAGACAGGAGGTAGGCGCTTAGACGGTCAAACTGCGCCTGCGACGGGAGCGTTATGCAGCCGTCGCTGACACCCCAGCGGCCGTTCGGATGCAACCGGAAATTGCCGCGCTTCACGCCGTTCACGAATGTCCAGTCGTCAATCTTGCCGTCGGCGCTGTACAGCGCGAACCAACTCGCGCGGTTGCTGTTTGACCACATATCCAGCGCGAGGTCACGAACGCGCCCTAGTCGCCCACCTGTCTCGCGCCTGATGATGTAATAGCGACCCTTCGGGATCGGGCCAGCGCCGACGACAGCAGTGTCTGCAGGGTTATCGACGTGATCCTTATTGCCGGAGAAAGCCGCTACTCCGCCAAAACCGCTGCATAGGAGCGTCGAGACCTTCAATCCATTGAGTGCAAATGTGCATTGCGCTGGCATACCAGTCCTTTGAACCTGTGACTGCCGTAAGGTATGACAAATTGCCACTTTCGCGCAATTGCCGCGGCGTAGTCGCTCCAAGAATATGCCGAGCGCATTGATAACCCGCCCCCGGCAAACGTGGCTATGGGACGCTGCCCGTCCCAGACGAAAAAAAAGCCCGGGGTTCCATAGGAACCCGCGGGCTGATCAAGACACTGTCGGCGCCTAGCCGTTGAACGAAAGGCGAAACTGATCGCCGCTCCGAGGAGCGGCCCGACGCGACGCACTGCTCATCCAACGGTCCATCTCGGCCGCCCGGTGAGCAATGGTATTGGGCGTTCCCGCCTGCCGCGCTTTCACGCGGGCGGCAAAGTCCGGTGCCATGGAATCGACGCTGGCGACCCAGTCGTACATCTTGACGCGCTCGAGGGCCTGCCCTTTTACGCCGAACAGGTGAAGTTTGGTGCCGGCCGGCAGATGCGCTTCGAGGCCTTCCAGGATGGCGAACAGCCCGTGCCGGCGATCGGTCAGGTGCCGCCGACAGACCGAACCCAGACCGATAAGAACCGGCGCCGCAACCCACGGCATCCACCGCTCCCAGACCTGGAGCAACAGGTCGATGCTTCGTCGGTAATCGTCAACTTTCCAACCCTGTGCAACGGGTACAGGAATCCGGACAGTGTTCTGCACAACGTCGGCGCTACAACTTGCCGCTAGCTGATCCTGCCAGGCATAAACGACCCGCAGCATCGCCTCGAGCAATGTCGCCGTTGCGTTCACCCGATAGTCGACTGCATCCTGATCCGCTGCGAGCTCCGGTTCACAGCACATGTCCGGCTGGGCGACCCAGGCTGCCCCTGAACAGGATGCCAGTTCGACGAACTGCTCCATCGTCCAGGGATAGACTCCCGCGATTCCGCTTTGTCCACCCTTTGACTGAAAAAGCTTCATCGCCGAAAAACCAGCGCTATCCAGGGCAAAGTCGATTTCCGTGAGATCCGTCGCTCGCGGGATGCGGAATTGGCCGGTCTTCCGGTTCCAGAAGGCGGACGCCGACACCATCGCCGGGTAGCCCTCGTTGAAAGCGTGGAACGCAAGCCGGCCGCCACTATGAGGGATGCCGACCCGCACGACGAGCCCGTCATCCACATGAGCGTTTTTCTGCTGCACCGGCATGCCGGGAACGCGTGGCCCTATAGTCATTTGCCGCTCCAAAAAAAGGGCGGAGCAGCCCCTCGCGGGCATGCCCCGCAAGGGATAGAAAAGAGTCGTTTAAGAATGCAGACTAGGTAGATTGCGCAACCTGGATATGCTTCATCCAGGTGGCGCCTGACGGAAGACGCCTGACGAGCTCAAGCAGACCAGAGTCGTCGTGGCTTCGCGCCTCGACAAATGTGTCGTTAAATATCGCGGCCTGGAGATAGAAGAGAAATGCGAGCGCCTCGGTGCCATTTTCTTCGGCTACCGTGCCAAGGGTCCCAACTTCACCCAGTAGTTCACGGACGAAGTTCGCGGACAGGCTCGCGCGATGCATCGTAACGATTGCCGCCATCGCCAGATCCGCGGCGGCGCCCAGATTATTTTCCGGAATCTCACTGGCTGCGATTGCGCCAGAATCAGCGAGACACCGCATCACGTCGTCAAAAAAATCACTGCACGAATAAGTCATCAGCCTGCTCCAGAAGAAAGTTGCCGACAGGCTGTCCCCGTCCGGGGGCCTGCCCCGGCGGGTGAGTAAAAGATGCGTCAGAGGTTAGGTCGTCACACAATCGTCGCGACCCGAGGCGCGTCGCAGATCGGTAGACATGGCTAGTCTCAAACGCCGATCGAACGGCGACTGGCTCGCGCGAGATGCGCGTGTCGCTTTGCCGGTCGTGGTCGACAAAGCGGCCGCCGACTGTTGCTCCCAGAACAGGCATGCAACGGCAAGCAATGCGCCGAGTGCCGCTGCGGTTGTGATCTGCTTTTTCATGAAGGCTCTCCATGCGAAAGGCCCCGACACTCTTTCGAGGTCGGGGCCTTGCGGATCAGGAACAGGTTTTAGGGTGCGCAACCGGGAAGACCAGCACGCGACCGTCGTTGCAGATGATGAAGTCACCCGGTTCACCTCGCGGCTGCTGGATGACAATCGTTGAGAGGTGCCTTGAGGGCGCCACCTCGGCCTGCGGTTGAATCGTGCAGGCGCACAGCGATGAACTACCCGCTGCAATGAGCAGCATGATCAGGTTTTGCATGGAATTAACCTAGCGTGGAGAGCGAGCCGCTTACGCGGCCCGCGATTCGAGAGGGATGCTGGCGTGGTGAGTTACCCATTCGCCGCCGACGAGAACGTCACGCAGGAGCGTGCCGTTCAGGACGTAGCTATGGACTGTGCCCGTGCGCCGGGTGGCAGGACGAACAGAAACGGTGAGCGCTTCGGTTCGTGCATACATGTCGTGCTTCAGGTTCATTGCGTTCCTCGTTAAAAAAAAGCGAAGGAACGCCCCTGTGGGGAGCGTCCCCACAGGGTTGAAAGAAAAAAATAATCTTCAGGCGGCAAGCGCCTCAACATCGATAACGGCGTCCGCTTCGGCAACCAGGTCCGGCGTTTGCGAGATGAAAAACTCCCGCTCATAGCCGCCCTGCCGCAAAACTTCGCGCTTCATGCGCATGAACTGCAGCTTGCGCTGCGGATCAAGCGGACCATCGGACTCGTCGCTGAACAGCGTCTGATATGGCTGACCGGCGTTACTGGCCAGATACAGCGCAATGCCACGGGTCAGACATTCGTTGATCCAGACCTTCTGGCCACCCGACATCACCGTCACCGCCTTGGTGCTGTCGATATCGGCGTCGTGCACGAGGATTTCAAATCCCTCCCGCAGTTCGCCGCTTGCCAGTGCGCGTTGAGTCTGGATCTCGACCGTGAAGCGCATGCCGTAACAGGCAAGCAACAGGTCGTTCACCATCTTCGTCAGCGCCGGGCCCGCATCGTCGATCGTCAGGGCAATCACACCTTCGTTGCCAAGACCCTTCGCAAGCAGCTTCCAGCTGGCGATCTCGTCAGAGATGCGGTTCGCACGCGATTGCGTCGCGTCGAATCCCGCAAGCTCGTTTGCGATCGCCTGCCGCTCGACTTCACGCGTCGCCTGTGAACGGATCAGCGATTCAATCCGTGCGTCGGCTGCAGTGATGCCGTCACGACATTGCGTCAGTTGCCGGTCCAGATCAGCAATGGCAGCGCTCACGTCTTCGGCACCGAGCCGCGCAACTTCTGCGTCGAGCTCGCGCACCTGCAACGACAGGCTGTCCTGCTGGACCTGCCGTCGCTCGCGAACTGCCTTCGCCTCGGCTTCCACGGCGGCCAGTTCTTCACTGGCCTTGCGAACGCCTTCGGTTGCTGCATCAAGTAATGGCTTGCGTGCCGCAAGATCGATTGCCATTTGCAGATCACGCCGCGAAGCGGCAATCTCTGCCGACAGCGTCTTCAGTTCGGCGCGTCGCGTAGCAAGCTGCTGCACTTCGGGCGTCAAACGATCCACTGCTTCGCGGCTCGTGCGAAACGCGACACGAAGGTTGTTGAGCGAAATGCGCCGCTCGGGAACCTTCGCATTGGCTTCACGCGCCTGGGCAAGCAGAGGGCACGTGTCATGCATCGCGTGACCTGCACAGGGAACGGCAGCGATCACGCTAGCCTGCTGTTCCAGAGACCTGAGCAACGACGCCTTCGACTCACCCTCGGACGTGAGCCCGTTGATGCGTGAAGTGGCGGCGGCCAACTCAAGCTGCTTGGCTTCCAGTGCCGCGATGGCCTGCTGCACTGGCTCCACACGCGCCTCAAGGCCCGCCAGACGTGCCTGGGCACCATCGCGCGCAGCGGCAGCACCCAGGATGGCATCACGCTGCCCAATCACCGCGTTGTGACCGGCAATCGACTCGCGCAAGGCCGACAGGCGCTGCGCAAAGCGGCGATCGTCAGCCGCGCTGTCGTTCGCCAGCGCCTGCAGTGACGAAGCGATCTGACTGCGTCGTCCGGCCAGTTCCCGCAACCGGGCTTGCGCATCCACATTCGCAGTCTGTTTTGCAACCAGAACTGCGCGCTGATCGCTCAGCGTGACTGCGCGCGCATTGAGTGCCTCCCGGCTCTCCCGAGCCGCGACGAGTGACTGGACATCTGAAGCGATGGCCTGATCAATCTGCACAACACGGTCGCGCTTCGCCCCGAGTGCAACAAGCTGCTGGTGCGTCGCATCGAGCGCACGGCCGAGAACCTTCACGACGTCACCGGCTTTCGCCGCCAGCGTGCGCAGATGGTCGATATGCAGAAGCTCCGCGAGCAGTGCCTTGATTTCGCTCGCACCATAGGAAGCGAGCGGGCGGCGGTTCTGCGCGGAGAAAACGCTGGTGAAAAACGACTCCAGCGAGCCGCATACCGACTCGACGCACGCATCGTAGGTTTCGGCTTTCCCGTCCGACACCGTGCCGTTTCCGGTCTGCATCGGTTGCCATTTGCCGCTCGGGTCGCACCATGCAAGGAAATACTCAGCCTTGCCGGTTTTTCCCGGTTTGCGGAATGCAAACGATGAACGGTAATGGACACCGCCGTGCTCCCATTCGAACTCCCTGAGCGCGTGCGTCCCGTACAGGTGGTCCCAGTACGAGAATCCGTCGACAGAGAGCTTCGTCGCCCGCGAAGGCATGATCCGGTACGGATGCAGGTTATCCATGATCGTGGATTTCCCCGCGCCGTTCGGACCCGTCAACGCGATAAGGCCAGTCGGCAGCGACGCGAGATCCAGTGAGACGCTCTCGCGTTTCATACCGTCGCGCACGCCGATGAAACCCGTCAGGGTCAGCTTTAGTGGGCGCATGAGGCGACCTCCGGATGCGGGGCATCGAACAGGTAGTCCGACGGCAGCCACGGCACATCGTCGTCATTGGCGTACATGGTGCCGACGACAGGATCTGCCGCAGAATGCGACGCGGCCGACGCCTGTGCTGCAGCCGCCTTTTCAGCGGCCAGCTGCTCGGCGGCACGCTTCTCTGCCGCCTTCGCTTCAAGCGCGCCCGAGACAGCTTCCTCGACAAGGTCGCAGGCCTGCGCGTAATCGGCGCTTGCCTGCCGCAACAACGCATCCCAGTTGTCGCAACCGGTCAGCACACGGAGCTCGCGGGAACCCCACTGATTTGCGTAACCGCTCTGGAATGACCAGAGCAGGTTCTGCATCTGCACATCCGGCACCAGCGCCAGATCTGCACTCGCCGAATCGATGCGTTCAGCGAGTACCAGCAAACGACCTTTCTGGGCGATCACCGCGCCGCGGTTCTCTCCGAAAGGTTGATGGAAAATGCCTGCGCTGAATCCAGCGTGGGCCGTGAGGGCCTTCTGGATCTCGCGAGGCGCACGTGCTGCAGAGAAGTGCCGGACCCATCGGGTGCCGGCGGGATAAAGACCAAACATGAGGACACTCCGGGAAAAACGGCGGAGTGCATCCCCTTGGGGGAATGATTCCCCGCCAGGGTTAGAAAGAAAATGGATGCAGCGAACTGCGATCGATGCGTCAGAGACGCGGGTAAATCTGGTTCCGGCAGCACGCGGATGACGTGCTGCCGGAACACGACTCGTGTCCCGCGCGGGAGCGCCTTACAGGCCACTCCCGCTACATGGCGGCTATGCCGCAAAAAGATCGTCATTCAGCCAGTCCAGCGTTGAAGGCTCAGTGCCAGCGGGCGCCGACGGCGCCGGGGAAGCTGCCGGCGCATGTGCCGCGATGGCACCCACCGCTGGGTGCGGCAGCACGGTTGCAAGCGTCTGCGGACCAGACCGCTCATCCGGCTGTGAGTCGATGCGCGCCAGAACATCTGATGCGATCGCCTCCACCTCGGCCGAGACCAGCAACTGCAAGCGCTCCTGAAGTGGACCGACATCAACGACAGTCAGTTCGGCCCACCGTGCGAGCTTTCCCTCGACCGTCGTCTCGAGACTGATGCCCTCGGCACGGCTACGCACGACCGGAAGGACCCGCGATTCGACCTTGAGGCCCGCAGCGCCGGAAAACAGCGCCTTGATGGCTTCGCGATCGACGGCCTGCCGATGCTCCTCGTCGATCTGCCAGCGCACACGCACGAACTTGTCGGTGGCGTCAGCGGCGATTTCAGAAAGGCGCGCCATATCGGGCGGCCCGTCAAAATCGACACAGACCATCTGACGCGATGGCGTCGCGATGAGCGTTGCGCTCGCCAGACCGGGTTGCACGTCCCACGCGAGATAACCCTTCTCGCCCTCTTCGCCGTAATGAAACCGGCCGATCGAGCCGGGATACGCAACCAGCCTTCCCTCGCGCGCCCACTGCTGCGCCTTGTGGATATGGCCGAGCATGAACCCATCGCATTCGGCCTCAAAGAGCGCCGTGAGCGAGAACTCATGATCGAAGCCCGCCATCACCACGCCATGCTCCGTCGTGCAGCCATTGACGGTGCCGTGCGAGACCCCAACCGTCGGGATACCCGCTGCCCGAAGCTGCGTGTTCACGCGGCCTGCCGCCGCCAGATATGCGGCAAGCACATCGCCCAGTTCCGTACCGGCCGCGAGCGCGCCAACGCTCGCGGCCAGTTGGCCTTTGTTGACCGTCGGAAGGCACGTGAACACGAGTTCAGGCTTCACGGCGATGAACTGCTCCAACTCGACATCCGAAAAGACCGGACCAGTCGAGGGCCAGAAGCGGCCATCGATGAGCGCGACCTGGGAAACGCGGTCGGCAACGTGCACCTGATGAGCACCGCCCATCAACGCAAAGTTGTCGAGCGTGCCCGGAGGTTCGTGAGAGAACGTGCCTTGCAGCATCAGTACGGGCATCGCGTTAGCGAGCCGGTGAACCTGGGTCGCAAGCGCGTGCAGGGACGGCGCATGAGCGTCAAGCCGATGATCGGTCGAATCGCCGGAAATGACACCCACCTGTGCGCCGCTCGCGATCGCGTCACCCACCGCAAAGCTGAAGCAGCGTTCGGATTCGGCCAGATTGTCCGGCGCGTAATGCAGGTCAGAAAAATGAGCGAGTTTCAAATTCGCCTCCGTAAAAAGCACAAAGGCCGCCCGAAGGCAGCCTCATGGATGAACACCCGCGAGGGTGTGAAGAAAGGATGATCAGTTCATGGCGAGCGCATCGCGAACCCGCATCAGCGTGATGCCGAGCAGGTTCTGTCCACGCCATTGCGACCGGTCAGTCAACCGCGGGTCGCGCTCGCCCAGACCAATGCCCCAGATGAGATCGTAGGGACTGGCTTCGACAAGTTCGGTCGGCGCCGTGGCAAGCAGGATGGATCTGAGTCCCGGGTTCTGCGCGAACTTCTCGCGACATCCCACGAAGACAATCGACTCGCGCTTCGCTACCCAGATTTGCTGATCAAAGCCGGCCACCTTGCGGCCGATCATCTTCTGGGTCATCGGATCGCGAGTGGCGAGAATCGTAGCAGCCGACTTCTCGTCGCTGAACAGCTTCGCCTTGGAGAACATCATGAACTGCTCAACGCTCGTGAACGCAACGTCGTGATAGGTGAAGCGGCAGGGATGCCAGTTGCTGAACACATCGTCCGCGCCAAAAAACGCGGTGAAATTGCCGATCTTGCGCACAGGACGACTCCTTGAAACCAGACAGGGAATGGGCCGCCGAGGCGGGCTCTTTTCGATGCGCAGTTGCGCGGTCGAAAGCATTTGAGCAAACGCGGGCTTGCTGAAATGTTCTCGCAATCAAAGCAGACGGAAAAGCAGGAAGGAAAACCAGCCCCGAAGGGCTGGCAAGGATTGAAGATACGTCAGGTCAGTCGAGAAACGTCGGCTGTCTGGCCGCGCCGATCTCGCGATCGAACGCTTCACGGTCCGTCAGAGCCTGCACGAGTCGCTCATTCATCTGGTCGACGTCCTGCTCGCGCTCGGTCCAGCCGCGCCCGAACCTCGTGTGAGCGTAGATGCGGAAGTCCTGTTTTCGATCATCCGCGCTCAGGCCAAGTCGTTGCAGCAGGTCGGACATCCGGTCGCGCTTATCTGCAAGCGTTTCCGTCGGTCCGGCCGTCGCCGGCTGTGCGGCAAGCACGTGTTGCAGCAATGGACCGGTGGTAGCCGCATTGCCTGCAGTTGCCGTCGAAGCGGTGGTGACGGTCGCCGCCGCGGCTTCGTTTGCCGTCGCAGCTTCAGTTCCAACAGCTACCATCGTGCTGACAGTCGCACCCGCTTCCGCTTCGGCTGCCGGCGCGCCACACGCATCCATCACGACACCTTCAGCAACCGCGTTACCGATCGCTGCATCGACGTCGCCGCCGAGCCGCACGACATTGCCGCCCGCTTCGATCAGCGCGATCGCCTGGCTCGCCGCTTCCAGCGCGGAAGGCGCATCATCGGCTGCGTCGAGCAACGCACCGATATCGATGTCTGCATCGAGTACCGTGAGCATCTGGCTCGCTCTCACTGCCTCGCCGTGCTCGTTGATCCGCGTAATGTCGAACTCGCGTTTTGTGATCCAGAAACGCGTGCCTGTCAGTTTGCCCCGAGCAAGCTGCACCGTCTGCATCGCCGAGTAGGCCTTCTGCAGAACATAGATCGAGTTCGTCGGCAATTCGATCAGGCCGAGCCCCTTGATGTCCGGGACCGCGAACACGAAGCTCGCAGACAGGTTGCAGTGTCGCGCCTGATACTGCGGGCACTGTTCCGGATCGCAGATGCCGTCCGGAATCGCCTCATCCTGACGACGGATGACGGTGCGTCCGCCGAAGTGCCGGATTACACGTTGCGCACGCGGATCGCGCTCGATCTTTGCATATGTCATGCAATAGCGGATCCCATCCCGCTCGTACTGGGAGAAGAACTTCCGGCCATTTGTGCCGTATACGGTCATCTGGTTCGGCAGGTTCTGCATCCAGTCATTGAACGCGAACAGCACGGGAAACCGGTAAAGCTTCACGCCGTCACCGCGGTCCTCGCCATAGAGCCGCAGGATTTCGTCGGCCACGTCCGGATTGTTGAAGTCCGACCGGCGGCAGGTGAAATACGCGGTGTTCTTCGGCACCAGCGCGTTTTTCAGATTGCACTTCGACTCGAGCACGGAAGCGATCGTATCGAACGAATCACCTGCCGCGACCATCGTGTTGTACAACTCGACCGCACGCGCGTTGCCACGGGCTTTCGAGGTGAGGACTTTAATGCCCGGACGAATGTGCCCGATGACCGGTGGACGCAACGCGCGCTCTTCAACGACGCTGCGAACAGGGCCGTTGACCAGATTGACTACTGCGTTCATGAGGGTTTCCTCGCTAGAAAGAAAATGGCCGTGGTGCGCAACTCGCTGGCTGACTGCTCCAGTTCATGTGCGGCCGCGTCTCCGCGGCGCTCGGCTATATGGGAAAGAAAAACGCGTCGATCCGGATCGCTATATTTCGCGATCTGGGCGACCTCGCAACGCGCCCGCCATGCCGGCGATGCGGTATTTGCAGTGGCGCGCTCCTCGGCAATCGTGTGGTTGATCGCTTCGGCAATGCGCTCATCAAGACGGTCGGGAAGCATTGAAGACCTCCTTCTGGACAGGACAACGGGACGAAAAAAAACGCGTCCCTCGGAATGAGGAACGCGTTTCGGGATTCGATGAAAAATGACCTGAGCGCCACAACCCTTCTGGGGTCGTGGCGCTCAGGGAGCCGAGGGCTCATATACGAGGACGTCAGTCGTCCTCGCGCAGCATGGTCACGCTGCGCAACAGCCCATTTTCGGAAAATGCATTCCGCCGCAGGATCACGGTTCAGTCGACTTCGATCGTTCTACCCAGACGGGCTCTGGAGAGAGAACACCCGATGTCCGGGTCCGAACGATGTCGCGGCGCAAATGAATGCGGCCGGCGACGAGTTTTACGACTGAATGAATGGGGAGCGCGGGCGAGGCGCTCATCAGAAAGAAAATTCCACACCAGTAGCCAACTGGTCGGAGCATGCCTCGGGGTAAAGCTGCGAGCACGGCTTGGTACAGAAGATGGACTCCGGGCTGGCCGGGTCATGTCGATGCGTCAGAGACGCGAGAAGTAGAGTCAGTATTGCGCAAAAGTGAGCGCGGATAGCCCCGAAAGATCGCGAAAACAGCGCAGCTTTTGCCCGAGTCTATGTGTGCTATCGCACGCAGAATTGGAGGTGAGAGAGACCACCCGAAAAATACCATGGCTGCAGTTCCTGATTTCCTCCCGGAGCCAGAGCGCCCGGACAAAGACGTACCCCCAGCCGACAGCCCACCGCTGAGCGGGCTGAAGCCTATTGAGCGCCTGACCAGTGACACGCGTATCGCCCGGATCAATCCGGAATCCGATACAACAACGGTCCTGCGCTATAGCTCGCAGTTTGCGCGCGACTACATCCGCTCGGATTACAACTTCTGCGCGGCAAAGATCGCCGTCGCGCGAGGCGGTAAGGTCCGCGCTCTTGAAAACGCATTGCGGGAAACCGCCGAGTGGCTCCGGAAGACCGACGGCTGGCTCGCGCGCCATGAGCTACGCGCGATTGATATGCCGCACGAAGAGATCGAACTCGTCGTCACGCGCCCGCTCGCCGGGTTGCTCGTTCGCTGCCTCACGCAGTTCGACCGCATCTTTGTTAAATCGCTGGCGGCCGTTGTGATGGGAAAGATCACGCCTGAAGCACGCGCCCGGATGCTTTCGAACGCGGAACGACGGCTTAAGCACATCGTTCAGGTCTGCATGCCTGACAACGACCAGTACGAGTACGACGGCGAACGCCGGGGCTCCTGAACCGCATCATTCCGTAGTCGATTTCGCCGGCACTTGACGTTGCTGCCGGATGGATACGCTCGTCCCATCACCCTGTTGGAGAGGAAATGGACATCAGAGAAATTCAGGCTCTGCACGCGCAATATACTGCTCGGCCCGTCATCATAGATCTTTCACGCCATACCGCGGCCATGCCGATGCTGCCCGCGCCCGAGGGCTCAGCGAGCGGTTCGCTTTCGGCCCGCGCGCTCATGTCGAAGATGCGCAGCGCCGGACGACCCGCATTGCTCGCGCTTGCTATCGCCGCAATCGCCGGGGCAGGTGGCGTAAGCGCCGCCCGGATATGGCAGGCGATGCATGCGGCGGCTCACGTCCCGCACGACGCGCAGACGCCCGGCCGATCTGCACCGGCAGTGGCCCAGCAGCCCGCATCCGCTGACATGCCGGTGAACGCCGCGCCACCTCGACCATTGACCTCCGGCGATCTCGACACTGCGATGACGGGCGGACACACACCGCTTTCTCATGTCGACCCGAAGGTCCTCACGGCTCCCACGCCAATCGTGGTTGCGCCAGCGCATGACTCGCAGGCCGCGGTAGTGACGCAGGCGGCCGCTTCGCCTATCAGGGCGACACGTGCAACAGTGCCCGCGGCGCAGACGCCACCGCAAGCGTCAGAACCCGTCGCTACACAGCCCGCCCAGCGCCAGGACCCTGCCGCCGCGCGAGTTGCGGCAAGCACCGCAGCGAGCCCTGCCTCGCAGCCCGAAAGGTCGCAGCCTGCGGCGACGCGTCCGGCGTTGCGTCCCATTCATCACATCAAGCCACATCGTGAAGCTGCTCCTTCAGTGACCCACGACGCTCCCACAGCGCCACCTGCGCAACCCACCGCACCGGCCGCGAAGTCCGGCGATGTTCAACTGTTCTGATGAGGTCCCGGCATGAAATCTCAACCACTTAACGTAACGCTGCTTTCCACCGGACTTTCGATCCACGGAAATGTCATCCTCGACCACGGTCTCAGCAGTTTCGGCATTGTCGATGGCAGTGTCGTCTCGAACTCGGGGCTGCTTCACATCGGCCAGGGCGGAATGGTGAAAGGTCAGGTCGAGGGCGAGCACGTACGAATTGACGGGACCGTCGAGGGCGACGTACACGCGCGAGGCGTGCTCGAAATCAACGGGCGCGTGAAGGGCAACGTCTACTACTACGGCACGATCCGGCTGGGTCCCCGCGCGACGCTCGAAGGTCAGATCAAGCGCAAGAGCGAACTGACGATCGAAAACTCGAGCAACGTCCAGCAGCTCTCACGTGCGGCCGCCGGCAACACCTTTGGACGCGGCCGCTAATTCCTTGCCGTAGCGCCTTGCGTTACGTGCCCGATCCGCTGGCCGACATCCGAGCAATCACTTCCGATCCGGAGAAAACAATTGAAGAGAAAACTCGCAATCGCGCTTGCAGTCTTTGGATTAGCCAGTGTAACCGCGCAGTCACGCGCTGCAACGATGCCGCAGGAACTCGATATTGCCTGGCTGAAGGACGGCCAGGAGATCCAGGTAGCGAGCCATCTGCTCTTTTCAGAGGCGTTCGGCGCCAGCCCCTTCGCATTGTTCAGCGGAAAGAGCACGCCCTATGCCACCTGCGCCGGCGACGGTCCGACGAGAACTGTGAGAAGTGAGAGCCTGTTCGTAGGCCGGGCGCTGCTGATCAAGCCCATCACGATCGACTCCAGTAAGGCGCAACTGACCGTATCGGCGCGTGATACGACGCTCGAAGGCATGCATCCGGCTGGCACCGCAGACTGCCGCTCGGAGGTACCCGATGTGCACGGTCTGTCTGAGAACGACATTCACGTCGATGTTCCGGTTGGCCAGACGGTCGACGTGCCGCTCAGGGACAGCCGCTATCGCCTGACTCTTACACTGCGCGTCATATCACCCTGACGCAAACACACCGCCGTATCGGACAATGCAAGAAGGGGCGCATCCGCATGGAGCGCCCCTTCTTATTTCGGCGGCTGTGACGCTAGCGCGAGTCGACCTAATCCCACATCTCCGCGGACCCACGATAGTAGAGCGCCTGATAACCGGGCATATGGACCACATGCCTGCGCCGGTCAACAGTTAGCCCGCGCGCTTCCAGCCACAGTGCGAGCCATTCAAGCGTTCGCTCCAATGCGTATTCATTGGCATCGCGAACAGCGCGCAAAACGTGGTGGCCGCCGAGGGCCACATACGGAGTAGAGTTACCGAGGAACACGAACGGCGAATTGAGGTGCGCGCGCTGCCACGCCAGCGCAAACAGTTCAGCCATTTCCGTCACCGCGATGAACGGCACGGTGTCCATTTCCGCGATACCGGTGTCCTGTTGCCGCGAAGGGAAGGAAACCCGCTGGTCCAGCCTCGATCCGCATGCTTGCAGCACGGGCTGGTTCGCCCGGCGCCACCCGTCGATTACATCCTGGCTTACCCCGGTGCGCAGCCGCAAGCTCTCGTCGAGCCACGCCAGGCACTGACGACTGGACGTGAGACAGAAGCCGGCGACCGCGAGGGGGACCCAATCGTCACGACCGAGGGCGTAGTGGAAGTCTTCCCCGTCAGAGTGCCAGTGGCACTGAGCGTCTGCGCTAGCGCGCCCATAGTCAAATTCCCGGATGGACAGCCGATGAAGCGCAGGCCGTTCTACCGCGGGTTGTTGCGCGTCCTCCGGGACGATCCTTAGGGACGACGCCGGCACGTAACCCAGCACGCCGAACAGGCGCTTCAGCATTAACAACTCCATTGAGTCAGCGAACCTCGGATTCGATGACGAATCGTGAGACCGGGTTCTTCTTGATCGTAGCGATGGTGAGCGTGTCCCGGGCGCGCGTCATGGCGACATAGAAAAGCCGACGCTCCTCCGATTCAGTAGCCTTCTCGTCGGGAACGACGCCTTCCTCGGCGCGAGTAATCCACACGTGATCCCATTCGAGGCCCTTCGAACTGTGCATGGTCGTGAGCACCAGTGCACCGTCCGCAGGCTTGTTGTTGTCACGTTTCAGATACTCGATGCGCTCGCCAAACGTGCCCGTCAGGCGCGACAGCACATCGTATGTTGCCTGGATCGCGCGCTTTGCCTGGTCGTCGCGGGCGTAGGTCATCATCATTTCAAGTACCCCGTCGAGCGCCAGTGAATAGAACTTGCGTTCGGACATCTGCGTCCACTCCGCGAGCCGTTTCATGAAGGCGCGATACGCGGTTGCCGTGTCCTCCGGCAAGCCGAGACCGACGAGGTCCTTTTTTGCTCGCTGGACAAGCTCCGCGCCCATGTCCCGGTGCAGCGCACTGAGGTGTGTCGAGCTCATGCCGGTGTAACCGAGCACCGCGTCCAGTCCATTCTGCTTGCGCCCCTCAACTATCAGCAGCAGGTTGCACATCAGAGCCCCCTGAGGCCGGTTGAGCACCGAACTGCCCGAGGCACGGTAGTAAGGCACGCCGTGAGAGCGGCAAACGGCTTCAATCGGATCGAGAATGCGATTGGTGCGCGCGAGAATCGCACACGACTTACCCGCGCTGAGTTGGGGTTGGAGTTGCTCGACGGCGGCCACAGCGTCCGCGTACTCATCGTCAAAACGGCGCGTGGCAATCGCGCCGCCGGCACCGCGCTCGGCCCGCAGCACCTTCGCCACGCGCTCGACGTTATTCCGGATGACGCGGTCGGCCGCCGACAGGATTTCAGTGCGGCAGCGGTAATTGCTGCCCAGCACGACGCGTTGCGCGCTGAAGGACTCTGCGAAGCTCTCCATGCCGCGGAACCCGAGCGCGGCGCGAAAGCCGTAGATGCTCTGATCATCGTCACCGACGACCGTGACGTTCGCGCCCGCCTTTGCGTGAAGCTCGACCCAGCGATATTGCAGCGGGTCCGTATCCTGGAATTCATCAACGAGCAGATCGGTGAACCCGTATGGTTCAATGTCCCCGCTTTCCATGCCAGCCACGGACAGTCGCAACATGTCCTGAAAGTCGATCTTGCCGTTACGCGTGAGCGCTTCCTGATAGGCATGGTACAGCTGGGCGTCGGGGCTGTTGGCATCCACGCGCCCAAAGTTGGTCTTGATCCGCTCGATGACCGGAATCACCTCGTCGACCTTCCATTGGAGCCCAAGCTCTGCAAGCACGCGCGCGAGAAGACCCGCGCGGTCCCCATCCGTCGCAATATCGCGTTTGCCTAGCTGTCGGTTCGCGAGCGAATGGAAAGTCCCCGCGATCAGCCGGCTTCTCGCGCCGGCGCCGGCCAATGCGAGGATCCGGGCGCGCAACTCCACGGCCGCGTCCTTGCTGAACGTCACCGCGCCGACAACTGCGTGCGGATCGGCAAGAAGCAACGCGGCCTTCGCGGCAATAGTCTTCGTCTTGCCCGCGCCCGGACATGCAATGGCGACACAGTGCCGGCGAAGCTCCGCCACCTCGCGCTGCTGCGGATTGAGCCCATCAAGCATCGCGGGCTCCCGTTAGCGGCCTCGCACCGTGGTCATCAGGCGCAAGTGGGTCATGTAGCCGCGCACGCCGACAGGATGGAACTTGCGCAGAAAGCGGGTGGTCTCCTCGTCCACGTCCGACTGATCGCGCACGCCATTCCACACCAGGAAGTCAAAGTGATCCATCACCTTGTCGAATTTCAGCAGGAGGGAGAGAACGCGCATGGAGAAACGCGAGTAGGCTTCGACCTGGATATCGAGCGAAGGCTTCGTGACCGTCGGCGCGAACACAATGTCGCCCTGCTCCTTCATCCTGCCCTCCGTCTTCTCGCGAAAGCCCGCAGCTACGTTCAGTTGCTCTTCGACGTAGGCTTCAAGTTCGCCAACCTGTTTTTCAAACCATGCGGTGACGGTGCCGAGATCTTCCGTACCGAAGGTGGATCGCCCGAAGCGCTGCAGGTTGATGCTCATACGGTTCAGATACGGCCACCACTGTTCGAACAGCGGTTTGAGACGGGTATGGTTCAGCCGCACGGTGGCTTGCACGACGGCAGCGCCCGACAACTGCCTGTTCATCAGTTCGCGGCCGATCTCCCGGCGTCGCTGCACGATCGCTACACGCTCTGCCGGCGAGAGTTCGCGAAACAGCTTTCGCGTGCGCGCGACCTGTTCACGCTTTTCCGCTGCCTCCGACTCGCTGATCATCCCTTCTTTCTGAAGGGTGTTGGCCGCTTCTTCCATCTGCTGGAGTTCGGCCTCAATCTCGCCGCCGTCCGCGCCGTCGGTGACCAGTTTCGCCGGCTCGACCGGGGCAGCATCTCCCGCTGCCGCGCTAAATTCCGCGGGTTTTGCAACCGGTTCAGTGGCGGCGTCTGGCTTCGATTCTTCGGTGATGGCGCTCATATTTGTGTCCTTTGGTAAGTGCACGCGCCCGCGCGCGGCATGGACTCTATTGTTTGCGCAGCAATCGTTGATCGCCGGCGAAAACGTGGGCGATTTCTAGCCGCTTTCGCGTCAGCTCATCGTTGGACGGCTTCATAGAGGCGAACGGGAACGCAGCGTGCACTTTGCACAGCGGCGTTCAAAGGGGCCTGCGGTATGGGAGGGAGTTCGTGGTCGGCGTGAAGCCGACTAACGGGCGAAAGCGAAGGAGGGTCGAGACAGGAACTGATGGGCGCAAAAACACGTCTCGGACGAGCCGGCTCACGGTCTTAACTGGGAAAGCTACAGAAAACCGTATAGCTTTCCCCGGTCGCTCTACTGATACGACGAGGCCGCTTTCCACAAAAGCGCGCCCAGGATCGCGGCGACCGCAATCCAGCACTGCGCGTAGATCGGAACCGGCAGGACCAGCACGGCGAAGGAGACGCCGAATACGAGCAGGATGCCATGCCCGGCCAGATGGAACGACAGCGGGCTCGCGAAGCCGGCGGCGGATGCTTTTATCTTGCGCCGGACCGTACCGTCGACGAAGGCGGCAACGCAAAACACAACCGTGCCGAGAATGAACAGCTTCATCACGGTCGCGCGATAGACCACGCGGTAGATCTCGAGCCAGAAGTTGTGCACCCAGGCCTGCGCGAGGTCCGACATGCCACCATCGCTGATTTCTCCCCTGCCGGCCGCGTTCATGGTCGAGCGCACGAGACCGCTTTGCACAAACCAGCGCCTGAACCGGGCGTTAGTCAGCGCCACGGCCTCGTCCGCCCGGTCTGCCCCAACTATCGAGACCACGGACTTTACCTCCTCGTCGTTGATCGAAAACCATGAACGGTCGGGTATCGCAGGCATGACCAGTACCGCTATCAGCGGCACGAAAAAGAACCACCACTTTATGTGGGATACAAAGCGGCTACTGGCCATAGGTGTGGACACTCCATTCCAGCAGGTTCGTGACGATCCTCGCGAGAATGTAGATCGGGAACGCGACGAGCCCGCTCAGCCCCACCCAGAAATGCAGGGGGCGACGCGTGGCGAACAAAGCCAGCGCGTAGACCATCGCGCCGCTGCCCCTGGAAAATTCGGCCGGCCTCGGCGCGTCTACCTCGTCCTGTGCCCTTGCGGTGGACATAGCGCGCCGAGCGACGTCCGGGTCAACCCGCGACAGCTTCGCTATCAGGAAAAGTGTGGGCGACATCATAGTCCTCGAAATAGAGCCTGAAATGCTCGCCGGTCAGTGCGCGAGCGGCTAACTGAAAGGCAGCTGACCGCTGCGTGATGGACTCCGGGCATTGCTCGTTGACCATTTCGGTGCCGAGCGCCACATGCCTCGCCTCGAACTGAGTGACCGGCTCAAGCATCGGCGGCCATACGTGATACCGCTCGCCGTCGCGGGCGACGTACCGGCGCGCGTAAAGCAGATGCGCGCCCGCGAACAGACCCTGCATGAATGCAATATGCGGATTCCCGGTCTTTCGCGTCCGTTTGTACGCCGCGAGGCCACTGTCGAGCATCTCCTTGACGAGCGGCTCCGACTCGCCGATGAACTTCTCCCCGATGAAATCGGCCACACGTGCGCAGGCGAGCTCAAGCTCCGGCGCCACCGTGAATACCGGGACGAGGCGGGACGACAGCTTGTAGTCGCGGATGATTTTTTTGAATACGGCAGACATGCGTTTTGGTTAGCCTTGAAGGATTGGAATACGTCCCTGATACACAGCTGCGCCCGAGATGCGCATGAAGTACTGCAGGTTCGGAAGTTTATGTATCAGGCCAGTGGGAATCAGAGGAGCCTTCTCCAGTTGTAGCGAACGGGAAACCCCGCCGGTGAATTCACCGATGTGGGCCTCACTGCCGGTGCTCGTGCTGCCAGTGATCGTCATGTTCCGAATGGCGGTTTCACCGACCTTGTCCGAGAACCACTGCGCCGTATCACTGTCCTCCAAGCGTAGAATGATCTGGTTGTTCAGATTGCCCAAAACCTGCAACATCTTGGCCGCATTTCCAAGGCGAGCCTCCAGGTCCGCCCGGGCCTGGAAGGCGACGAACGCCTTGAAGCCGGCGCCCCGCCCCTTGTTCAATATCTGGATCACCTGTTCGTTGATCGCCTCCGCGATTTCATCGATGATGAGGACCACCTCGGGTGGCGAATCGTAGAAGTTATAGATCGAGCCGCACACTGCTGCGACGTCGGACAGGATCATCGATGCGATCGCCTTCTGCACGATGTTGTTCGATAGCGAATCCAGGCCCATATAGAGGACGGCCTTCTGCTTGATGATCTTGTCGATATCCCAGATCTCGCGCTCGTCGTCGAAGTCGTCGGCCTTTGGCGCGAGCATCAATCCGGTCTCGCCGGTAGCGAGCATCTGCAGCAGGGGAAGGGCCGACGCAATGATGCGCATGTAGTGCTCGCGGTCGTGCACGTGCGTCGCGATCAATCCGTCGATCGCTTCATGACCGCGCTCATGCGCCGCAAACCGCGCGGTGTACAGCGCGATCATCGCGTCGATCGGCCCGGCGCCGTTGTTGCGCGCGCCCTGGCGAGTCGTTTCCGTTGCGACCTGCTCTTCCCAGTCTGATAGCCCCTGCTCCACGAAAAAGCGCCTCAGGCTTTTCTCAAGCAGTGTGGTGATTCCCGACTGCGCATACTTAAGGATGGAGCGCAAAGTCGGCTTGTCGCCGATGTAAAGTTCGCCCTTCACAGCACGGTCGATAAACAGGAACGCAAAGTCGCGGAATGGCCCCTCTTCCATCAACTGCGCGATCCGGCTCGGAATTTCTGAGGGCTGCGACCAGTTCTCGATTGGATTCAGGCGGATCGACTCCGACGGCTTGGCCTGATTGAAGTACAGAAACTTGCGGCCGGATCGTGCGCACTCCTTCTCGACCCGGCGCTTCCACTCGGCGTCGTTCTTCGGGTCCACGATGATCAGCACGTCGCCCAGGTGAATGACCTGCGTGGAGATCACCTCGTATGTGCGCGTCTTGCCGGCACCGGTCGTGCCGCCCACCAGGGTGTGGCCGCCCATCGCCTTGTAGTGGAACGGAACGAGCGCCTTCTTCGGTTCCATGCCGTGTATCCACGAAGAACCCTGAGGCATGACGTCGCGAATACTGTCTTTGGGAGCGAAGATGCCCTCGATCGCTTCCTCGATCCTGCGGCCCGTCTTTGTCTTGTTCAGCCATCGCGGCAGGCCCGGTATGTCAGTCGTCGGCATGCGCAGGATGTCGTGCGCGATCTGGCAATGCTTCTGGGTCCATTCGTAGCCGATGCCCAGGTACATGGAGTTCGCCTCTTCGCGCATGCGCTTCTGGACCTGCAGCAGCCTGGGCACCTGCAGCGTAGTGAGCCACTTGGTCGAAATCGCCATGCGGAACTTCAGCGCGCTCCAGATCTGCAGGGAGCGCACCAGCAGGAACGAGAGACCAACGAGCATGAATGCCCACGCGTACGGCATACCGGAAATCGGCAGCAAAACGCACGCAGCGAGCCAGAAGACAGCCGCGCGGAACTCGTATATCGGTCGGAAGTGGTTGATGTAACTGGTCACGCCGATCGCTCCAGAATAAGCTGGCCCGCCCGAGGGGCAAGGGTAATGTCAGTAGCGCCATCTGCAACCATCAGACTTCGCTTGCGCATGTGCTCAACGAGCGTGCTCGACGCCAGCCCATAACTACCAATAAGGCGCTTGCCAATCACCAGGCCCTTGTCGTTCCACTCGACCTTGGCTGAACCCGCGACGACGTCTTCCCGCAGTGCGACGAACAGTTCGCGAACGGAGTTGGGCAGGCCCTTGAGTACGTCGTCAAACCCCGCTGGCGCTTCGGGCTTTTCGCGCGCGTCCCCCGCTCGAGGAGTCGCGCGCATTCCGGCCGGGTCCACCGGCTTCTGCTCTGGCGCTGTGGCCGGGTCCGCCTCCCGCGTGATACCGATGGCTTCATGCAACGACTGCGCGCGCGCCGCGTGAGAAGAGGTGGCGATGCGCTCAGCCGACGGGCCTGCCGGTCGGGCTGGAGATGCACCTTCGGCCGCGTGCATCGGAGTTGGCGCGGCGGCCGCCTCGAACGGCAAAGGCGACGCAGACGGCTCCTCGACGGTCGCGTCCCCCGCTGCCGGCCCCTGCGGCGCAGCTTTCGGTACTGAGGTCGCGGCTGACGGTGCTGGCGATGGTGACGGTGACGGCGACGGTGATGGTGATGGTGATGGTGATGGGGACGGCGAGGACGGCGCGGGCGCCGGCGCAACAACCGGCTGCAGTTCAGCAGCAACCTGTACGGCCGACGGAACGGTATAGCTCACCGGCGCGAACACGCCGCGCTGCGCCTTCCGGTCTGACTCGTCCGCAACGTTGACGGCCTCACGCACCACCTTGTGCAAAAGCGTCTCGATGCCTTGCGGCTGTGGAACTGGATTGATCGCGCCGAACGTCTCCGCGAGCACTTCGCCATCGAGCCCGGCAAGCAGCTGTGAACCGATCAGCACCTGCGCAAGCATGCCCGTGCGCATCCGCTCGACAGGCAACGGAGCCGGCCGGACCACGATCCGGTAAGGCGAATTTCCCAGCCACGCCTCAAGGCCGCCGTGAATCGACGGATTCCACTCCACCCGGTCAGTGTCGCGCAAAATCTGGAGATGCCGGTAGGGCTCATCCAGCCTCGAACACGTTGCGCAGAGGAATACTGCGTAGTTGTACTGCGGCTCTATCCGCCTGCGCTGTTCCGAAGGCAGGTTCGTACCGAACTTGCGCCCGCTGGCGAGCCTCATCGCGAAGAAGGCCGTTTCGATGGTGCAGCGAAACGCCCCGCCGGCGTCATGGTAAAGCTGCGGGCTGAGCGGGAGCGTGGAGAACCACGCCGCACAGCCGCGCAGCACCGAAAGCCATTTGCGGTCGAACTCACCCCTGTTCGGCTCGTTGGCGCACTGCGTGATCAGGTCAATACGTCGCTGGTGCTGTTCCAGCAGTGCTGCCGCGCCGGTTGCCGTGGGCCCGTTCATGGCATCAACCCTCCGGTAAGCGCCCGGCCGACCTTGCCGACCATCGCGCCGCTCGCGTTCGCGCCACCGCCAAACATACCCGCGATCTTTGGAATCTCGAACGACACCAGGAACACGAAGATGGCGAGGTCGAACACGTAGCCACTTGCCCCGGTAGTCGTCAAGCCTTTACCGGCGGCATCCTGAACCGCCTCAATCAGGCTATGGGTTACGAGGCGCATCAGGATCGCGGCAACGACGACGTACATGCCGGCGCTGATCATGAAGTCGAGCCACGTCTTGAAGTAGCCCCGCGTGAAAGACGAGAAGCCAAGGGCGAACGCTATCTGACCCATGACAACGCCGCACGCGAACTGCAGCTGGCCGAGGTTGATAAAGAAAACGAATACGACGGCGGTAACAGACAGGACAAGCCATGCGAACAGCAGCGGCACAACCGCGATAAGCACCCCGAAAATCGCGGTCCACCCGGCGCCGGAAAAGGCCTTCACGACCGCATCGAGGATCTGCCCCGCCGCATTGCCAATGATACTGAGCGAGCTCGACATGTCGGCGCCGCTGATGGTGTTCGCCAGCGTGAGGAACCATTTGTAAAACCCCGGCCCGAACTGCGAAAACTCAATATAGAACGATGCAAAAATTCCGAGGATGCCGACCTCTTCGAAGACTGCCAGCCATGCCATCACCGGATCTCTCGTCGCTGCGAAGCGGACAGCGGCCAGTACAAGCGTGATAACGCCAAGCCCTCCTGCGAACTTGTCCGCCTCCGGCTTGATCTGCTCGCTGATTGCCACGGCTGTGTTCATCACCGACGAGAACAGCGCTGTGATCCGGTCCATCGCCTGCTTGCTGCCTGCTGCAAACTCCCCCGGCTTGACATATGAACTCGCATTTGTCGTCGCAGTGCTGCCCGACGAGTTGCCGGGGACGACCGTGCCGTCGGGAAGTACCTGAGGATCATCGGCGAATGCCGCCGCCGGCGCGCAGAGCAGCAGCACAGGAAGCAATATGGCGGCGATGATGCGCCTAAATTCATGCCACATGGTCGGGCCCGTCCGTCCTAGAATCCGTAAGCCGCACGCTCGGCTTCCTGCTGCTCGAGGAACGCCTTCGCGGATGCCGCCTTGTTCTTGTCATCCGCGTTAGACGCCGATTCCTGCTGTGCCTCCTTCTGCTGCTTCCCTGCGGCCAGTTGGAGCATGTCGCTCATCTGGCTTGAGACGATGTCGAGGTAGTGCGTGGTCAGTTCCGCGGTTGCCTGGGCGGTCGGAGTCAGCGCCATCTGGGACTGCAGATCCTGGCGGCGTTTGGCGAGCGTCTGGATATGCGTCATCACGCTGTTGCCCGTCTGCAGAAGCTGGGTCGCCTGTTTGTCGCGCTGGTTGTACAGCGAAGCCATGTCGGCAAACCACTGGGCATTTGACTTGCCCGATCGCGAGATCAGCGACTGGACATGGTTCAGCCATTGACCGCCGTCCTGAAGGTCGCCATAGAGATCCGTCGCGGTGCTGGCAAGCTGTTTGTACTTGTCGATGTCACCCGTGATCTGATCGTACTGCGCTTTCATCGCGGTGGGATCGAGGTTGGTCGCCTGCAACAGCTGGTTTGCCATCATCTGGTACTGGTAGGCAATATTGCTGTCCTGGTAGACCTCGGTCTTGATCGACTTCAAGGCCGTAATGGTGTTCTGGATCAGGTTGGTCGGATCGATGACCGTCAACTGCGCATAAGCGGCCTGTGAAGCGAAAAACGTCAGGCCGACGGCCGCGGCCAAGCGTACAAATAGTTTTTTCATGGTTGGTCCCCTTCGGGTCAGTCGAGTGTCATCATTTCTGCGAGGTAATTCTGTTTCCAGTTCTGCGCACCGGACTTGAAGTGCTTGTCCAGCACCGCCTGTGCACGCCCATCGGACCGAAGCACAGCGAGCGTTTCTTTCGGGAAGCTCGCCTGAAGCATTCGGGTCTGGGTCGGCGTCACCCACAGGTAATCGCGGTTCGGCACGGCGTTGGCCACCATGTCGATCTGGCTCAGCGTGAGACCGAACTTGTCGCGGTAGAGATGCAGGTTGTTCTTCGCGTCCGGGTTCGGCAGATAGAGGATGTTCGGGATGTTTTCCTTCAACACCTCAAAGTCGGCGATTCGCGCGACCTGGGCGAGCGACTGTGTCGCCATCATCAAGGTTGCGTTCAGCTTCCGGATGGTCACAGCCCACACTTCCAGCCGTTTGTAGAAGCGCTCGTTCTGGAAGAAGAATCCGGCCTCCTCCACCTCGATCACGGTGTAGCGCTTGCCATCGAGCCACTGCGCGATCCGGTAGAACGCGTAGTCCATGAAGAGCGCGGCCGCGACCGGGAAATTGTTGAACAGGTCACCCATCTCGATTGAGATGTCATCGGACAGTTCGAATGCGTCTTCGGCGTGGTCAAAAAACCGGCCGTTCTTCTCGCCCTGTGTCCACACAGCGAGCCGGTCGCGCAGCTCGATGGAAAGCAGCGTATTCAGGAATGACAGCGTCCAGAGTTCGGGACCGTAGCCGTCCCCGAGCGTCACCACCGCGTCGAAGATCTCCCGCTCCTGCAGCTTCGTGCAACGGAACGTGTCGTCTTCGATCGCCATCTGCACCCACTCGGCGACATACGGATAGTGTTTCTTGTCGTGCAGCAGGGACAGTGGATTGACCGACGTGGCCGCCTCAAAACGTCCTGTCGCGTCGATGAAGCGCCCGCCGGCGAGCACGGTCGGAATACGTGTGGAGCGGTCCTTGTCGAAGCGAACGCGCCGTGCACCGTGGCGTCCAGTCTGCGACATCAGGAAGTTGAGCATGATCGACTTGCCCATGCCGATCGGGCCCAGCACGAGCAGATGTGATGCGCCGCCAGGAATGTGCAGATTCACGCGCTGTAGCGTCTTGTGACGCGTCGGGAGCATGGTGAGCGGACCTGTGCGCCGGCCGGACTGCTGGGTCAGCCATGCGTTCACGTCGCTGCCTTCGGCCACGCTGCGAACCGGTGCAATATCCGACACCGTCGCGGTCTCGACGAACTGCAACCGCCGCTGCTGGTCCCATCGGCCGGGCATGGTGGAGGCCCATGCCGCAAAGAGATTGTCCCGCTCTATGATGACGCCGAAGCCGGCGTTACCGATCCGACCTATGACCTCACGAGTCGCGTCCTCGCATTCCTGGACAGTGTTGCCGTAGACGACCACCGACACATTGGCGAAACCGAATTGCTGGCCCTCGGCCTGTATCTTCGCGAGAGCGTTTTCCGCCTCCTCGGCGAGCGTCTCCCGTCCCTTGTCGTTCTTCTGTTCTTCCTTTGCAAAATACGCCTTGACCATCGCCCACGGGTTGAACGCGGCCATCTTGTAGAACTTGCGGATCGTGTCGACGTACCCGCTCGCCTTGCTCGTATCGAGGAAGCGGAACATCACGCAAACGTCCAGCTCCGCATCGACCTCGCCTAACACGTCAAGCGCCGCCTCCTGGAATCCCATCCATTCCTTGACGGCCACGATCTTGGCAAAGCGCTTTCCGTACGCCGATTCGAACATCAGCATTTCGGCGCCGATCGTGATCTCGCTCTCGGTCAGGTGAGAATCGAGCATCGTCACCGGATATCGAACGCGCCGCGGCGGCACGGAGGGATTCGCCGACTGATGCAGGAAGGCCAGTGCCGTCTGGAGCGAGAGCCGCTTCATCCTGAGTCGCGTAACACCGCCCCTGAATGCGTCGAGAACACCCTCAAAGCGCTTGATGTCGGACGTCAACCGTTCGAGATCGAACACAAACGCGCTGCGGGCGAGCAGCGAATCCTTCAAGGCTTCGATCATGGCAATCAGGATCGACTTGCCGCCCACCGTCATGTGATAGGCGATCTTGTCGAACACCCGGTTCACGCCGGTTTCGGGCGTAAAGGCGAGCGCGAGGGAATGGGAGTTGCGGAAGTACTTGCCGCTGCCCACATGCCTGCGGTTGATTTCATCGATGTGCGCATCGATGTCGGAGTTGAACTCGCCGTCTATCTTTCCCTGAACGCGCCTGTGAGCAAGCCTCCACCACGCCGTAACACGATGGTCGAAGTTCTTGCAGGCGTGGTCGAGGTTGTCGCGCGCAGCCGAGATATCGCCCACATTTGGCGTGTCTGCATCGACGCCTTCGAAGTCAAAGACGGCAAGCAGCGAGCCATCCTTGTCGAGGATAAGTTCGGGCGTCACCATCGTGGCCCAGGGAGCGACCTCCTGGATTGACCGGACAGCGAGTCTCTTCTTCAGCATGGGAGATCCTGATCGAACCCATAGGGGCGTTTGAACCGTGCCGACGACTTCGACGAGGGCCACGGCCGATAGACATCCGCGTAGCGGTTATAGACGAGCATGACCTGCCGCCACCATGGATCGCGCTGGCTCTTCCAGCGCAGGAGCCAGTGCACCCCGATACCAACGACAAGAAATGTGGGGGTCATGCTGGCGTAACAGAGCAGCACGGTCATCGTGCCGTTGGCAATCGCGAGTCCGCGGTCGGCGCCGCCCATCTGGCGGGGCAGCGAAAGACCGCGGCTGACCTTTGTCGGCTTACGCACAGGTGTAGCTGATGTGGAAATGGTTTTTCATGATTGGTACCGCGCATGCGGCGATGCCAATGCCGACGAAACATGTAGAAATCACCTTGACGATCGTGCTTTCAGAACTGCCGATAGCGACCGCGGCGAGGATAATCACCACGCAGCCAATGACGAAGAGCCACGGACCGCTGATATACGCGGAGATCAGGCAGATAGCGTCGGTTGCGGACCCCAGGTCGTCCAGACTCACCGCCGATGCAAACGGCGCAAATCCCGCGAGGACGGCGGCGACCAGGGTGGTGCGCAGTTCGCGGCGCGTCAGGAATCTGGACCAGATGAACTGACGCATCGCGTCCACACGCGAGCGAGCGGCCGCGAAAAACTGTGAGACGTACTTCTTCATGCAATGACTCCGGTAAGTTAAAAAACGCGATTGAGGATGTAATCCCCGTTCTGAAAGCCCTTGATCTCGACGATCTCGGATACGTGGCGCAACTCGCCTGTGCGGCGAAGATGAATGACGTAATGGAAGCAGTCCGCGATAGCCTTGCGCATGTCCGAGAGCTCCCAGCGACTACCCGTCGGAATACCCAGCATGGCGAGGCTCTCAAGCCGGCTCAGCCCACCGCGGGCGTCGTTGGAGTGGATGGACCCGAGGCCACCGTCGTGGCCGGTGCTCAGCGCCTGGATGAAGTCGTACGCTTCGCCGCCACGCACCTCACCAACGATGATGCGATCGGGTCTGAACCGCAGGCAAAGTGCAACGAGTGCCTGGGTCGTGACACCTTTGTCCGGATTCGACAGCAGGCGCACCAGGTTCGGCACGCGCAGCTTCAGTTCCATGGTGTCTTCGATGCTGATGACGCGCTCGTCGGCCGGTATATCCGCACCTAGCGCGTTGAGAAACGTCGTCTTACCTGTCGAGGTGCCGCCCGCGACAAGGATGTTCTTGCGCCGGATGACAAGCTGGCGGACCGCTTCCATGAGCGCTTCGTTTTCGATGCCGGGATGAAAGAGGTCGTCGTCGTTGCGCTGGGTGCGTGCATGAACGCGGGAGAACGCCCCCATCGCGACGTAGTCCTGCAGGGAGAGGTTCGACTCGCGGTGCTTTCGGATCGACAGCGCATGGCCGTCGATCGCGGTCGGCCTCATCACGGCGGCGATACGCAGGCCCTTGTGACCCGCGTTGATGATGCCCTGTGAGGTTCCTGCACGCGCTGACTTCTCGACGGACGCGGCCAACGACAGGATCGCGCCATTGAGCGTCGCCTGGTTAAGAACCAGAGGGAGCCGATGCATGGCCCCGCGCCGCTCGACCCAGACGCTGTCGAAATTGTTGATCATGATTTCGGCAACATCGGGCGCTTCGAACTGTTCACGCAACGGAAGAACAGACTCGAAGAACATCCGCACCGCGCTCTCCTCGAGCGGGCGCACCTTGAGCAGGGGATTTTCGGTATCGTGAGACATGCTGCTATTGTTCAGACTGCCTGATTGCGCGGCGCTCGGAAAGAAGCATGAAATGAGACAGCTTTCGCGCGCGGCGAGCTTTCGTCGCTGAACAACCATAGACTTCCACGGGCGTACGCCCCGGCCCGCGCTCGGACGAGCCGGCTCACGGTCTTAAGTCAGAAAGACCCCCATAATCGTGTAGCTTTTGACTCCCTTGCGAACGGAATCGTCTGTATGGAATCCGACTTCGCACCGTTTAATGATCCGCTTGATGACCAGAAACATTCACTACTCGCGACGCCCACAGGTGACCAACGCGCGCCGGGGCAAGACGCTGTTACTGCCAATGCCTCGCGCGGCGGCGGATGAACTCTCTCTTCAGATCCACCTTGCGCTCGATGCCATGCGGCGTGGAAAAGGGAATGTGAACACCGCCCAGACGCTGTGCCAGGCGATGATTCTCGTTGGTCTGTTAGCCGATTTGGGGTACGGCCACGCAACTGTCGGACAGATGCGTAGCGCCGAGGCAGTTATCTCTGCGGCATTCGATCGCGGGCGCGACTCGGGCGTCTGGCAGCTCGACGACAACGGTTTCACGCAGTTCGCCATAATCGCGACCATGTACGACGAGCAGCTTCGGCGCGCACCCATGTCAGCAATGGCCGAGGCGAGCAACCGTCTTGACCGGTTCCGTGAGGGCGAGCCGTTTGGAGCGCTCGCTTCTCCGCAACGCCAGTAAGTCACCGATCCAAGCGCAACGGTAGCAGGTCGTTCGTTAACGTTCATATGCGGTCGGGGACCTCGCAAATTGTTGCGCGACGCGGATTAATGTTCTCTTTTTTCCTGTTAATATCGATGTCTGTTACGCAACGTGTAAAAGGACCGTGAGCCGGCTCACGGTCCTCGCGAAGGCCTGAAGCCTTCTTTCCCTTGCCCAGCAAGGCTTTCAAGCTGGCGCTCCCCGCGAGTGACCTTGTAATTTATGGAACCGGCTCGGAACGCCGGGTTAGCGATCGTTCTGGGCGAAAAAAAACCCGGCTGCAGCAGCCGGGTTGGGTTCAAGAGAATGGGCAAACAACAAGCCCCTAGCAGATAACTTCAACCGTTTCACCGAATGGCGCCTTCTTTGCCCGCTTAAGCGGCGTGGTCGACGCCCAGAGAACGGGATACGACGGCGCTTCATCGGGGAAGCGGCCATCCATGTCGGTGAGATACACGAGAAACGCCGGATGAATGCCCTCTGCTGCGAGCCGCCTGAACGGCTCGACAAACGAAGTACCGCCACCGCCGCGAACGGGTTGCAGTTCGAAATCGACTGCGTCACCCCGCTCGAAGATCTGCATCTGTGTCACACGGGTATCGCAATCCATCACGATCAGCCGTCGCGGCCGCACGCCGTCATTCACAGCGACAATTTCCGCCGCGAACTGTGCCTGCGTCTCGTCCCATACCGAGCCGCTTGAATCGCGAACAAACACCGCGTCGCCTACCGCCGGTTCATGCAGCGAGGGCAGATACAACCCCAGGTGCAAATAACGCCGGTTCGGCATCAGGTAGCTGTAGTCCGTCGGTGACGATTCCTGCGCAAAGCGGTGCAGAATGGGTCGCCAGTCGACGGCAGGCTCAACCGCCTGGGCGATCATTCCCTGCAGCGCTCCCGGCATTCCGCCGCGCATCTGGGCCGCCTTCGCGGCCTGATGCACGGCAACCTTCCACTCGGCCTCCTGCCTTGCGCGATCGTCGGCGACATACTGACGAACCTCACCACACGAGAAAGCGGTGTCGTGAGAAGGCGGCGAAGCGCTGGGGTCAGGGTTTGCGGACGGTGTGTTCGCGCCGTTCGCGGATTGCGGCGGGCTGCTGCCTCCGTTCGGGACGCCCGGCTGAGAACCAGACTTCCCTGCTGGATTGCCACTATCCTGCTGCCCTTGACCCTGCTGCTCCTGCCGTTGCTTCTCCCTGTTCCGCTTCTCCTGCGCGAGGATGCCGTAGATCTCTTCAGCGGACTTTCCGGTAAACCGGGCATCAATCAACACACCCTTGGGCAACTGCATGCCCGCATCGATGATGATCGGATTGATCGCGTAGTCACACGCGTCGTTCCAGAGATCCGGGTCGCGATCGCCCTGGCGCCAGCAGTGGCCGCCGGCCACGTGCAGTACTTCATGAGCCAGCACCCCGCGCGTCTGAAGATCGTTCAGTTGCGACAGATACGATGGGTTGTATCCGATCGAAACCGAATCGGTCCAGAACGTCTTGCACCACGGATCTTCGACCACCTTGAGCCGCAACGCCAGCGCCCCGAAAAACGGCTGGTCCAGCACAAGCGCGGTTCTCTGCTTCGAGATACGAGCGTCCATAGCCACCTCACGCGACCAGACGCAGAAGCGGCGTCTGCTCCTGAGTCACCGGCTCCTGATCGATCATCGGCTCCGGCGTGCTGCCCATGAACGCCGCCATCAGGCCTTCGATTTCCTGGGCCTTGGCGGCAACCTGCGAGCGCAGCACCCGCGACTCCTTCAGTTCCGCCCCGGTGTGCACGGCAAGGTGCTTCTTCGCCTGCTCGAGGATGTGCGTGAGCTTCGGATCGTTGCTGAAATTCAGCTTCGGCAGGAGCGCACACAGTTCGCGAACCTGATTGGTCACGTCCAGTCGCACATTGCCTTCAGCGTACAACCGGTCGGCAAGCTTCGAAGTGGCCTCGTAAAGGCGGCCGACCAGATCGTTGTTGGCCGCCGAGATACTGGCCAGAACGTGCTGGTCGATATCGGTGCGCAAAGCTGACAGAACGTCGTCGGGCAGATCGATACCAAACTGGCTCGCGTCCGGAAACGGAAGCACCGCCATCTTGATCCCGAACTTACCGGACATCTGCGCGAGGCTCGGATAGTCCGCCTCGTTGAACAGCCCGTTCAGCTCAGCACGTGCCTTTTCCTTCAGGTCCAGATAGTCCGTCAGGAAAACGGACACGGCCAGTTCGAACTCGTCCTTCAGCTTGCGCATCTGATCCGCGAAGTCCATATAGACCATCGTCGGCAGAAGGCGCACACCCAGTTGATCGTACTTGAGCGAGTGGTCGTAGTAGTACGAGCGGATGCGGTTGCCGATCGAAACCACCTCCCTGTAGCTCGGCGCATGTTCAGGCATCAGACGCTTGTTGAAACGGCCGATACCCTTCGTCTCGTGCGACTTCTCAACTTCTTCGGTCGCCTTGACGTCGAAACAGCGTGCCTGCCAGGTCGAGATCGTGACCGACGACAGCATGACTTTGGACTTGATATTGGTGATGTTCATGGAATGACTCCGACAGATAGATGAATGGATGAGGCAGAAATGAAAAAGCCACGGCGCGCGCGAAGCGGGCCGTGGCAAGGGACAACGGATGAAGCGTGAAAGGTATCGATCAGCCGCGGATGATTGATCCGAGCGGACCGCTCTGTGCACGGATGAACGCGTGTGTGTTCTGCAACGTCGGCGTGCGCCGGATGGCGTCACGCGCGAGCAGCGCGCCGAACTCGCGATGTCCGGCGTCAATGAGCCGGTCGTTGTAGGTCAGCACACGATCGAAGTTGCCTTCTGTTGCATGCGCTGCCAGCGCGGTCGTCGTTGCGAACAGCGCCGCCGGCGTTTCCGGAATGGGCGCCGTGTCAGGCGACAGGAGGATCGCGTCCGGCGAGGGCAACTCGCGATAGATGCCGAGGAAGGCGAGCAGCTCCGTCGCCGCTCCCTCTCCCACCGTTCCGGCGTAGGAGGTCAACTCGAGCGACTTCGGAACCACGTTCATCGTCCTGCCGACGAATCCCCAACTGCGCGGGCTTGGCGAATTCTCGATGTCTCGCGTCGTTTTGCGCACGGACAGCAGATCCGGCCTGAACCGTAGAAACGCAATCAGCTCGGCGGGTACGTTGTGGCGCACCGCCCAGTCCGACCAGTCCTGGATCGTCGCAATCAGTTGCACGACAGTCGCGAAACGCGAGATGACGGGGTCAAGAATGCCTGTCACGCCCGCGTTGTCATTGCGCCGGTTAGACGCAGCAACGAACGTGACGTGATCCGGCAGGACGTGGGTTCCGATACGCCGCGCCAGCAGCAACTGCATCTTGGCTGCCTGAACCGCTGGCGACGCCTGCCCCAGGTCATCAAGAAACCAGATCAGGGGCGTCTTGCTGTTGACGGCTGCCTGAAGATCGCCGAACGGAAGGTGGCGTGCTGTCGCGCCGTCGGCAGACGGAAACGGCAGCCCCTTCGAATCGGTCGGATCCTCGACCACCGGATGGCTGATGAGTAGCGCGTGACCAGTTGCTCGCGCAACCTGTTCGACGATATCGCTCTTGCCGATGCCCGGGCTGCCGGTAATCAGCACCGGCAACCGCGCCGGCACATAGGCCGTGAGAAGTTCGATCAGCTGCCCTGCGGTCACCTGGTTGGCAGGCGCCTGATCGGCGCCAGCAATAGATGCAACAGCGTTATTACGTGCGTTCATGGGGTTCTCGCAAATAGAAATGCCCCACGAACCAGCGCCCCAGGGGACGTGGTCCCTTTGGGGCGGGTTAGGTGTGCCGCTGTCGCGGCAGGTCGATGCGTCGGACGACGCGGGAGAATCAGTGGTGCGTTACGCCCACACGCCGGCCAGCGCGGCCAGTTGCGCCGGCGTCAGCGCACCGCGCGAAACCGATGCGGTGCGCAGGAAGATCATCTCACCGTAAAGGTTGGCAAGACAGCGTGCTTCGGCACAGAGAACCAGCACGTCCGTCTCAAACATCGACGGGTTGCGGTTGCGCCAGACGTTGATAGCTTCTTCGATCTGCGCGATCGAGACCTCTGTTGCGTCGGAACTCACGGGGCTGTTCATGGGGATCCTCAAGAAGAAGAAGTGCCCCGACGACGCCCGGAAGGGACGAAGTCCCTTGGGGCAGAATTGTTGCCGTGTATCCGGCAGTTCGATGCGTCCAGGACGCGGGTGATAGACACAGTGTAGGCATGCGGCCATCGCTGTTCGGCGCATATGCTGCGAAAAAACGCCCCGCTTAAAATGCGCTGCAGCTTGCGGTCCGGTTTCCGCGGACGAAAAAAAACCGGCGCATAGCGCCGGTCTGAGTTAAAGAAATGTCGAATCAGGACAACGACAGCGGGGACTGCGCGGACAACATTGCATCGATGCGCGCATTCAACGCTCGTTCGCGCTGACGAAATACGCGCGATTTTTCTTCACCGACACCGTTGTGCTTCTCGATCACGTAGGAGAACGCGGACGGTCTTGCGGGGCCGCGCCAACGCTCCCATTCCTCGTTGATCCGGGCGCGCTGGTCCGGTGTGCACGCGAAGTACTCCCGACGCGTGCGCCGCCATTGCTGCGCGTACAGATCCCGCATACGCTGCTCGGCCTCCAGGAATAACCTCTCGCGACGCGCCTGCTCTTCGTCCAGCGTCCGTGCGGGCGGTAGCTCAAGCTGCTCGCTGAACAGCGGATATGCCTGCGCGAGCTTCTCGCGCTGTCGCTGCTCACGGCTGAGGAACAGTGCCTGACGGCGGCTCGTCCAGGAGAAACCTTCCGGCCGGGCCTGACGGTCAAATCGCATATGCCCTCCCCTTATGCAGCAAGGCGCTCGAGGACCGCCCGCGCATACGCGAGCGTGCCATCCTTCGCCTGCAGGCGCCGTCCTTCGTTAAGCGCCGGGTTCACCAGTGCGTACTGAAGAATCGCACCGGCGCGCCAGTTACGGATCTCACTGAAACCCGATGCGATGGCGTCGTCAACGTGCGTGACCCCGTCGATGACCGTGCCGTCAGTGCGCTTGTAACGCGCGCTCTGTGCCGCGTCCCTGGCGCGCTGTGCGTCGTCGGCCCTGCGCTTTTCCATCCTGCGCTGTTCATCGGCCTTTTCCCACTCTCGCTGAGCGGTTTCGTCGAAGCCACACAAACTGAAGACAGCACGGCGACGGGCTTTCGCCTTCAGGCCCCGCAGCTTTACGCCGTGGAACTCCTCGACGGCCTGCTTGCTGCTGCGGTTGTGATCGTCCGGCGTATCGAGCAGATTCAGAAGCATCGAAAGATCACGCTCCTCGATAGCTGAAGCTACGCGATTGGGCCACTCGAACGACTCACGCCCATGTGACAGGAGCGCCATCTCGCACTCGAGCTTGTGCCGGCGCACACTCATCCGACCTTGCGTGCGTTCCATGTCGGCGCGGTCCACCGTCTTGTCGCGCCGCCAGTCCGCCAGCAACTGTCGCAGCCGCGACGCGAAGTCGTTTAGCGGCTCCCCGATAGCGACAGGCGTTCCGAACATTGCAGGCAACGCCTCGGCGCTCACGATTTGCGCATCGAAGAGAGCATCATCCACCTCGATGTATCCCGCCGTTTCGGGCAGGTGCGCCGTTGCAGCAACGATGGCGTCGATGTTTTCTGCCGTAATCGGTTGCTTCGCGTGACGCATGACCGAGCTTACGCTCTGCCATCTGCTTGCCGAGAACCGGCCGCGAACTTCCGGTACGTCGAACAGCGGCGCCGCCCACTCCAGGTCATAGCGGAATGGCTGCTCCATCGCGCGGTAATCATCCATGACCACCGCGGGGACGTCTTCATTGCGAAGCAGAGCATAGGCGACATGAACCTCATGGCGGCCGTTCACCTGCCCGCCCGTCACGGGCGGACCACCCGCGCCGAAGCCAAAGCGTGCGGTTGCCGATTCGTGGAACAACGAAGACAGGCTGAAAAATTGTCGTGCGTCTCGCGCGGCCGCTTTTTCTGCGTCAATCTGGTCGGTCGTCAGGAACGTGTGCGGTGCGCGCGCCAACTCGAAGAGGCCGAACAGTTCGTCCCAGTGCGTCGGGCGAATCTGCCACGGACGGGCTTGCTCGCCGTAGGCGGACAGCCAGAACGCGTGCACTTCGCCGAATAGCCGGTTGACAATCTCGGCGGCCGAACCGGCACATCGGATTGCCAGCGTGCCGTTGTATCGCGTCACGCTCGCCGGAACGCCGTCGCTGAACAAGGATATCGACGATGTTTCCGTCTTCTTCACGAGGTCGTTAGCGAAAAGGGCGATGACGCCCGCGAGCGTGGCGACGGTGAATGTCTGGTCGGGAATGGACAGTGTGTACATTGATGTTGGCTCCACAAATGAAAAGGGGCCAACGTCCCCGACGGGATGTTGGCCCATCGGGGTAAAAAATATAGGTTCTTCAGTCGATATCGAGCAGCCGCGACACCACCGCCGCTATCGACCACGCCTGGGAGCGTGACAGCGACTTGATGCGGATGAGCGGGACGCTCTTCCACAACTGGGACTCACCATTTGTGGCCAGTTCCAGCACGTCGATGCGGATAACCCAGCCTTCGGAGCTGCCGCGCCCGACCGCCAGACTCACGCGGCGGTTTGACTCTTCGACGGGCCACGGCGCCGACGGCCCAAGGCCAAACCTGTCAGGACAATCCGCGTCAATAAAATTGGCGTGGGTCACCCATTCCGGTTCGATCTCCGTACGACGCAACGCACGTGAAATCTGGTCTACGACACTACCAACGGTCATACCGACCGTTTCAAACGGGGCTGCCGCCAGGGCGACGGGCAAATCAAGGGTTAACGGCATGGAGGATCCAGAAATGAAAAAGCCGCACCCGAAGGTGCGGCCAGATTGGTTTTTAGCCTGTCAGGCAGGCTCAAATACCCGATTAACGCGGGATGCGCGAATGCTGACGCTCGGTGTTCTTGCGGCGGTTGTGCTCCGCAAAGATGCCCAAGCCAAGGAAAGCCAGCGCAACACCAAGAGCGAAGAAACTGAAACCCATGCTCATGCTCCTTTCATGGAAACCATGCCCTCGTAGTAAGTTATCACAAAGGCGAGAAGCAGATTAACCTCGCTCAGAATATTGCTGGCGGTCCACGACGACGTGGAATGCCAGAAGCCAATCGCACCGATCAACGACGCTGCGGAGAGCGTATGCATGAAACGACCAAACTGCTGCCATTGATCCTTGTTTTTCGGAGTTAAAGCCTGCAGGACCCGCAGCCACCAGACTGGAACTGGAGCCGATTCCAACGCGCCCTTCGGAACGATGAAGCTTCCATCGACTCCCGGGTCCAGCGTGACCGTACGCCCTCTGATCGTTGCAGACACCCTCGGAGGAGCCTCCGTCGTCGAAAACTCACGCAAAAGCACCGCGAGCCTTTCAGACAGGCAGACCTCGCCTAGATCCGGCAGCAGGGCAGCCCTATCGGCGATCGTCATGCCGGAGGCGTATTCAACAAGAATATCGATGATTTCCATTGAGCCTCCTACCGCTGCTCAGCATCGAGACCGCCGGCAAGCCGGAGACCGCCGAGCAGCACCTTATAACCCTCCGCGGACGAGAGCTGGTCGAGCGGTACAGCATTCTCACCACCGCCCGACATGTCCGAACGGCCACGGCGGGTACGGAACGACACGGCAACCATCTGACGTGTCGGCGTGTCCGCTACTTCCAGCATGACCGCCGGCGTACGCAGCGTTACGCGGCAGCCGCGGCCGCGACGCGCCGGTTCGCTGACGATCTCGTGATCTTGTAGACGCAGACGCAGATCTCGCGCCACCCGGCGCAACATCCGCGTCGCGTGGTCAGTTATTGCGGCGTCCGCCGCCGCGCCCGAACTGCGGCGATCGGCATAGAACACCTTGGGAACTCTCAACATACGGACCTCGAAAAAAAAGCGAGGTGCCCTTTCGGGGACACCTCGCGATGAAAAGACAGGCCGGCGAAAACCGGCGCGTGCAGGAAAGAAGCCAGGTCAGTGCGTAACGCGCAGACCCGAGTTGGTTGAAATGAGCAGAACGTGATCGCCCGGCGCAAACTGCTGATCGTCGGGTTGAGCCACAACCACATCGCGCCCTGTGCTCGTGTGCACGATGATTTCGAGCCCTGCGTGATGCGACAGCACCTGCGAAACCTTCTGCGTGATGAAGCCGGATGCAGCTCCGGACAAGGCACCGGCGATGTAGCGACCGGTGCCGTTGCCAATCGTGCGTGAGCCAAGGAAAGCACCGACCCCCGCGCTGATGAGCGAGGTCAGCCCGGAGTTGTCCTGGCTGGCTTCGATCGTGATTGCGCGAGTGCGGAGAACCGTTCCCTGTTCCAGGGAGCCGGCGTGCTGAACGTCATACCGCTGGTAGGTATTCGGCGAACCGAAGTCGATACCGGCGCAAGCCGACAGCATGGATGCGAGAACGAGACTGACGATGATCTTGAACATTTGATTGCCTCAACGAGATTGGGGCAACCGTCCCGTCAGGGAGGTCGCCCGGACGGGAAAGAAAAGGTGTTTAAGTTCAGTGAGCCATAGCAGGGCGAAGGCTCGTGCTCCGGTCGCGAACAGCAAACCAGCGCGCCGCCGTGAGCAGCACGACCGAAAGCGGTGCGAGAGCGAAGACAAGCCAGAGACCGATGCCTTGGATGAACGCGCCGTACGCGTAGCCGTGTCCAGTAACGGACGCGACCATGAGCGCAGCGAATGACAACTGATGCGAACCGACATGCGCCAGATAGGTATCGAGAGCAGCCGGTCCGGATGCCCGCAGCAGGTCGAGTTGACCCTGCGCTTCGAACGCACAGCCGAAAATGACCAGTGCGCAGCCGGTTATAGCGACAACGGCAGCAACGATAAGAACGAACTGGAACGAAACGGCAGTGGCCGCGTGGTTGCGATTCGACATTGAACAGCTCCGAAAAAAAACGGGAGCCGGTCCCGTTGGGATGGCTCCCAACAGGGTTGACAGACGGGTCTGTCCGTCGTGGACGACCAGCATTAGCCGGTCATAGGTTTGAGCACCCCAGCAAGCTGGAGTGTTCTTTCGATGCGCAGAAGCGCGGGTGATAGAGTGAGTCTAGGCCACATCCGAGCCGTCGAAGTGCTGAAACATCACGAAACGGACCTAGCTTTCATCATTTGGACTCGCCTGGCGGCGCCCAACGCAAGCAGCGCCCTCCTTCCGAGGATGCGTCGAATGGATACCGTGAATCGGCGATACGCAGGCGAAAAAAAAGCCGCCCCCCGGAGGGAACGGCGCGCGTCGTCATAAGTTAAGTGCAGTCGTCGACGCAACCACAGGTGCTGTCAGATGCACTGCTGCGGCGAGCACAATAAAGGTCTAGCCCCTGTGAGCGGGTGTGTTCGGTGATCGCTCCTGCGCCCGTTGGCCAAGCAGCCGGACGGAATACGCCCCTGCTATGCTGCCTTCCATACCGGCAACGAAGACCGCGACGGTGTCTTCGATCTCGTCATGAGGCATGCCGGTCGGGAATATCGCAAAGCTGCCCGCCAATACATTCTCGCCAGCGCTCGTGAATTCGCCGTTCTTTAGCCACCAGCGATCGCACTCGCGATCGAAGCTCAACCAGATGCTGGCCCGCTTCGGCGCGACAACGGTCTCGAACGTCTTGCTGAACGCATCCACGATCCGGTCCTTGGCCCACCCGTGTTGCGCCAGGCAAGCGACAATCTTCTGTTTCATGATTCTCCGGTCAAAAAAAAGCCGCTTCCCGAAGGAAGCGGCATGGTGTGGAACGGGGCATCGCGGTCAGACCGTCAGACGACCGTCCGACTTCTCGCCCCACTCGATTTCAAGTTTTGTGGTTGCAGGCTGGATATACGAGACATCCATACATTTCTGGCATTCCGCGGCGATGCGAACCTCCGCATCAGCGGTGTACAGCCTGAAATCAACGCAACCGCAACCACCACATTGCATCTGCTTCGCGTCAGTGATCATGCTGCTTTCTTCCGCGACTTCCGTTGCCTGGGAGCAGGCGCGTCGTATCCAAATCGTGCCCACGCTGCTGGATCGGTCGGGACAGGGTTCGTTCGCCCCGTTGCGAGGTTCACAAACACAGCCGACCAGTCCAGCGACCCGGTGCGAAAGAGCGTCCACAACAGATTGAACGCCTGCACCGAAATCGCCTGGTTGATGACCAGCGACTGCTTGCGCAGTGCGTCGGCCATCGAACAGGACGGCGTGTCGTCGCCCTTGTCATTCTTCGCATTCAGAAGGTCGGGAAACAGATCGCCCACATGGGGCAGCCTGTCATGTCGCGCCTTTCCAAACTCGCCGAGAATGACCTGGCCGCGATCCGTCTCATTGCCGCAGTCGAGGTAATAACCGCACGAGCCACGCTTCGCAGACTGCACGATTGCATGGCGGGCACGCCGCGTGTCAACACATCCGATCACCATGTCCGCATACAGCCTGACACTTGAGTCGACACGACGCGCCTCCGCAATCCAACGCGTACCCATGAGGTTGTTCAACCGGTTTACGAGTAGCAACGCCTTGTACTGGCCAACATCGTTCGGATAGAACCCCTGCCGGCCGACATTCGTCTCGCTGACCGTGTCGTCGTCGTACACCGTGCATTCGATCCCGCCCGGATGTCCAAGCTCCATCATTGCGTGGTGCAGCCGCGCCAGGCTCGGCAGCAACGCACTGCCGGTGCCGCCAGCGCCAACCACAACCACCCGCCAGGGCTGCGTGAGCATGTGCTGCGGAATGCGGTGCTTGATGGCAGTACTCATGCCGTCACCTCCGCATCCAGCGCTGCCTGCCACGTGCCGGGGATACCGTCGTGCTTCTCGAAAATCCCCTTGGCGCACAGTCGAAGCGCGACCGATGGTGCGCGGTCGCAATGTCCGAGCACCAATGCCAGTTTCACATCGTGCCGGTCGTCGTCGTTGTCGGTACGCGAGAAAAATGCGGCGCCCGACCCATGCGAATGACAGTCCAGCACGACGCTTTCGCCGTCACCCAGAACCGGCCGCTCGTAAACGAGATGGCCAGGACCATGTGACAACGAAGGCAACGCCACGATCCGGAATTCCCGCGTGTGGTTGTTCCAGACGATCCAGGCCCCCGCCTCGTTCGGCAGAGCAGCACGGGCCATCTGGTAGAACGCAGCCACGTGCTCTGCCGGTACAGCGCCGCACAGCAGTTCCGTTGATTCGGCAACCTCGCCGTACGGAATCGCCGTGCGCACGTCGTAACGGGCTATGCAGCGGACCACCCGTATCCATGGACGGAAGACTTCCAGCCAGATGCCGTTAGCAGCGATCAGCAACCGCTCGCCCGCGGCCGTCAGCGGCGGCACCGCCTCATTGCGCGGGACCATCACGGACGGAAACGACTTCTGCAGTACCGCGTCCAATGGGTTCATGCTGCACCTCCGACGCGACCGCTCACCAGCGCCTGCACCGTGAATTTGGTCGGCACGAGGCACTCCAGCGGAAACGACTCGCCGAACTTGCCGTCGAGCATGTCGCGCCAGAAGGCGTATTCACCATCCGTATAGCTCACGCGCTTGCCGCCTGCGTTTGGATGGGTGAATGCCGACTCGAAAAACCCTGCTTCCCAGCGGGGGATCGATGCGACATCGACACGTTTGGGCACCCGCGCCGTTCCGATGCAGATGCCGCCCTGATCCCACGTGTTGAAGTACGGCGGCTCGAACAGCTTCGTTCCCGCCGTGGGTCGATCTCCATCGGCGAGCGCAAAGACACGAAATCCCAAATTGGATGCCTGGAATACGAGTCCCGGATGCGGCACGACGGCGGAGCGCTCACCAAGATTAGAGCACTTGAAGAACACCCGGCGCATACCGCCCGGGCACCACCACGTCACGGCCGCCGACGAGACACCCAACACTGTCGCCGGCAGGAACTCCGCCTTCGGTGCGGCGTGCTCCGCCAGTTTCGTGAGCGCAGAAATCAGCGCATCGCGTTGCAGCGGCCGGCCTGCGCCGACCGTGGGGCGCCCGTTCACCAGTGCGATCGGGTGCGCCGTTGCAAACACGGTGCTGTCATCCTTCGCGCCATACAGCAGCAGTGCCGACTGCAGTGCAACATCTGCACCGGCGCGGCCAGTTGAGATACCAGACATAAGAAAACTCCTAGATGATGTGCGTCACCAACGCCAGCAGGCGGTCGAGACGCTTCAGAATGGAAAATGCGAGCTCCCAATCGGCGTACTGCCGACGGATCGCGCGCGCGTTGTCGCCCAATGCGATAAAGCCGTGGTAAGTCGTGGCTTCACCGCTCTGGGACTCGCTATCAAAATGTGCGTCGAGAAGGTCGCCGATGATTTCGCTGCCGTCGTAGACGATTCCGCATCCTGCGTACACAGGGTTGGTCTCGTAGGCCGCATTGAATAGCCGCCGATGCCGTGTGCCATGCATCAGGCGGTTCAACCGCAGAAGCTCGGTACATACGCGACGAACCGTCCCCCTGCTTCTGGAACGCAGCGCGAGCAGTTCTTCTTCCGTCAGTGCCGGACGAAGCCGCCAGCGGCCGCCGGAGAAAACCGAAGCTTCGGCGTCCTGCGGCGCCAGCGTGGGTTTGACGACCGACGGAAGGTAAGCCTTGCGCGCCTCCTCGTCCTCGCCGAACCGTTCCTTGAGCATCTCCTCGGCTTCCGCGTCGGTGATGCTTTCGTCGCCGTCCCAGTACCAGCATGAGAACTCGTACATGAACCAGTCCGGCGTTCGCAGCCAGAGCGTGCGCAGGGACGCGCGATGGATAGTCGACATGAGGGTTCGCAGCAGCAGCGGATGCGCTGCGCGCAACTTTGCAGTGGTCGCCCCGAACGAACAGATCCATTCCTCTGGCGACTCCAGCGCGAAAAACAGTGGCGAAGGATCTTCGTCATTGCTTCCCGTGCCGGTGTACCGAAGGATGTCGTTGACCGCGTGGCTGTCGAACAGACACGGCCGGACCGTAATGCGCTCCAGCCCGCCAGTGTGACGCCGTGCCCAGGCAAAGAACGCCTGCTGGAAGGCATCGCCAGCGTCAACCGGCTCGTTCACGTCCGCCGCGCGCAGCGGTCCGTACAGGAAGTGCTTCGTGACGAGAGAGGCGAGCGACACGTCCTCGCGCCACTTCACGCGTGCAGCGACGGGGACGTCGTCCGCGACGCTGGGCAGCGTCAGAAAATCAGCGGCAGATCCACGTCGGGCAACGGCAGCGCGTGGCGGTTGCCACGACCCACCGACGCCGAGAGTGAGGTGCGAATCAGCTGTTGAAGGATCGAAGAGCATGAGCGGGCTTCCTCGTCATAAAGAAAAACCGCCCTTTCGGGCGGTTCCTGGTTGAATGCCGCATCCGGACCGGACAGGGCTTTGAGCAAAGCGTCCTTACGCATGGGAGCCCTTGGCACCCGCCGCGCGGACGAACGTGTACCGCATCACCGTGTCCTTGATCTCAGGCCCGTCTACGGCGGCCGTCGTCAGTTCCGGATACTGCGCGCTGTAAAGATCGCGAACCTGGTCCGGCGTGAACGCCGGCCCGGGATCGAGCAGGTTCATGCCGTTGTAGGCGAATTCGCGGATCACTGCGGCGATAGAGATCGACATGGGTGGTCTCCTTATCCGAGAAGCGACAGGAGATCCGTGCCCTTCGGCTCGGACGATGCGGACGCGGGTGCGGCCGTTGCCGATGCGGGAGTCGAGTCCGACGCTTGCGCCTCGTCTTCGTCTCCGCTCTCGTCTTCGTCCGCTGCGCTGTTCGAAGCCGGCGCGGTCTGCGCCTTTTTCGAACCGCCCTGCAACGCCTTCTGCGCCTTTCCGACCTGCGACTTCTTCGCTTCGTCGAGAATGGCCGCGGTGACCGCGACCTGTTCCTCGAGCGATTTGTGCGAACCTGTGTAGGTCAACAGTGCATTGGCGAAACCCTCATCGAGTTCGGCCGCCGTCGCTGTAAGTACGAGTGGCTGACGCAACGCCGGGTCTGTCGCGCCGTGCGGCACGACAAACACCGCCAGCTGGTCGCCGGCCGCCTGAATGGTCATCACGACCTTGCCGGATGAGCGCACAAGCGCTTCGAGTTGCTGAAACATAAGTGACTCCAGAAAAGAGAAACGCCGCGCTTAGGGCGGCGTATGACATAGAGGGGAAAACGGGGCGCCGAACGCGCCCCGCCACATCAGAACTTCAGAACCTTCGGCAGCTTGCACGTGTAGTCGAAACCTTCGACCTTGAGCAGTGCCTCGATGACTTCCGGCTTGGATTTCGCGAAGACCTTCTTGAAGTTCTCGCCAAGCGCGGCACGAATGCCAAGCTCGTCGGCGAGAACGGTCATCTCGGACTTCGTGATCAGCTCCAGAAACTCCTTGTCGAGTTTCCAGTGCTTTTTCAGGTCCAGCTTGTGCGATTTGCAAAGCTGGGTCAGGTTGGTCACGTCGAGCCCCTCGATCGCTGCAAACAGCATCGCGATCATCAGGTCGGCCTGCTTGCCTTCGTTCGTCGCCTGCACGGCGTCGATCGCTTTAGGCAGATTGGCGAGCGGTGCCTCACCCTCCGCGATCCGCTCGAAAAACTTGCGGAACGAGGCGTCATCGATCTGACGGGCATGGCCACTCAGCACGATTGCTATCAGGTACTGGCGAGCCAGTTCGTGATTCATGCCGATGTCCATGCGCAGTGCCTTACGCCAGAGCTTCACGCGATACGCCTTCACCTTCTCGGACTCGGCAATGACCGTGACCGAGGGATTAGTGGAGGACGGTGCACTGGCTGACTTGCTGCCCGTGCCATTCGCGCTCTTCACCGCCGGCGCCGACTTCGCGCCCTCGGCTTTCTCCGGCTGTTTTGCAGCCTTTTCAGCCTGGATGCGCGCCGCCACCTTCTTCATGTTGCAGACGGTGTCGAAGCATTGCCCGCGATAGGCCTTTCCAAGGGACTCTGGCAAGCCGCTGACAGCCGCGCCATAGTTCGCGCAGGCATGACAGGCTTTCGCCTGCTCAAGTCCGACGCCTTTCGGGCCATCCACCGCCAGTTGCACGCGTGTGTGGTTGTCGCCGACCCGCACGATACGCACGGTCTGGAACTCATCGCGCAAACCTGCGGCCGTGGCCTCAAGCTGCTTCTCCGTTTTATCGTTGAAGCAGCTACGGTTCGTGCAGTTGCCAGTGCCTATCGCTTCGCCAAACATCTGCGCCTGCGTCGACGAGTTGTGCGGGCAGCCCGCGCAATCCGACTTGTCGAAGATAGCCGAGGCTAACGCGCATGACGCCGATTCGACCAGCTTGCGCACGTCCGCGACTGAACGCTTCTCCGCGACGACGACGGGCAGGACCTTGTCCTGATTCTCTTTCGAGAGCGCCGCCAGCAGCTCGGCGTGAGCGATATTGATCTTCCGCTCGCTCAGTGCATCGAGCACAGCCGTCGAACAGTTCAGCAGCGCAAGGCGGCTGTCGAGGGTCGAGCGTGACCAGCCAAGAATTTTGGCCGTTACGTCGCGATCGCCGCCATGGATCCCTAGCAGCTCAGCTGCGTCGCGAGCTTCTTCGGCGGGCGAAAGGTCCTCGCGCTGGATGTTCTCCATGAGCGCAATACGCCGCGCCTCGACTTCGTCGACGGCTGACGTTGCCCCTGTTTCGCGAATCCCATAGCTGAGAGATTTACGCGGCTCGTCCCTGTTGAGCGGCGAGCCAGTTT
>NZ_JBFUPM010000018.1:0-125343 GCF_041355255.1 Paraburkholderia sp. RCC_158 | reverse complement strand
TGGCAAGATCAAGGAATTGATGGTTCGCCGCACTGTCTAGAGTGAAGTGAATAACCCACGCTTCGTGTCGTTGGCTGCCCGAAAGAGCGGTCGGAGCGCCGCGGAGCGACCCGGCAAGTATTGACATGAACGATGCATCGCATCAGTCCGATCCTCTCCGCCGCGCGCGTCTTCGCTGGCGCGCGCGGCGGGGCCTGCTGGAAAACGATCTGATCTTTGAACGTTTTTTCAGCCGATATGAGCATGACCTCAGCGATGCCGATGTGGGCGCACTTACGCGCCTGCTCGAGCTGAGCGATAACGACCTGATGGACTTGCTTCTCGCGCGCAAGGAACCTGAAGGCGAGCTTGCCGACCCCGATGTGATTCGGGTCCTGGAGCTGCTGCGCAACGCTTGAGCGCCGCGAGTGCGTTGTTCCAGGCGTGCAATTATCGAAACCCTGTTTACATACTTCGATTGAGGATGTGCTATGACCCCGTCAGATGTTAAAGCCACGCTATCGTTCAGCGACAATTCGCCGAGCGTTGAAATGCCGATTTACAAGGGCACTCTCGGCCCGGACGTGATCGACATCCGCAAGCTGTACGGCCAGACCGGCAAGTTCACGTACGACCCGGGCTTCATGTCGACGGCGGCGTGCAATTCGGCGATCACCTACATCGACGGCGATAAAGGCGAACTGCTGTACCGCGGCTACGCGATCGACAACCTCGCGCAAAACGCCGACTTCCTCGAAACGTGCTATCTGCTGCTGAAGGGCGAACTGCCCAACACGGAGCAGAAGGCCGAGTTCGTGAAGACCGTCACGAATCACACGATGGTGCATGAGCAAATGCACTTCTTCTTCCGTGGTTTCCGTCGCGACGCGCACCCGATGGCGATTCTGGTTGCCGCAGTCGGCGCGCTGTCGGCGTTCTATCACGACTCGCTGGACATCAACAATCCGCGTCACCGTGAAGTGTCGGCCATTCGCATGATCGCGAAGCTGCCGACGCTGGTCGCAATGGCGTACAAGTACAGCATCGGCCAGCCGTTCGCGTATCCGCGCAACAACCTGTCGTACAGCGCGAACTTCATGCACATGATGTTCTCGAACCCGTGCGAGGAGTACGAGGTCAACGACGTGCTGGTGCGCGCGCTCGACCGTATCCTGATTCTGCACGCGGATCACGAGCAGAATGCGTCGACGTCGACCGTGCGTCTCGCCGGTTCGTCGGGCGCGAATCCGTTCGCGTGTATCGCAGCGGGCATCGCCTGCTTGTGGGGCCCGGCGCACGGCGGCGCGAACGAAGCAGCGCTGAACATGCTGGAAGAAATCGGCTCGGTCGACAACATTCCTGAGTTCATCAAGCAGGTGAAGGACAAGAACTCGGGCGTGAAGCTGATGGGCTTCGGTCACCGCGTCTACAAGAACTACGATCCGCGCGCGAAGCTGATGCGCGAAACCTGCCACGAAGTGCTGAACGAACTGGGCCTGCACGACGACCCACTGTTCAAGCTCGCCATGGCACTGGAAAAGATCGCGCTGGAAGACGAATACTTCGTGTCGCGCAAGCTGTACCCGAACGTCGACTTCTACTCGGGCATCGTGCAGCGCGCGCTGGGCATTCCGACGTCGATGTTCACGTGTATCTTCGCGATGGCGCGTACGGTCGGCTGGATTGCGCAGTGGAACGAAATGATCGCCGATCCTGAGCAGAAGATTGGCCGTCCGCGTCAGCTGTTCATCGGCGATACGCCGCGTGAGGCGAAGCCGATCGGGCAACGCTGAGCGGGTTGAGTCTGCCTGGCCTGTAGTGGCTGGTTCGCTACGGGCTGGAGTGGGCTTCAACGCTTGAGATAGAAAACGCCCCAACGGGTACACCGTTGGGGCGTTTCCGTTTTCGACGCGTATTGCGATGCGTGTTGCGTGCGGCGAGCCGTTCGTCGTGGAAGCTCATTCGCGCCGCTGCCGCCTTCCCGACCTCTCGAGCGAAGGCGGACGCATCTGCAAATTATGCGGCGTCGCGGCCGCGTCTTCCGCGGTCCGGCCATGCGTCTCGAAGAAGCGTCGATACGCGCTCGGCGTCATGCCGCGCGCCGCCAGAAACTGTCGATTGAAATTGGCCAGATTCGCAAAGCCGGCCTTCGCTGCGATCAGCGCGATGGGCCATGTCGTGTCCGTCAGTTGACGCGTGGCATAGCCGATCCGCAGACGGTTCAGATAACGCCCGACGCTTTCGCCGAGATGCCGCACGAAGTAGCGGTGCAACGAGCGCTCGGACAGGTTCGCTACCTCGCACAGTTCGGTGATCCGCAGCGGCTCGTGAAAGCGCCGGTCGAGCAGATCGAGGACGCGGTTCAGCCGCTCGGCTTCGGACGCGCTTGCGCCCGGCGTGACGGTAACGCCTCCGACGGGGCGACGCGTTCTTGCTTCCGCTTCACCTCCCGCTCCCGCCTCGACGGAATCGGCCGGTCGGCCCGCCCCGGCAAATCGCACGGCGCTATACGTTGACGCACCGCCTTGCTTCGTTGCACTTCGATACGCCGCCGGCGACGCCAACGGCTCCGAAGCGCCTTCCGCAAGCCGCGCCAGCACGTCGAGCACAGCGGCAAGCCGCACGCGCGGCGACGGGTCCAGCAACGCCTCCGTTCGCTCGCGCATCGACGCAGCGGCTTCGCTCGAAAAGCGCAGCCCCGGCGCGGCGCGTCGCAGCAGCGTACGCAGCGACGCGAACTCCGGGCAGCAGTCCGCGATTCGCCGCGCCCAGTCGCCGCTGAACCACACGACGATCGCTACCTGAGGCGCGCTCGCGTCGATCGGTGCCGTCGACGCCCACGTATGCGGCATGTCGGGCGGCACGAGGACGAGATCGTCGCCGCTGTACTCCGCGATGTGATCGCCGATAAAACGGCGGCCGCGGCTATTCATCGTCAGCGTGAGTTCGTATTCCGGGTGGTGGTGCCACTCGAACGGTATCTGCGCGAGCTGCCGATGGTAGACGCGGATCGAGCAGCCGTCCGGAATGGTGACGCGTTCGTATTGAGGTTTCACGATAGGCAGCCTGGCCGCACTGGGGAGCCGGAAACGGCGGCGAATGTCTGGATTGTATCGGTATGTGGCCGTAAAGCATGCTTGGCGATGGCCGAACATCCTTAATCTGCAGGAAGGCCGAAGCACACAGATCATCTCAAGGAGACAACCCATGCCGCTCGTCATCGACAATCTTCCCGAGGCTATTCGCAGCACCAAGCGCACGTTGCGCGCCGCGCTGCCGAACTACAAGCAAGTGTTCGAGCAGGTGGAAGGCGCGATCCGCCAGCAGATCGACGCGATTCACCGCGACCGCGCGCAGGGGCGCGATGCGATTCCCGTGTTCGATTATTCGTCGGTGCTGTCCGGCGCTGTCGATCAGGCGACGATCGCCAGCATCAAAACGCGCGGCGCGTGCGTCGTGCGCGGCGTTTTCGACCGGCAGCAAGCAAACGACTGGAACGACGAAATCGCCGAATACGTGCAGCGCAACGACCTCGACGCCAAGCTGGCGCATCGCGCGGAAGACAAGTATTTCGGCAACCTGGCGTCGAGCAAGCCGCAGATTTACGGCGTCTACTGGTCGAAGCCGCAAACGGCCGCGCGCCAGTCGCAACAGCTAACGAATACGCGCGTGTTCCTGAACCGCCTGTGGACGTCGGAGAGCGAAGGCCGGCGGCACTTCGATCCCGAGCGCGTGCCGGTGTACGCGGACCGGATTCGTCGCCGGCCGCCGGGTTCCGAGTCGCTCGGTTTGTCGCCGCACGTGGATGGCGGCTCGGTCGAGCGCTGGCTCGACACGAATTTTCAGCAGGTTTATCGGCATGTGCTGTCAGGCAACTGGCGCGCGTATGACCCGTTCGACGCCGCGTATCGGCCGGACGTGCAGGAAATTCCGTCGCCGGCCGTGTGTTCGATGTTTCGCACTTTCCAGGGCTGGACTGCGCTAACGCCGCAAGGCCCCGGCGACGGCACATTGCAATTGATCCCGATCGCCAACGCGATGGCTTACGTGATTCTGCGAGCATTGCAGGACGACGTTCCCGACGACGAACTGTGCGGCGCTCAACCCGCCCGCGCGCTGTCGATCAAGCCCGAATGGCACGGCCTGCTGCTCGAAGCAGTCACGCCGATTCCGCACATGCAGCCGGGCGACGCGGTGTTCTGGCACAGCGACGTCGTGCATTCCGTCGAAGACGCGCATCGCGGCAGCGGCTACAGCAACGTGATGTACATCGCTTCGGCGCCGTGGTGCGCGAAAAACGAGGCCTACCTGAAGCGTCAGTTGCCGAGCTTTTTGCGCGGCGAAAGCCCGCCCGATTTTCCCGCCGACCACTTCGAAACGGACTTCGCCGGCCGCGCTCAGGAAAGCGATTTGACGCCGCTTGGCCGCGCGCAACTCGGCTTCGATCTTTCGCGCTAAAGCATCGGATGCCCGCCGGCGACGACTCGGTTTATTCGCTTGCAGACCAGAGCCGACTCCGGGCGGGCGCGTCGCGTCACCGCCAGGCGCTCATGCCCGGCGCCGCACGATTCCATAAATGACCAGCAGCACGATCGCCCCAATCACCGACGCCACCCAGCCTGCCGGCTGCCCCGGCTGATACCAGCCCAGCGCACGTCCGACGTAGCCCGCAATCAGCGAGCCGGCAACACCGAGGATGATGGTCATGATGAGACCCATGCGGTCGTCGCCTGGCTTCAGCGCGCGCGCAATCAATCCGACGACCAGCCCTACGATCACTGTACCAATGAAGGAAAACATGCTGACCTCCCAAAGAGTGTGAGTACTTCAGTCTTCTTTACTACGAGCTGCCGCTTTCCCGGCGACGCTTTTCGGAGCATACGCGAGACGCGGGATAGGGCCAAAAAAGGCGCATTGGTTTGTGCATCGCGTGCGCCGTCGCAACAATCGCGCCCAGGTCCCGGCGCGACTACGACGTCCGGGAATGTCCCGCGCTTTTGCCGTTGAGCGCTGCGTTGGATTGTCGGTGATGCTGATGCGGGTATCGATTGTCGGCTCGACCTCGCCGCGCAATAGGCGAATTGCGTTCGAGCCCGACGGCGTGGAAATCGTCGCGAAATCCGGAGCCGCCGCCGCAACGTCGGACGAAGCGCTTAGCGCTACTGTCCCTCAGCGCGCCAACTCGTCCGTCTCGTCCGCAGCGTAGATGATCTGCGTGCCGTTATCGCCTAGCCACTTTGCGAAGTCGTCCGTCAGGCCCCCGTCGGTGACAAGGTAGTCGATTCGGTCCATCGCCCCGAACGCCGCGAACTCGCGTTTTCCGAACTTGCCCGAATCGGCGAGAAGGTAGACGGTCTTTGCCGCATCGATCATCGCCCGCTTAACGTGCAGGTCGATGAAGTCGGGGTACGAAATACCGGATTCTTTCGACACACCACCGGCAGCCAGAAACAGTTTGTCGACGAACATGCCCTGGAAAAAGGCCGACGCCTTTTCTCCCGAGACCGCAATGGTTTCCGGCTTGAATTCGCCGCCCGTCAGCATGATCCGGTTGGTAGGCTCCGCGCCGAGAATGATCGCGATGTTGAGCGCATTCGTTACGATCCGCAGGTTCTGACGATCAAGAAGATTTTTCGCAAGTTCGGTCGTCGTCGCACCGCAATCCAGAATGATGGAGTCGCCGTTCTTGACGAGGCTCGCCGCCATCCGTCCGATCAGCGCTTTTTCCGGACTTGTCGGAAGGATGTTGGCCCGATCGACAAAATGGCGCCTCGGACCCGCCTCCGACGTGACCAGGCGGACGTTGCCGTGAACGCGTTCAACGCGTCCCTGCTTCTGCAGCTCATCAATGTCTTTTCGAATAGTTGGCATCGAAACGCCAAACTCGCTGGAAAGCTCGGAAAGCTTTACCAGCCTGGCGGCCTGCACTTTCTCAAAGATCTTCTCTGTTCTTGTCCGTTGGTCCATTTGCTCATCCCGCGAAGCGTCGGTGCGGCTTCACAACACCCGTCGATATTGTGCCCTAAACGGCAGCAGTACGGCCCGGCCAGGGGTTTTCCCGCTTTCCATCTATTTCTCTTTGACTTTCTAAAGAAAGTAAAAGAAACTGAATCTCAAGCAAACGGGAAGTTCGGGAGTTGGGAATGGAAAACCCCTACAAGCAGTCTGGCGACGCCCTACATCGGCGGGCGCAGGAAATCCGTAAAAAAATCTGCGTGATGAATTCCGCTGCGAAGAGCGGCCACACGGGCGGCGACATGTCCGAGGCCGATGTGCTCGCGGCGCTGTACTTCCATGTGCTCCGCTACGAAGTTCAGTCGGACGGCACCGTCAAATGGCACGACGAATTCATCCTCAGCAAAGGACACGGCGTAGGCGGCCTCTATTCCTGTTTTGCCGAACTCGGCTGGCTGGCTGACGAAGAACTTCTCACGTATCTCAAGGACGGTTCACGTCTGCCGGGACATCCGGTCAGGCAAAAGCTGCCGTCGCTGGTGACAGTCAACACGGGCGGGCTCGGACACGGCTTCCCGATCGCGGCAGGGCTCGCGATGGCTAAGCGGCGTCATGCCGTTAACACGAAAGGCTCGGTCGGCCGCGTTTTCGTTCTCACAGGCGACGGCGAACTGGAAGAGGGTTCGAACTGGGAAGCCGCAATGGCGGCGGCGCATTTCGAACTGGCCAATCTCGTGGTGATCGTCGACCGCAACCGGCTGCAACTGGCGGACTTCACCCACAACATCATGGACATGGACCCGCTCGACGAAAAATTCCGGGCCTTCGGCTTCGAAGTGCACGACGTCAACGGCAATCAGGCCGACGCCATCTGGAAACTGATCGAAAGTCTGGACTACGAAAACGGGAAGCCGAAAGTCCTCATCGCTCATACGATCAAGGGCCGCGGCGTGTCGTTCATGGAGAACGTGCCGGCATGGCATCACAAGGTCCCGGACGAAACGCAACTGAAGCAGGCATTGGAGGAACTGGACCATGCGTGAGTACGCCGATTTGCGGGACGGTGCGGTCAGCGCGCTCGGACGGTTGACGGCCGAAGGCCGCGACATTGTCGTGATGGTCGCGGACTCCACGTCCACGTCGAAGATCAGCCCGTTTCTAGAGACGTACCCCGAACGGGTCATCAATGTCGGCATCGCGGAACAGAACATGGTCGGTATGGCCGCGGGCCTGGCGTTGGGCGGCCATGTCGTCTTCACGGCCAACGCGGCGCCGTTCCTCGTGGCTCGCGCTAACGAGCAGGTGAAGAACGACGTCTGCTATAGCGCAACAAACGTGAAGATGCTGGGCCTGAACGCCGGTGTCGCGTACGGCCCGCTGGCGTCGACGCACCATGCCATCGACGACATATCAATCATGAGCGGATTCGGCAACGTGCAGATTCTTGCGCCGTGCGACGGGATCGAAGTCGTGCAGATGATCGAATACGCTGCGGCCGTCGAAGGTCCCGTATATATCCGGCTCGATAACGCGAAGTTTCCGATCGTTCACGAGGCGAGCTACCGTTTCGAGCCTGGTCGCCCGGACGTGGTGATCGAGGGCAGCCGCGTCGCGGTGATTGCGTTGGGCTCCGTGGTCGGCGAGGCGCTCGAAGCCTGCGAGTCGCTGAAGGCAGAGCATGGCATTGCGCCGACGCTCGTCAACCTCTCTTCAATCCGGCCGCTCGATGCCGATGCGCTCGCAAAAATCATTGCGGCTCATGACTCGATTGTCACCGTTGAGGAACATTCGCTTCATGGCGGCATCGGCGCGCTTACGGCTGTGCTGATGGCGCGGCGTCAGCTCTCGAAACCGCTGACCATGCTCGGCATCACCGAAGGCGAATTCGCAAACTACGGTACGCGCAAAGGCATCCGGCGCCATTACGGAATCGACGCGGCAGGTATCGCCGACGCAATTCGCGCCCAGTGCGCGCATTGAACGTATAGCAAAGACCTCAAGGAGACACTGGAATGGCAATTCAGTACGACATGTCGCTGCGTCATGGCGTCGACTTCGACTTCCGGCTCGACGGCAAGGTCGCCGTCGTCACGGGTGGTCTGGGCGGTATCGCGATGGCGACGAACGCAGCGCTTATCGCGAAGGGTGCCCGCGTTGCGATCTTCTATCCGAGCTTCGAAGAGCCGCGCGTGCAGGCGGCGATCGAAGAACTCGGAGCCACTAACGCCCGCGCGTTTCCATGCGACGTCGCTAACGAGGCCGACGTCGAAAAGGCAATGAAGGCTGCGCTTGGCCACTTCGGCGATCTTCATCTGCTCGTCAATGCGGCCGGCTGCATCACGCTGACGGCAGCCGAAGACATCGGTGTCGACGAGTGGCAAAAGCAGATCGGCGTGAACCTCACGGGTCCGTTCCTGTGCGCGAAGCATTTCGCGCGGCATGTTCTCGCGAGCGGCCACGGAGGCAAGATCGTCAATATTGCTTCGCAGGCCGCAACCGTGGCGATCGACAAGCATTGTGCGTACACGTCGGCCAAAGCCGGGTTGATCGGTATGACGAAAGTGCTGGCCAAAGAATGGGCGTTGCGCGGAATAACGGTGAATACGGTTTCGCCGACCGTTGTGCTGACGCCGATGGGCGCAGCCGCCTGGGAGGGCGAAAAGGGCGAAGCGATGAAGAAGCTAATACCCGTCGGACGCTTTGCGTACACGGATGAAATTGCCGCGGCCATTCTGTTTCTGCTCTCGAATGGAGCGGACATGATCACCGGCGCTGACATCATGATCGATGGGGGATACACCATCTGCTGATGCAGTTCGAGCGCAGCCGGTCCGAGGCTGCAACACGTTAAGAAAGAGATCAATCTGGAGACAAAAAATGCTGAAGAAGATCGCACTTGTTGCTGCCGTCGCTGCTTCGTTCGCAGCGGTTCATTCCGTCGATGCACTCGCCGCTTCTAAAGGAACCATCGCCATTCTGGTGAACGCCCTCGACAATCCGTATTACGCCGCCGAAGCCAGGGGCGCCGACACCGAGGCGAAGAAGCTCGGCTACGACACCATCGTGCTGTCGCACGGCGAGGATGTGAACAAGCAGAATGAACTGGTCAATCTGGTGATCGGCAAAGGCGTGAAGGGCATCATTCTCGACAATGCGGATTCGAACAGTAGCGTCGCCACGGTTCGCACCGCGCAGGAAAAGAAGGTGCCGGTCGTGCTGATCAACCGCGAGATCCCGAAGGATGGCATTGCCATCGCACAACTGAGCCACAACAATCTGCAGGCGGGTACTGAAGTCGCGCAGAAGTTCGTGGAAGCGATCGGCGAAAAGGGCGAATATGTGGAGCTCACCTGCAATCAGGCAGACAAGAATTGTGTGACCCGTTCACAGGCTTTCCACCAGGTGCTTGACCAGTATCCGGATCTCAAGATGGTTGCGCGTCAGGATGCCAAGGGCGCGCTGCTGCCCGGCAAGCAGGCAATGGACTCGATCCTGCAGGAACATCCGAACATCAAGGGCGTGATCTGCGGCAACGGGCCCGTGGCCCTCGGCGCGATTGCGTCGCTCGAATCCGCCGGCAAGAAAGACGTTGTCGTGATGGGTATCGACGGCAGTAATGACGAGCGCGATTCGCTCATGCAGGGCAAGTTGAAGGCAAGCGTCATGTTGCAGGCGCAAGGCCTCGCGATTCACGGCGTCGACCTGCTCAACAAGTACATCACGACGGGCAAGACCGGCGAACCGGAGCGCCAGCTCACTCGCGGCATCCTGATTACGAAGGACAACGCGTCGCACGTCAAAGACTTCTACTACAACAAGTAAGCGCGCCAGCTTTTCAAGTAGGCGGGTGCGGCCGGCGCTGCACCTGTTGACGTGTCGTCAGGAGATGTTGTCATGGTTTTTTCCCCATCTGCAGCCAGGTTCGCGCTGGTGGTCGTCGCTCTCGTTTCAGTTGCCGGGTGTCACGTCGTGACGGATACCGAGCTGGCCCAGATTCGCAGTCAGGGTCAGCATCAAGGCCCGGACCCGGAAAAGATCCTGAATGAACAACTGATTCCGTATGCGGACAAGAATGCCAGGCCCGCAGCACAGGTGATCGGCGCTGCCGGGCAGAACTTCGATAACGCCTGCAAGGAGTACGGCTTTCGCCAAAGCGCGGCTTTCCCATGCAACTTCTGGATACGCGTGCAGGGCAAGGTTATCAAGGTCGACACTTCATCGCGCGTTGGAAAGGTATTCGTCGATGTCACGCCCGCTTCGGGCGGCGAGCCCGTCCATGTCGCACTCGAGACGGGGCCGGTCGTGATCGGTACTGGCGTGCGCGACGGATTCCCCGGCGTCAAGTACAGCGACTTCGACGATCAGACGCGTTTCGCCGTATTCGGACAGGACCTGAACAAGCTGGTGGTCGCGCGAGCGCAAAAGTCGCTCAAGCCTAAAGTGGGCGACACGGTCGACGTAGCCGCGGTATTCAGCAGTTGGAGCGAACCGACGGGCGAAATCCGCGCAATTCCGGTGACATGGAAATGAACCAACCGCACACCATGAATCCCGCCAACGTGATCGAGACGCGCGGACTGTCCAAGGTCTATCCGGGCACCGCTGCGTTGGTCGAAGTCGACTACAAGGTGCGACGCGGCAAGGTCAATGTGTTGATCGGCGAAAACGGCGCCGGCAAATCGACGCTGATGAAGCTGCTCGCCGGTGCCGAGACGCCGACATCGGGAGAGATATGGGTCGATGAAAAGATTGCCCACATTACGGACGTGCGTAGCGCCGAAAAGCATGGCATCGGCATCATCTTTCAGGAATTGAACCTCTTTCCCGATATGACCGTGGCGGAGAACATCTTCGCCGGGAATGAGTTGACCAGTTCCGGCGTAATCCGCACGAAGGACGAGAACCATCAGGCGAAAGTACTGCTTAACCGTCTGCAGATTCCAATCGACCCGCGCATGCGACTCGGCGATCTCTACGTCGGGCAACAGCAACTGGTCGAAATTGCAAAGGCGCTCTCCAAGCACATCAAGGTGCTCATCATGGACGAGCCGACTTCCGCGCTCTCGAAGACGGAAGTCGAGATCCTCTTCAAGATCATTGCGCAGCTCAAGGAAGAGGGCGTCACGGTCATTTACATCTCGCATCGTCTCGAGGAAATCATGGCGATCGGGGATTGCATTACGGTATTGCGTAATGGGCGCCTCGTCGCAGAAGACGACATTGCGAATATCGACATTCCCTGGATCATCGAGGCGATGGTCGGATCGTCGAAGAAGCGTTTCGCATTCGAGCAGCATGCAATCGGCGAGGAAGTCCTGAAGGTCAAGGATCTTGCGCTGAAGCGCTCGAATGGCATCTACGCGGTTGACCATGTTTCGTTTTCCGTCAGGGCCGGAGAAGTCATTGGTATTTATGGCTTGATGGGCGCCGGCCGGACTGAACTGCTCGAGTCTTTACTCGGCGCGCAGCCGCTGGCTCTCGGCGAAATAGAACTCGCCGGCAAGGCAATCGAAGATCTGCCAATTCCGAAACGGATCGAGGCGGGCATTGCGCTCGTACCCGAAGACAGACAGAAGCAGGGGATGGTGCAGCTCATGTCGATCCTCGAAAACATGACGCTGTCCAGTCTGTCCAGATTTACTCGCCGTCTCGCGTTCGGTGCACTGCGACGCGACCGGCAGCTCTCTGCGTCCAACGATATCGTCAAGCGCCTCGCAATCAAGGCGTCGTCGGTGGATGCGCCGATCACGTCGCTGTCGGGCGGAAACATGCAGAAGGTGGTGATCGGCAAGGCATTGCTGACGTCGCCGAAAGTACTGCTGATGGACGAGCCGACGCGGGGAATCGACGTAGGTGCAAAAGAGGACGTGTACAAGACGATCAGCGTGCTCGCGCAGTCAGGCATTGCAGTCGTGTACGCGACCTCGGAACTGGACGAGGCAATGGCTGTTTCCAATCGGGTCTTCGTGATGGCCAGCGGCAAGCTGACGGCGATCATGGAACGTGCACAGTTTGACAGCGAGCGCATCGTGCGCGCGTCAACGCCCGCGACAGCCGTAGTGTGAAGCACCATGAGGTGGAAACCATGACTACTCAGAACAGCAGCACTCCTTCGATTCAACCGGTTCACGGCAAGCACAACCGGCAATCCGCTTACATGGCTTCGCGCATGGCGGTGAACCTGCTCAAGCTGCGAATCTTCATTGCGCTCTTTGCGATCATTATCGTGTTCTCGCTTGCAACCGAGAACTTCCTGTCGACAAGCAACATGCTGATCATGGCGAAACACGTGACTATCGTCGCGATTCTGTCGATCGGCATGACGCTCGTGATTCTGACGGGCGGCATCGACCTGTCCGTGGGTTCCATTGTCGGAATAAGCGGGATGGCGGCGGGCTATCTTCTGCTCGAAGGCGTGAAGATCGGTCATCACGTCGTGTTCTTCAACCCGTGGGGCGTGACGCTGATTGCATGCGCGCTCGGCGCGATCATCGGTGCGGTGAATGGTTACCTGATAACGGCGCTCAATGTGGCACCGTTCATTGCAACCCTCGGCATGCTGTATGTCGTACGCGGCGCAGCACTGCTCGTGAATAACGGCAGCACGTTCGCCGATCTCGGAGGCAATCCGGCTCTGGGCAATACGGGCTTCGAATTCCTCGGCAACGGCACCATCCTGGGCCTTTCAATGCCGGTCTGGATTCTCGTGATTCTTGCTGCCATCACCATTTTTGTTGCGAGGCGCACGCCGCTTGGCCGGCGCATCTATGCGATCGGCGGCAACGAGCAGGCGGCGCGCTTCTCGGGAATCCGCACCAACCGCGTGAAGCTGTTCGTGTACATGTTCTCGGGATTCTGTGCGGCGATCGTCGGACTGGTGATCACTGCGCAGTTGCAGACCGCTCACCCATTGACCGGCCAGACGTTCGAGCTGAACGCGATTGCCGCGGTCGTATTGGGAGGAACTGCGTTGATGGGTGGCCGCGGTACGGTCTTCGGTTCGGTCGTCGGCGCCTGTGTGATCAGCATTCTCGGCGACGGCATGGTGATGTGCGGTATCAGCGATTTCTGGCAGATGGTGATCAAGGGCCTCGTGATCATCTTCGCTGTCGTCATCGATCAGTTGCAGCAGCGCCTGCAAAGCCGCATGGTTTCGCTCACCGCGTGAGCGTCACGAGTTGAGCCGTCTTCTGGAAAGCAACATGCAATATGTTCTGGCAATCGATCAGGGCACGAGCGGTACAAAAGCACTCGTGTTCGATGCGGAGGGGCAGGTGCACGCTCGCGGTTTCATAGCCGTACCGTGTACGCATCCGCGCAACGGATTCGTCGAGCAGGACCCGCAGCTGATTTATGAGTCGGTACTGCAAGCGGTTTCCATTTGCCTCGGTGAATTCAAAGGCGACCGGAAAGAGATAGCAGGTGTCGGCATCTCGAATCAGCGTGAGACGGTCGTGCTGTGGGATGACGAAGGTCGCCCGATCGTTCCGGCAGTGTCGTGGCAGTGCCAACGTTCTCTCGCGATATGCGAGCGTCTGAAGCAGGAAGGCAGGGCACAGGTCATTGCAGAGAAGACGGGACTATTGATCGACCCGTACTTTTCGGGAACGAAGCTCATCTGGCTTAACGAAAACGATGAGCGGGTGCGCACGCATATCGCCGCCGGCACCGCTCGCTTCGGCACGGTCGATAGCTGGCTTCTGTACCGTTTGACAAAGGGCGACGTGTATCGCACCGATTACACGAACGCGTCGCGAACCATGCTGTTCAATCTTGCAGGACTTGAATGGGATCGCGAACTGCTCGCCGATTTCGGTTTGCAGAAACTGCGGCTGCCTGAACTGCGCCCGTCGGCATCCGATTTCGGCGCGAGCGATTTCAACGGCATTTTCGATCGACCCATCCCAATCGTATCGATGATCGGCGATTCCCACGCGGCGGCTGTTGGCGAAGGCTGCCTCAGTCCCGGCTTTGCCAAGGCGACAATGGGGACGGGCTCCTCGATCATGATGAACGTGGGCGGCAAGCCCTTGCCCGCAAATCACGGTCTGGTGTCGACGCTTTGCTTTGCCACCGAACAGCGGGTGGATTACGCGCTGGAAGGCATCGTCATCAGTGCGGGGTCAACGCCTTCGTTCCTCAAGGAAAAGCTGCGCATCGTCAAGGATTTTGCGGAAGCAGAAGAGGCGTTCACGGAATACGACAACGGCGGCGTGTTTCTTATTCCGGCTTTTTCGGGAATCGGTTGCCCGCACTGGAAATATCCAGGCGGCGCGCAAATCGTCGGGCTGAATTTCTCGACGTCCTGGCAAAACGTCGTGCGCGCAGCTTATGAATCGATCGTCTATCAGATCAGGGACGTGATCGCAGTCATGGAGCGGGCTGCCGACGTCCCGTTGCGCGAACTCTTTCTCGACGGAGGACTGGTTCAGCGGCCATTCCTTCTTCAATACCTGGCGGACACATTGAACCGGCCGGTGAGCACGCTGACGCTGAGTGAAATATCGGCTGCGGGCGCAGCAGCGCTTGCCGCGTTGAAGCTCGGGTTAATCAACTCACTCGATGCCTATCGCGAGACTCGCGTGGTGGCACGACGCGTTGAACCAGGGCCGGGCGTCGAAGCGGCTGCAAGAAATCACGAGCAATGGTTGCAATGGATACGACGGCTTTAAGCTCCGTCGATTAGTGGAGATCGGCATATGGCATTCCAGCAGCGTTTCGAAAACAAGGTGGTGGTTGTCACTGGCGGCAGCCGGGGTATCGGATTGGGCATTGCCAGGCGCTTTGCGCAGGAGGGCGCGAAAGTGTGCGTGTCGGCGAATGAAAAAGCCGTGCACGACGCTGCCGCGCAGCTACGCGATTCCGGCTTCGAGGCCCTCGCCGTGCAAACCGATGTCACGAGCAAGGAACAGGTTGTCGCGCTCTACGAAGAAGTCGCGGCCACGCTAGGTGAGGTTGATGTTTCAGTCCAGAACGCGGGCGTCATTACGATCGCGAAGCTGGAAGATCTGACCGAGAAGGAATGGGACAACGTACTTGCGGTGAACAGCAAAGGCGTTTTTCTGTGTTGCCAGGAAGCGGCGAGACGGATGCTGCGTGCCGGGAAAGCGGGCCGTCTGATCAATACGGCGTCGGGACAGGCCAGACAAGGTTTCGTCTATACCCCGCACTATGCAGCCAGCAAGTTTGGCGTTCTGGGCATCACGCAGAGCCTCGCGAAAGAACTGGCGCCCACGGGCATCACAGTGAACGCGTTCTGCCCCGGCATCATCGCGACTGACATGTGGTCGTATAACGACGAAGCGTGGGGCAAGCTGCTGGGCAATTACAAGCCTGGCGAACTCATGGCCGAGTGGGTCGAGAACATTCCCATGAAGCGTGCAGGTAGCGACAAGGATGTAGCAGGTCTGGTCGCGTTCCTGGCGTCCGATGACGCGTCGTACATCACGGGGCAGACCGTGAACGTCGATGGCGGAATGTTCATGTCCTGAGGCCGCGTTCGCAGGTCGCGAGACACGTTGCCTCGCGACTTTCTATCGGACTCGGTCCGCGAGTCTCAGGCGGTCTGCAATAGCGAAAGCTTATTCACTGTCTCGCCGCAAGCGCGCGCCACTTCTGCGCCCTTCACGACGAAGTGCTCAGTGAAGAACTTCACATGCTCTTCCCCGTGGTGAAAGTGGTGCGGCGTCAGCACGGCAGAGAACACAGGAACACCTGTTTCGAGTTGAACCTGCATCAAGCCTGAAATGACCGCTTGAGCGACGAATTCATGGCGATAGATGCCCCCGTCGACAACAAGTCCGGCTGCAACGATGCCAGCGTATCGACCGCTCTGTGCCAGCCGTTTTGCGTGCAGCGGGATCTCGAACGCTCCAGGTACTTCATAAAGATCGATGTCGCCGCTCGCATAACCAAAGTCCTCGATGACCTTAAGGAAAGAGGTTTTGCATTGGTCGACGATATCGCGGTGCCAGCACGCCTGGACAAAAGCGATGCGACCGCGGTTGCCGCCGGAAACGAATGCTGCTTGTGCTTCGATCAAGTGAGATGTGTTCATGGAGTTCAGCCTGTTTTGTGTGAACAGGGCGAAGAACAGCCGTTTCCCGCCAGTGCGGGCATTGTGGCTGTTCTGTTCTCTTTCATCCGGACTATACCGTCGGCCCCGGAATCCAACCGGGTCTGCTGACCTCTGTTATCGCAGCAATATCGAAACAGAGCGCTCGCGGGCTACGTCTGCAAAAGACGATTACCGCCGGTGGGGAATCGCACCCCGCCCCGAGAACGTGTTCTTGAAGAACGGTGCGTAAATTACCACGTATCCGGCAAATCTGCTGCGTCACCCGCACCACATTTCACTGCGTGCCTGCCTGAAATTGTTGCCCTCCAGGCAACATGGTGTACGCATTCGCGATGCTACTGGCGCTCGTCCCCGCTGACTACTATCTGTCACACGCTCCCTCCAAATGCAGGCAATACGGAGCGCGTGACACTCGTGGTCGTGCTCGTGAACCGCGTCGCGCGGTGCAGTGCGGCTCACCCCACTTAATCAATTGGACTATTGAACATGAGCGAAACAACTCGCAATGTGCGGCCGGTTATCGCCAACGTCGGCAAAGAAGGGTCAGGCGAACTCGTGTCTTCCCGCTACGGCGTGCGCGTGGGCGACGTTGACGTCGTGCTGATCAGCGATGGCGTTCTGCCGCTGCCCACCTCCACCATGTCGACTAACGTGAGCGAAGCTGACCGCAACGAATGGTTCGATGGTCGCTTCCTGCAGCGCGACATGTTCGACTGGGCGCTGAATATTGCGCTCGTGCGCAGCGGCGACCGCCTGATCCTGATCGACTCGGGCGTGGGCGACGGTTTCGAATACTTCACGCGCGCCGGCCGCTCGGTGATGCGCCTGGAGTCGGCGGGCATCGACCTCGCTGCGATTACCGACATCGTGATCACGCACATGCACATGGACCACGTCGGCGGCCTGAACGTTGCCGGCGTCAGGGCCAAGCTGCGCCCGGACGTGCGCATTCACGTGTCGGCGAAGGAAGTAGAGTTCTGGAAAAATCCGGACTTCAGCAGGACGGTGATGCCGGAAACTGTTCCTCCGGCGCTACGCAAGGCTGCTGCGACGTTCGCGGAACTCTACCGCGAAAACATCGTGCAGTTCGATCAGACCGTGGAAGTTGCCAAGGGCGTGTCGGCGCGCGTGACGGGTGGACACACACCGGGGCATTGCGTCGTGGACGTCGCATCGAACGGCGAAAAACTGACGTTCGTGGGCGACGCGATTTTCGAGGTCAACTTCGACCATCCCGACTGGCAAAACGGCTTCGAGCACGATCCTGAATTGGCTGCGGACGTGCGTATCGCGCTACTCAACGAAGCCGCGGAAACCGGCGCTCTGCTGGCCGCAGCGCACGTCGCGTTCCCATCCATCGGTCACGTTGCGAAGACGGACAACGGCTTCCATTTCGTGCCGGTGGTGTGGGACTACTGATCGGTGCCCGACGATCAACCATCGCCGTATAGATGGCACTGACGTTTGTCAGAAAACCGCCACGAGCGCACAAGGCTCACGGCGGTTTTTTGCAAACGGTCACTTGCCCTGGTGTGACCGCGGCAGATCAATGCGGTGCCGTTGATACCGGTTGCACGCATCTTTCATCCTTCAACGGAGCGCATCATGAGAGTGAAGAGTTTGTTGCCCGCAATTTTATGCACGTCGATGGCGCTGGCGGTCATCCCCGCGATAGCCGGCGCCGAGCCGTTCACGATCAGGGTCGATGACCTGCGTGACGGGCACTTTTCGAACGAGCAGGTGTACGGAGGCTTTGGCTGTCACGGCAACAACGTTTCGCCGCGCATTTCATGGGCTCACGTTCCGCGCGGCACAAAGAGCATTGTCGTGACCATCTTCGACCCTGATGCGCCGACTGGCGGGCTCGGCTGGACGCATTGGGAGATCGCCAATATTCCACCTTCCGAGTCGTCGCTCGAAAAAGGCGCTTCCGGCAATTCGAAGCTCTTGCCGGCAGGCGCCATTGAGACGTTGACGGACTTCGGCGAATCCAGATACGGCGGACCGTGTCCGCCTAAAGGGGAATCGCATCGATATGTCGTGACGGCGTCTGCTCTCGACGTGGCGCAAATCGATGTCGCCCCGGCGGCGAGTCCCGCAGTCGTCGCCTATCAGATGCATGGGAAAGTCATTGCTCAGGCGAAGTATGTCGCGAGATATCATCGCGCGTCGACTAACGATTAACGACTGACGGGTGCAAGAACCAGGATATCGGCAACCGTTCCTGGCAGCTCGGCTGCCGGTGGAACGGTTGCCGTATTTCAGATGCAAATCCTTTGCACGCCGTTCAATTGCACGATGCTCCGCTTATCGAGCGCAGGCTGATTGAGTTGTTCTCGTGCATAGATTCTTTCCGAAGCCGCGAGCCGATAGCGAGGCAAGTCGTCCGGTCCGGGCTGGATGTGCAGCATGTGCTTTGCAACCAGACCTTCAACTACGTCTATCGCATTCGAAAGATCGCCCGTTCCATTCGTTCCGTTCGCGACCGCCGCGAGGACCGCATCGAGCGTTGCGGGCTGTTCAAACGACGACAACCGCCGGAAAGCGGACCTCTCCTCGTCCGACAGCAGCGCGTAACTCCATCCAATCGATGCGGCGAGACTCCGATGCCTCGCAGGCGCATTGCGGCATCCCTGCCATTGAAGACGTGAGCGGGTTCCGAGCAGCGTCATGGTGCCGGCCAGTCCAAACGTCGCGACGCGCGCCGCAGCAAGTTCGATTGCAAGCGCAACGCCTTCCAGTTCGCGGCACATCTCCGAAATGGCTGCATAGCTCTTGCTGGTCTGCGGGAATCTCGCGCCCGCTTCCAGAGCGCGTTGAATGAATACCTGCACGGCGGGATAAGTATGCGCATGTTCGATCGAAATCACCTCAGGTCCCGGCGGGACTTCGAGCGCAGGCAGGCGGCAGACGTGTTCGTATTTCACTCGTAGCGCCTCGCGACTTGTCAGCACGAAATAGGTCGCGGATGAGACCGCGAGGATTTGCGTTGTGAGCGACGTCACCTCGTCGATGACATGCTCGCAGTTGTCCAGAATGATCAGCGCGCGCCGGGTGCAAAGATAATTGGCGATGCATGCGACGGGTATGTGGTGAAGATCGCCTAACCCAAGCAGACGAGCGAGCGTGAGCGCTACCGTATCGCCATGAGCGAGCTCGCTTAAGTCGGCGACGTGGATCTCCGAAGGAAACACTCCGGATAGTCTCTTTGCGAGAGCAATGGCGACTGTCGTTTTGCCGATGCCTCCCGGTCCCACAATAGATATGAGCCGATGTCTGCTCAAGTCGGACGCAAGCGTTCGCAAGACCTCGTCGCGACCTTGTGGGCAGGCGGATCCTGGTGCGAAGTCGCCGGAATGTACGCGGGGAGACGGTTCAGCAAACAACGAACTGGATTCGGCAACGATGCGTTCACGCGTAAGCTGACCAACAAAGCAGTAGCCGATGCCCTGAACGTTTTTAATGTAGCGCGCACCGTCCTCGCCGTCGCCCAGTGCTTTGCGTAATCCAGCAATGTTCACGCGCAGGTTGCTTTCGTCCACGACGATATTCCGCCACGCATGCGACATCAACATGCGCCGCTCCACGACCTGTCCGGCGTTCTGAATAAGCGCAATAAGAATATCCAGCGCGCGGCTGCCTATTTGCACGAATGAACCTGACCGTTCGAGACGCCTCTCGGCCGGAAACAGCGTGAACGGCCCAAACGATATGGCCTCGCCGTAGTCGTGCCGGTCGGTATTTGTCATCACGCCGGAACGCAAAAAATCTTCCTTGGCATTCATCTTCTCAGCAGACTCCGGATTGCGCGATTCAGGTGCATTGGAATAGACCCATACCACGGTCTCTCCGCGGCGAAACATTGCGTCACAAGCAATCCTAGTTGCGCCGCTCAGAACATGGAAGACGCCGGTGGGATATCACAGTGTTGCCGCCAGGACAACATCGGACCATTGAGCGATTGGCGTACTAGCCCATTCACCGTACCTCATCTGCAGAAGCGGTTGATTGGGCATAGAGTGCCAGCGAGACCTGGTCTCGAACGAGGTTTGCGCCTCCGCGTGTGGTCTGCTGGTGAAGCGAGTAGAGAAGATTAGAGAAGAGTTGATGCGGCGAGAAGCGAGAAACAACATCCCACTGTGAGACATGCCATGACAAAGATATCGGTTCCCATTATTTGCCTCGAATGCAACCCGGACGGAAGCTCCGTAGGGAATTCCGTTCTTTCTTCTGTTTTGCTGGATCTTCGACCCGACGGCGACGGAAGGTATAGATCCGAGTGCTCGCGCGGTCATCAGCAGATCGTGGCATTGCGGCAGCAGAAGTTCGAGATTCTTTTTGAACTCGCCGCTTACGCGATACGCGATGGACACTATCGACAATCGGTATCGTCCTGCACCGCGAGTCTCGAAGCCTTTCACGAATTCTTTCTGCGCGCGATGGCGTACGAGAACGGAATAAAGAAAGAGCGTTTCGATGCCGCGTGGAAGCTGCTGGGCATTAGCCCACAAAATCGCCAGGAAGCCTACTTGCTGAACTACCGGAACTTCTGCGCGCGGCGTCCCGTTCTACTCAGCCACCAACAGAACGACTGGAAAGACTCGGTCATGCAGAAAGGAAAAATGCCGACGCGCGAAGAATGCGTGAAGTTTGGCCAGGCCGTATTGCATGTATTGCAGACGGCGGTGGGAGACACGAGGGTTGCCTTTCCCAATGGCGTAAAGCAGGCAATGCAGGAACACGCGACTGCCGCTGAACAACACGCTTCCAGATCCGAAGTGCCGTGGAGCATTCGCACCATCGTGAATCTTGCCAAGGAGGATGGCGAACATCCCCATGCGACGCTCGAAGCCGAGCTCGCCAGAATGAATTGACGACATTGAAGCCGTCGATTGTTGTCCCCGAGACAACACGGTGATCTCCTTTGCGTGCCTACTGCCATTCGAGCACCAAGTCTACGATTTGTCGTGACGGCGGGCGGCAGATGAGTCGGCCGCCGCGATCATTAGCGATCGTCGCGCAGCGCAGCAGGGCTCGGTTTGTCGTGAGTTCCGGTGCACATCGTCAACTTGGCAATTTAAAAACTTAGGGCAAGAATCATGTCGCAGAAGATCTTGATTGTGGGTGCCGGCTTCGCCGGAGTGTGGGGCGCGCTTGGCGCGGCTCGCGTGCGCGACCGTGCCGGCGCAACGGCTGGCGACATCGACATTACGCTTATCTCGCCGAAACCCGAGTTGGAGATCCGGCCACGGATGTACGAAAGCGAGCCGCATCTGATGTCCGCGCCGCTTTTGCCTCTCCTTGACGCCGTCGGTGTGAACTACGTCGAGGGCAGTGTCGACGAAATCGCTGTCCGCGAGAAGACCGTGCGTGTGATAGCCGCGAGCGGCGCAACCCGCACGCTCGGTTACGACCGGTTGCTGCTCACGAGCGGCAGCAAGTTAAGCCGGCCGTCGATTCCAGGGCTCGCCGAGTATGCATTCTCGGTCGATTGCATGGAGGACGCATCGGCACTTGAAGAGCATCTGAAGGAACTCGCGAAGCTGCCCGATTCAAGCGCTCGAAATACCGTTGCCGTGGTGGGATGCGGCTTTACCGGCATCGAGATCGCAACCGAATTGCCTAAACGAATGCGCGCGCTATTCGGCCCGGATGCGGCGATCAAAGTGATCGTCGTAGGTTCGCAGGCCGACATCGGTCCCGATCTTGGACCTAACCCGCGGCCTTTCGTCGCCGAGGCATTCGCTTCGCTGGGCATCGAAGCGGTATTGGGCTCGAGTGTCGTATCGGTCGACGCGAGTGGCGTCCGAACCGCCTCGGGCACGCATATCGAAGCGCACACGGTGGTATGGGCGGGCGGCATGCGAGCGAGCACGCTTGCAGCGCAGGTTTCGTCGCGACTCGACCCGCTTGGCCGTGTCGAAGTCGCACCCGATCTGCGCGTGGAAGAAGCGCCCGGCGTGTTCGTCGCAGGCGATGTGGCGCGAGTGCGTAGCGACGATCAAGGGCACTACGCGTTGATGTCCTGTCAGCACGCAATGGTGATGGGCAAATTCGGCGGTCACAATGTCGCGGCCGATCTGATCGGCGAATCGACGCTTGCGTATACCCAGCCGTTTTATGCGACTTGTCTCGATCTCGGCGAGTGGGGCGCGGTCTATTCAGAAGGCTGGGACCGCCAGATCAAGCTGACGCATGCAGAAGGAAAAGCACGCAAGCAGATGATCAATACGCAGTGGATCTATCCACCGGCGCCGAATCGCGCCGATGCACTCGCGGCAGGCGACCCGCTGGCGTCATTTGGCTAATGCGTTAGTACGTTAGTGCGTTCGGGCATCGCGGTTAGTCGTTCACCATGGCTCCGGGCGGGGGCGGCATGAGTACTCGTCAGGCGCGTTTTTCCCGTCGGAGCGTCCGTGAGCGATTCGCTGGTGTTCGGTTATGCCGTCGTTCTGATCGACGTGGCACTGTGGCGTTTCAAAGTGCCGAAGCAAGACGTTTCGCGTCTATTGCTTCGGCTCGCGATCTTTGCCGTGTTCACGGCGAGCATTTTCACCGCGGGCCTCAGCCCCTTCCGACAGGCTACGCATCTTGAAGCGTCGCTGCTTCACGAAGCGGCGCAGGCCCTGAAGATATTCTGGTGGCTGACCGGTGCCCGCCTGTTCACGCTTGCTCTCGACGCACTTCTGCTGCCGCAGACCTGGCGCAAACAGAGACTGTTTCAGGACGTATTCGGCGCCGTGGTGTTTCTTGCCGCGGCAGTAGCCGCGACGGGATTCGTTCTGGAAATACCCGTTCGCGGCCTGATTGCGACGTCGGGAACATTGGCCGTTATTCTCGGTTTGGCTATTCAAAGTACTTTGCACGATGTCTTTGCGGGCATCGTACTGAATTCCACGGAACCGTACCGCGTGGGTGACTGGATCTCGATTGACGGCGCCGAAGGCAAGGTGATCGAGATGAACTGGAGAGCAACGCATCTTCTCAATTCGCACGGCAATGTAACCATCGTTCCGAATGCCGCGGCGGCAAAGGCAAATATCACCAATACGAACCGGCCGCACGCTTTGCATGGCGTGACGGTGTCTCTGGAAATTTCGCCGGACGAGCGGCCGGCAACGGTGATTGCCGCGCTTGAATGCGCACTGGCTGCGGCGCGTTCCATTCTGCCGACACCGGCTCCCTTCGTGCAGGCGAGAAAATCCACGATACATTCCATTCAGTACGAAGCAACGGCTTTCGTGGACGACACGGCGAAAAAGACGCCATTAACAAACGAACTGTACGACCTCTGTTATCGGCACCTCACCGCCGCGGGAGTCGCTTTGCGGCCACCAGGCGTGCCATCTGTCACGGCCATTGTGGCAAACGCCGAGGAGCGCCTGCTTAGACGCATCGAACTGTTCGCCGCCATCAGCGACGACGAGTTGAAGATGCTTTCCAGTTGCATGGTGCGGCATGAATACGACGCGGGGCAGGTGATCTTCACGCCGGAAGTGGTGCCCGACAGTCTCGCAATCGTCGACTCGGGCGTGCTCAGTGTTTCAACGGAGCAATCTACCGGGGCCGTCGAAGTGGTGCGTCTCGGGCCCGGCGATACGATGGGCGAGACCGGACTACTCGCGGGGTTGCCGGTTCAGGTGAAGATCGTGACGCTTACCCGGAGTGTCATTTACAGATTGAGTAAAGACGCTGTGACGCCTCTATTGAGGGATAGTCAGGAAGTGACTCATCGAATGTGCCGGCTGCTTTCCCAACGGCAAGACATGTTGCACAAGATGGCGATGAAGAACGCCGCTCATGCAGACGATGAGCACGCCAGCTTCCATTGGCTTCTGGATAAGATTCATCGGCTGCATGCGTTGAAGTTCTGATTGTTAAGCGTCGTTAAAGGAAACGGCTATTTTTAGTTGGGTGTACGTAGAAAGATAAACGGAGTTTTGCAGCGCTTAACTGGGCCGATAAACGCGTCGTCGTTACTCTGAATACTCGACCGGTAAGCAAGCCAATTCCCTTATCTCCCGGTCGAATAATTCCTGGACTTGAGCCATGACTAAAGACTTGGGACACGTTTCCCCCGACGCAAAACGCCGCAACCTGCTGATTGGCGGAGTTGCCGCAACGTTGACGACAACGGTGGCATCGGCCGCCGGCAAACAGTCAGGACCCGGCGCGGCGGTCGCGCACATGTCGTCCGCAAACCATACCGGTGACGTTATCCGCACCCGGGACGGAGTGAGCCTGTACTTCAAGGATTGGGGCGCGAAAGACGCTCCCGTCGTTACGCTGAGTCATGGCTGGCCGCTCAACTCGGATAGCTGGGAAAACCAGGCCTTCTTTCTGGCGTCGCACGGGTTTCGAGTCATCACACATGATCGCCGCGGTCACGGCCGCTCGAGCCAACCGTGGGACGGCAACGACATGGACCACTACGCGGACGATCTCGCGACAGTCATCGACACCCTCGGCCTGCGCGAGATGGCCGTTATCGGGTTCTCGACCGGCGGGGGCGAGGTCGCGCGTTATGTGGGCCGGCACGGTACGTCACGCGTATCGAAGATCGGATTGATTTCAGCCGTGCCGCCGCTGATGGTTAAAACGCCCGGCAATCCGACAGGTGTACGTATTGAATCGTTCGATAGCGTTCGCGCCGCAATGATCGCCAACCGCTCGCAATTGTTCAAGGACATTCCCGCCGGTCCGTTCTACGGCTTTAACCGGCCGGGCGCCAAGGTGTCGCAAGGTCTGATCGACGCGTGGTGGCGTCAGGGAATGAGCGGTGGTTTCAAGAACGTCTACGAATCGGTCAAAGCCTATTCCGAAACCGATTTCACGGCGGATCTGCTGAAGTTCGACCGACCGACGCTGATCATTCACGGCGACGACGACCAGGTCGTTCCCGTGGATGTTGGAGCCCGTTCGAGCAAGAAACTCGTCCCTCACGCGATCCTGAAGATTTATCCCGGTGCGCCGCATGGATTGACCGATACCCACAAGGACCAGCTCAATCAGGACCTGTTGTCTTTCCTGCGAAGCTAGTTTGCGGAAAGCGTGATTCAAAGCAACCAAGGAGTGAGTCGTGACAAAAGACGATATCCGCAACCATGCTTTTTCGATGCCGCTGCACAATCCGGCATACCCGCGTCCGCCGTTCCGGTTCGTCGACCGGGAGTACTTCATTATTTCCTACGAGACGGATATCGAGGCGCTAAGAGCCGTCGTTCCCGAGCCGTTGAAGGTCGATAACGCGATCGTTCATTACGAGTTCATTCGCATGCCCGATTCGTCGGGGTTTGGCGACTATACGGAGAGCGGTCAGGTCATCTCGGTTCTGGACGAGCAGGGCAGAAAGGCGAACTACACGCACTCGATGTATCTGGACGACGAAGGTCCGATCGCCGGCGGCCGTGAAATCTGGGGCTTTCCCAAGAAGCTCGCTTCGCCGCGGCTTTCGATTGACGGAAAAGACACCCTGCTCGGAACGCTCGACTACGGCACGCAGCGAATTGCCACCGGCACGATGGGCTATAAGTATCGTCCGCTCGACGCCGCTGCCGAGCAACACAAACTGGCCGACACACCTAACTATCTGCTCAAGGTAATACCGCACGTCGACGGCTCGGTTCGAATATGCGAACTCGTCCGCTTCTTTTTGCGCGACGTTCAGGTGACCGGCGCCTGGGAAGGGCCGGCTGCGCTCGAACTTCATCCGCACGCGCTGGCTTCGGTCGCGGACCTGCCCGTTCGCAAGGTAATCGGCGCGCGTCACGTCGTCGCCAATCTCACACTCGATGTGGGCGAGGTGGCGCACGACTACCTTGCCTCCGTCGATCCGATGAAACTCGTAGTGAACCAATAACTCTCCCGGAGGATATATGGCATTGAAAGACAAAGTGGCGCTCGTCACGGGCGCGGCGAGCGGAATTGGCGAGCAATGCGCACGCAAGCTGGCCGCGGACGGAGCGACGGTCGTCGTAGCGGATCTGAATCTCCCGAGCGCAACGAAAGTGGCGGAAGACATCGTCCGCAGCGGTGGCCGCGCGGTTGCTCTCTCCATGGATGTGACGAACGAAGAGGCGGTCAATGCGGGCATTGCCGATACGGTAAGCCGATTCGGCAGCATCGACGTATTGGTGTCGAACGCCGGTATTCAGATCGTCAACCGGATCGAGGACTACTCGTTCTCCGACTGGAAAAAGATGATAGCTATTCATCTCGATGGCGCATTCCTCACTACTAAGGCAGCGGTGAAGCATATGTACGCATCGGGTAAAGGCGGCGCCGTGATCTACATGGGTTCCGTGCATTCGCACGAGGCATCGCAACTTAAGTCGGCTTATGTGACGGCCAAGCATGGGCTGCTTGGGCTTGCACGTGTTGTAGCGAAGGAAGGCGGGCCGCACGGTGTGCGCGCGAATGTCGTGTGCCCTGGTTTCGTCAGAACGCCGCTGGTGGACAAGCAGATTCCTGAGCAGGCGAAAGTGCTGGGAATTTCAGAGGCGGAGGTCGTGAAAAACGTGATGCTGAAGGACACGGTGGACGGCGAGTTCACCTCGCTGGCCGATGTCGCCAATACGGTCGCGTTTCTCGCCGGCTTCGAATCGAATGCGCTGACCGGCCAGTCCGTCGTGGTGAGCCACGGCTGGTTCATGCAGTAAGGGGATAACCGTGAGATCGAGTCAGCGCAAAGAGTTGCAGCAGCCGTCTCCTTTCAGGCTGCCCCGGTACGATGAAATCGGACTTGTGCTCCAGGGTGGCGGAGCCCTGGGTTCGTATCAGGCCGGCGTATACGAAGGGATTGCCGAAGTGGGTATTGAGCCGACCCGGATCTCCGGCATATCGATCGGCGCGTTGAACACCGCGGTGATTGCGGGGAACGCGCCGGAAGACCGGGTGGAGGCGCTACGCGGATTCTGGAACACGATAAGTCAACCCGCGGATCTTTTCTCGCATGTCCGTTCCCTGCTGCCCGTCTATCCGGGCTGTGAAGACATGGCGCGCAAGTGGTCGAGCGCGTGGGCGGCAACGCGCACGCTGGTGGAGGGGCAGCAGGGATTTTTCTCGCCGCGTATGCGCACGCTTGCGGCCGATCTCGTGAAGAGGCGTCCCGACGAAGTCAGCTATTACGACACCACTGCGTTGCGTGAAACGCTGATGAAGTACGCCGACTTCGACCGGATCAACGATGGAGGCATCCGTGTTTCGGTCGGCGCTGTCAACGTACGGAATGGCAATCTCGTGTACTTCGACAACTCGACGATGCGACTGAAGCCGGAGCACTTCATCGCGTCCGGCTCGCTGCCGCCAGGGTTTCCCGCCGTCGAGATCGATGGAGAGTTTTACTGGGACGGAGGGCTCGTCTCCAATACGCCGCTGACGGAAATTATCAGGGAGAGTCAGCACAGAGACACGCTTGTTCTGCAGGTCGATCTGTGGAGTTCGCGCGGCAAGCTGCCGGGTGATTTTCTCGACGTCAACGAGCGTGTCAAGGACATCCAGTATTCAAGCCGTACGCGTGCCGTCACCGCCTTCATGGCGCAGAACCAGAAGCACGCTCAATTGATCAAGGCACTGCTCGAACATATCCCCGAGTCCGCGCGTCGCGATCATGCGGTCATTCAGGAAGCGCAGAAGACGGCGGATGGCAGCGCGGTGAATGTGGTGCATCTGATCTACAAGAACAAGTCGTTCGAAGGCCACTATAAGGACTACGAGTTCAGCAAGGACACAATGAATGAGCACTGGGCAAGTGGATTAGACGACATTCGCAATTCCTTCTGTCATCCCGAGTGGTTCGATATTCCCAGCCGTGAAGTCGGCTTTATCAGTCACGACGTGCATCGATACAGGCCGGGTGCGAAATCGTGACGCGGCCAATCCAGTGCGGCTCGCTCGACGCGGGCCTGATCGCGCTTCTCGAGTTGCGCGCATCGCAAATCAACGGTTGTTTGCTGTGCGTTCAGCACGGCCTGCGCCTCGCGCTCCAGGCAGCCGTCGCCACATCGAAGATCGAGCATATCGGAAGCTGGCGGCGCGCCGATGTTTTCTGTCATGCGGAGAAGGCCGCGTTGGCCTGGACCGAACATCTTTCGGGTGTCAGCGAACAATCGGCGTCCGATGAAATCTGGTCGCGCATGCGGAAGTACTTCAACGAGACGCAAATCTCAGAGCTGTTCAGGTACTGGAGCAGCAGCGCATTGTGGTCGACCGGCGAGGTCATCCGTTGTTGCACCGCCGGTATCGCGGTCAATTCCGCTGTTCCCTGGCACGCCCAATAGCACCCGGCCGTTCCCGGGTCAGGAGGCAACGTGTTTTCCCATGAACTCATCGCGCAGTACGGCGCGCTCGTCGTATTCCTGAGTGTGCTTGGCGCGTCACTCGGTCTGCCTGTGCCCGCCATGCCAACGTTGATTACCGTCGGCGCCAGCATCACGATTGCAACCGGTGCCCAGCAATCGGCCGTGTCTCATTTCGCGTCGACGTTAGGGGCTGCCGCGTTGGGCGGAGTGCTTGGCGATCTCGTCTGGTATGAAGGCGGAAGACGATTCGGCGAACGCACGCTTCGAACGGTTTGTCTCTTATCGTCGTCGCGTGATAGTTGTGTGAGAAAAACCGAGCGGTTCTTTGGGCGCTGGGGCGTGCGAGTTCTGATCGTCGCCCGTTTCGTCCCCGGCCTGTCGCTCGTTGCAGTGCCGTTGTGCGGGGCAATGGCGGTCAGGTTGCGGTACTTCATCGCCTGCGATTGCGCCGGAGTGGCCTTGTGGGCTTCCATCGCGCTCGCTATTGGCGGAGCGTTCGCCGCGCAGATCGACCTGTTATTCGCGGTGATTTCGCATCTCGGCTGGCGGGCACTGGGTATCGTCGCAAGTGCACTCGCGCTGTATTGCTGCTATCGCTATTGCCGGCATCTCATGCTGTCCAAAGCGCTCGAAACGTCGCGGATCGATGCAGTGGAGTTGCACGGTTTGCTAACCGACGAACCGCGGCCGGTCATCTTCGACATTCGTTCTCCCGAGAGGCGGACGCTCGATCCGTTCGTCATTCCGGGCGCCGTATTCGCCGACGAACGCAAATGCGGCGAGATAGTACGGGCGTACGACACGAACCGGACGTTCGTCATTTACTGCTCGTGCCCGGGAGAAGTGTCCGCCGCATGGATGGCCGGCCGTTTGCGTCGCGCCGGAATCAGACTTGCATTGCCGCTGACCGGAGGCATCGACGCATGGCGCGATGCCGGTTTCAACGTTGCCCCGGCGACAGCAGCCGGCGGCGAGCGCCGTGCGCAGTAAAGATTGGCGGAGGTGCCGGATTTCATGACGGTATACTGATCGGCGCGAATGATCGCGCGGGCGTATGTGCGCGGTTTGGTCATGCGTTTCTGCCACGGAAACGCAATAGATCCCATGTACTGTGCACAAGGACCGTTCCATGGACGACACCAGCATTTTTGACAAGCTTCGCCCGCGCTTGCAGGGCATTGCATATCGGATGCTGAGTTCGGTCGCAGAAGCGGAAGACGTGGTGCAGGACGTTTGGTTGCGCTGGCATTCGACCACACGGGAGACCATCGAGAACGCGGAGGCGTGGCTTGTCGCCGTGACGACGCGGATCTCCATCGACCGTTTGCGCGCCGCGAAAATCCAGCGCGAGCATTACACCGGCATCTGGCTTCCTGAGCCGCACGTTACCGACTATCCCGCAACGCCGGAACAGGCGAAGGAGCGCGCTGACGATGTGTCCGTCGCCTTTCTGATGCTGCTCGAACGGCTGAGCCCGGAAGCGCGCGCGGCCTTCCTGCTGCGCGAAGTATTCGATGCCGACTACGATGAAATAGCAAAAGCCATCGGCAAGAGCGAAGCGGCGTGCCGGCAACTGGTGAGCCGCGCGAAGGCGCAGTTGCGCGACGATCGTCCGCGCTACGTCGTGTCGCGGGAGACGCATCATCGGTTGCTGCAGACTTTTGCGCACGCTTTGCAGCGCGGCGATTTTGCGGCGATCAATTCAATGCTGGCCGAAGATGCCGTGCTCATGGGCGATGGCGGCGGCCGGGTGCAGAGCTTTCCAAAACCGATGGTGGGCGGCCGGCGCATCGCGCAGCTTTTTTATGCGGCTGCGCTTCGCTACAAAAGCGGACTGCGCGTCGAACTCATCGTCCTCAACAGCCAGGCGGCACTGTTGCGCTTTTTCGACGGCGCACTCGAATCGGCGCAGACGTACGAGACGGATGGCGAGCGCATTGTGCGCATTCAGGTGCAGCGAAATCCCGACAAGCTGGCGCGCATCGCGGCCAGATTCGACGGCCGATGATTCGCGATCCCGCAAGGTCTGGACAACGTTTATACGATTAATTGCAATAGCAGCGAAATCGATGCCGCAACATTGCTGAACGGGAAGGGCGCGCCCGCCATCGCGCGGCTGAAATTGCGGGCGGACTGGCAGATTGTCCATCCCAGCGGATTCGTGAGCCCGGTTTGTCACAGACGGCCGGGTTAAAACGTCTTGTCGAGTACGAAACCTTTAAATCGTGCCCGCCCATGTCCGACGATCATTCCGCCCGCCCCTTGACCGACAATTCGCTCGCGAGCAGCTTTGCCACGAGTTACGCCGGTGTCGTTTCGTTTCTCGCCGTGGCCAATGAAGGCAGCTTTGCCAAGGCGGGTGACCGCCTCGGCATTGGCCGCTCCGCCGTCAGCCGAAACGTGCAAAAGCTCGAAGCGCAGCTCGATGCGCGGCTTTTTCTGCGCACCACGCGCAGCACGTCGCTGACCCGCGAAGGCGAACTGTTTTATCAGAACTGCCATCCGGGCGTCGAACGCATCGTGCAGGCGCTCGAGGACATGCGCGAATTGCGTAACGGACCGCCGCGCGGCCATCTGCGTATCTGCTCGACACCCGGATTCGGGCGCAAGATCGTCGCGCCGCTGCTGCGCGGTTTTCGCTCCCGCTATCCGGACATAGCGCTCGAACTATTGCTGAACGATCGTCCTGCCGACTTCATCGCGGATCGCGTCGATGTCGGGTTTCGCGACGGGCGTATGGAGGACAGCGAAGTCGTGGCAAAGCAACTGATACCCATGCAGATGATCGTCTGCGCGTCGCCCCAGTACGCGAAAAAACACGGTGTGCCGCGTCATGTCGACGATCTCGCCCAGCATCGGTGCATCAACTTCCGCAGTGCGTCGGGGCGCGTGAGCGACTGGGAGTTCAAGGTCGATGGACTCATACAAAAGCAGTTGCCGCGAGCGCAGCACACCTTCAACGACATGGACCTCATCGTGCAGGCCGTGCTCGACGGCGAGGGCATCGCTCAATTGCCGGCCTATCAGGTCTGCGATCTGTTGCGGAAAGAGCGCCTGGTTTCCTGCCTCGCCCAATATGCGCCGGACGACCGCGGTCACTATGTCTGTTATCTCAGCCGCAAGCATTTGCCCGCCAGAATCCGCGTGTTCATCGACTACATGGCGGAACAAACGCGCGCGCTCGACCTGCAATGCCTGAGCACCATGATGGCGGTGCCGGCGCTCTGATTGGTGCTTTGGAGGCAACACGGTGCGTCGCCGCGCAAGCCTTCCCGACGGGCGGCCGCGCACCTACGATGCACTCATACGCTGACGGCGCATCCACGCCGGTCCGGCGCACTACCTACAGAGTCGCGAACTCACGCGCATGGTTCGACTGGTTGCGAGCCTCGGCGTGAGCCAACGGCTGTCGGACATACATGATGAGCCCTTTGCATCCGCCGCCCCTCACGCTGCTCGATAAGTACTTCGGGCCAGATTTTCAGTCACTGTATTCGACGACCGTGACCGCTACGGGCGGCGAGGCGAGTCATGGCCGGGCATCCGGCGTAGTCCAGTCGGACGACGGCCAACTCCACCTCGACTTGCGCCTGCCCGCGGCGCTCGGCGGCCCGGGCGGCGGGACGAATCCCGAGCAGTTGTTTGCCGCCGCCTACGCCGCGTGCTTTCACGGCGCGTTGAACCTGCTCGCCGCCAAGGCGGAGATAGCGATCGTCGACGCGAAGGTGGAAGTGACGGTCGATTTCGGGCGGGACCCCGTCGATGGCCTGTTCAGGCTGATTGCGCAGGTCCGCATTCATTTGCCCGGTGTTGAGCCGGCCATTGCGGAAGCACTCGTGCGCGACACCGAACGTTTCTGTCCGTACGCGAAGATGGCGCGCGAGGGGATCGTGAGCGTCGTCGCACTCGCGCGGCCGGATAGCGCGCCAAAGCGGTAAGCCGGCAGCGTCAGCCCGCAGCCATGAGACTCTAAAGCCAGAGGCGAAGCATTGTGCAGGCGATCGCCGCTGCAAGTCGCAGGAGAACCGGAGATGTGTGGACCCGACCCCTGGTCGCAAATTATCGGACGGCTGAGCGCGCATTGGCATGAGACTGCATCGGCGGTTTGCGAGGCGTCGGGGCGCCGCAACCGACGCAGCCGCCCGATGGCTGCGCATGCGGTGTTCAACGGCCGCCTGCCTACGATTCGAAGCATCGAATGGCAAACCGACACGACGGTGCTCGTTTCGTGGAGCGACGCCACGCGCGGCAGCTATCTCGATCAGACCTGGCGCGCCGGCTATGCGCGCGTCAGAGGTGTTTGCGCGCTGAGCGGCATGTCCGTCAAGCGGGGCGATGTGGTGTTCCGGCCGTTCCACCGCGGCACCGCACCGCCGTCGAATGCGCTCGAGATGATCCTGGCTTCGGTGCTGACGGGGTATGCGGAGAGGCTGCTTGTGCTGGGGTGATGTGTGCCGCGATCGGCGCTGCATCGTTCGATCCCGGCCCCAACGCCGGCACGAAACCTTGCCGGGTGCCGCCGATACAGGTATCGACACTACCACCCAACTCCCTGTTTTTTATCGCTTTTTTGCATGGTTGCGCGGCCCACGGCGTGACTTCGCGTGGCATAATCGACCGACACAGTCAGCCCGCAGTCATTACTACCCCCGCATACCATGGCACAGACTCTCTACGACAAATTGTGGAACACGCACGTGATCCACACGGAAGAAGACGGCACGACGATTCTCTATATCGACCGTCACCTGCTGCACGAAGTCACCAGCCCACAAGCGTTCGAAGGCCTGAAGCTGGCCGAGCGTCCGGTGTGGCGCATCAGCGCGAATCTGGCCGTGTCGGATCACAACGTGCCGACCACCGACCGCAGCCACGGCATCGCCGATCCGGTCTCGAAGCTGCAGGTCGACACGCTCGACTCGAACTGCGACGCCTACGGCATCACGCAGTTCAAGATGAACGACCTGCGCCAGGGCATCGTCCATATCATCGGGCCGGAGCAGGGCGCCACGCTGCCGGGCATGACGATCGTGTGCGGCGACTCGCACACGTCCACGCACGGCGCGTTCGGCGCGCTCGCGCATGGTATCGGCACGTCGGAAGTGGAACACGTGCTCGCCACGCAAACGCTCTTGCAGAAGAAAAGCAAGAACATGCTGGTCAAGGTCGAAGGACCGCTGCCGCGCGGCTGCACGGCGAAAGACATCGTGCTCGCGATCATCGGCAAGATCGGCACGGCGGGCGGCACGGGCTACGCCATCGAATTCGGCGGCTCGACCATTCGCGCGCTCTCCATGGAAGGCCGCATGACGGTCTGCAACATGGCGATCGAAGCAGGCGCGCGCGCCGGCATGGTCGCTGTGGACGACACCACGATCGAATACCTGAAAGGCCGTCCGTTCTCGCCCGAAGGCGCGGAGTGGGACATCGCAGTCGATTACTGGAAGCAGTTCAAGTCCGACGAAGGCGCACATTTCGATCGCGTGGTCGAACTCAACGCCGCCGATATCGTGCCGCAAGTCACGTGGGGCACGTCGCCGGAAATGGTCACCGCCGTGGACGGCCGCGTACCCGATCCCGAGCGTGAGAAGGACCCGGGCAAGCGAGAGGCGATGGAGCGCGCGCTCAAATACATGGCGCTCGAACCGAATGCGCCGATCGAGTCCATCAAGCCGGATAAAATCTTCATTGGGTCGTGCACCAACGCGCGCATTGAAGACATTCGCGCCGCGGCTTACGTCGTGAAGAAACTGGGCCGCCGCGTCGCGCCGAACATTCGCCTCGCGATGGTCGTGCCGGGCTCGGGTCTGGTGAAAGCGCAGGCCGAACGTGAAGGCCTCGACAAGGTGTTCACCGACGCCGGTTTCGAATGGCGCGAGCCGGGCTGCTCGATGTGCCTCGCGATGAACGCCGACCGGCTCGATCCGGGCGAGCGTTGCGCGTCCACGTCGAATCGTAATTTCGAAGGTCGTCAGGGCGCCGGTGGCCGTACCCATCTCGTGAGCCCCGCCATGGCCGCAGCCGCGGCTATCGAAGGGCATTTTGTCGATATTCGCAAGCTGGGATAAATCGCATGATGAAGAACATGAATCGCACTACTCTACTGCGCCGCTTCGCGCTCGGTACTCTGGCTGGGTTGCTGCTCGGCCTGACCGGCTGCAACACGGTGCACGGATTTGGGCAGGACATGTCGCACCTCGGCAATTCGATCAGCAATCACGCTGAGAAATAACCGGTTTTTGATTTTTTGCCGGCGACGCAGCGAGCGGCTTTCGTGCCGCCACGCGCATCGCCGGTCCTGAAACAGGCGCAAGCGTCATGGATAAATTCATCGTACACACCGGCGTCGTGGCGCCGCTCGATCGCGAGAACGTCGACACGGACGCGATTATTCCCAAGCAATTCCTCAAGTCGATCAAGCGCACGGGCTTCGGTCCGAACGCGTTCGACGAGTGGCGTTATCTCGACCACGGCGAGCCGGGTCAGGACAATTCGAAGCGTCCGCTGAATCCCGACTTCGTGCTGAACCAGCCGCGTTATCAAGGCGCGTCGGTGCTGCTCGCGCGCAAGAACTTCGGCTGCGGCAGCTCGCGCGAACACGCGCCGTGGGCGCTTCAGCAATACGGCTTCCGCGCGATCATCGCGCCGAGTTTCGCCGACATTTTCTATAACAACTGCTTCAAGAACGGCCTGTTGCCGATCGTGCTGACCGAGCAGCAAGTCGATCACCTGTTCAACGAGACGTATGCGTTCAACGGCTTTCAGTTGACCATCGACCTCGACAAGCAGGTCGTGCGCACGGCGGACGGCGGCACCGAGTATCCGTTCGAAGTGGCGGCATTCCGCAAATACTGTTTGCTGAACGGTTTCGACGACATTGGCCTCACGCTGCGTCACGCCGACAAGATCCGCCAGTTCGAAGCCGAACGCATCGCGAAGCAGCCGTGGCTCGCTCACCGCATCGTCGGATAAGACTCGAAGTCTCGAAGAAAATCACCAAGGAATTCGCATGAAGATCGCAGTGTTGCCGGGCGACGGCATCGGCCCCGAAATCGTCAAGGAGGCCGTCAAGGTTCTCAACGTGCTCGGCGAAAAGTTCGAACTGGAAGAAGCGCCGGTTGGCGGCGCGGGCTACGAGGCGAAGGGTCATCCGCTGCCCGATTCGACACTCGCGCTCGCGAAGGAAGCCGACGCGATCCTGTTCGGCGCCGTCGGCGACTGGAAATACGACAAGCTCGAGCGCGCGCTGCGCCCGGAGCAGGCCATTCTCGGCCTGCGCAAGCATCTGCAACTGTTCGCGAACTTCCGCCCGGCCATCTGCTATCCGCAGTTGACCGGCGCTTCGTCGCTGAAAGAAGAGATCGTTTCGGGTCTCGACATCCTGATCGTGCGCGAACTGAACGGCGACATCTACTTCGGCGCGCCGCGCGGCGTGCGTGAAGCGCCGGACGGTCTTTTTGCGGGCGCGAAGGAAGGCTTCGACACCATGCGTTATTCGGAGCCCGAAGTGCGCCGCATCGCGCACGTCGCGTTTCAGGCAGCGCAAAAGCGCGGCAAGAAGCTGACGTCGGTGGATAAAGCCAATGTGTTGGAAACGTCGCAGTTCTGGAAAGACGTGATGATCGACGTCTCGAAGGAATACGCGGACGTCGAGTTGTCGCACATGTATGTCGACAATGCCGCGATGCAGCTCGTGAAGGCGCCCAAGTCGTTCGACGTGATCGTGACCGGCAACATGTTCGGCGACATTCTCTCCGACGAAGCCGCCATGCTCACGGGTTCGATCGGGATGCTGCCGTCGGCCTCGCTCGACAAGAACAACAAGGGCTTGTACGAGCCGTCGCACGGTTCCGCGCCGGACATCGCCGGCAAGGGCGTGGCGAATCCGCTCGCGACGATTCTGTCGGCTGCCATGATGCTGCGTTATTCGCTGAACAAGGCGGAGCAGGCCGACCGCATCGAAAACGCGGTCAAGAAGGTGCTCGAACAGGGCTACCGCACTGGCGACATTCTCACGCCGGGTTGCAAGCAGGTCGGCACGGTGGCGATGGGCGACGCAGTGGTCGCAGCACTGTAAAAGAGGCTCGTGCATGTGGGGCGTAGATGGCCGCGCCCCGCGTTCAAGTCGGCGGTAATCAGGTCGTTAAAATGATCTTTAATACGCGAATCGGCCTGCAACAGGCCGATTCGTGCGTGTAATACGGGCGGCAGCGACGGTTAGGGACGTCGCCGGATTCCGGTTTTCGTGTATATTGTAGCAATGGCACAGATGGCTCAAATCTCCTCGATTTCGAAACTGCACGGCAAAACGGCCCGTGTGGTTGAGCTCGCCATTATCACCAAAGCGCTGATTAAAACGATTACCCCGAAAACGATCACGAAACGCTGATCGTCCGTCGTGCCCGCTCATCTTCCCCGCGCGGTCACTACGGGCAAAGATGCGGGGAAGTTTCCACTCGAAGGGTATGAAGTCATGAACGTAGGTCTCGTAGGTTGGCGCGGCATGGTCGGCAGCGTCCTGATGCAGCGTATGCAGCAGGAAGGCGATTTCGACTTGATCGAACCGGTGTTTTTCAGCACCAGCAACGCGGGCGGCAACGCGCCGTCGTTCGCCAAAAACGAGACCAAGCTCAAAGATGCGACAAGCATCGACGACCTGAAGAAGTGCGAAGCAATCATCTCCTGCCAGGGCGGCGACTACACGAACGAAGTGTTCCCGAAGCTGCGCGCGGCCGGCTGGAACGGCTACTGGATCGACGCGGCATCGTCGCTGCGCATGAAGGACGACGCGGTCATCATTCTCGATCCGGTTAATCTCGACGTGATCAAGAACGCGCTGGTCAAGGGCCAAAAGAATTTCATCGGCGGTAACTGCACGGTCAGCCTGATGCTGATGGCGCTCGGCGGCCTGTTCCGCGAAAACCTCGTCGACTGGATGACGGCCATGACGTATCAGGCCGCCTCCGGCGCGGGCGCGCAGAACATGCGCGAACTGCTGTCGCAAATGGGCACGCTGCACGGCGCAGTGAAGAACGAACTCGCGGATCCGGCTTCGGCGATTCTCGATATCGACCGTCGCGTGCTCGAAGCCATGAACAGCGACAGCATGCCGACCGATCACTTCGGCGTGCCGCTCGCCGGCTCGCTGATTCCGTGGATCGACAAGGATCTCGGCAACGGCATGTCGAAGGAAGAGTGGAAGGGCGGCGCCGAAACCAACAAGATTCTCGGCAAGCCGGCCATGGGCACGCCGGGTTCGATCCCGGTCGACGGCCTGTGCGTGCGGATCGGCGCAATGCGTTGCCACTCGCAGGCGCTGACCATCAAGCTGAACAAGGACGTGCCGCTTGACGAAGTGAACAGCATCCTCGCTTCGGGCAACGACTGGGTGAAGGTGGTGCCGAACGAACGCGAAGCGTCGATGCGCGATCTGTCGCCGGCAGTGGTGACGGGCACGCTGACGGTGCCGGTCGGCCGCGTTCGCAAACTGGCCATGGGCGGCGAACATCTGTCGGCATTTACTGTCGGCGATCAGCTGTTGTGGGGCGCGGCCGAGCCGCTGCGCCGCATGCTTCGCATTGTGCTCGACAAGTAAAGTAAACTACGCGCTCACGACGCGTAGAAAACTCAAGAAGCGTCGCGCTTGCGCGGCGCTTTTTTCATTTGTGTGCTCCGATTATCTTGTCTCTTTATAACCGCAAAAAAGGGCCGCGCGCTGACGCGCCAGGAGTCCCGATGAAACCTCGACTCTCTTCCCTTCGGGCCATGTTTGCGCGCCCACGTACCGGCCGCCTCGCGGCCACGGTCGCTTTGGCGTTGATGCTGACGGGCGCCGGTTTGGGCAGCGCGATGGCCGCGCCCGGCGACGCCGCGAGCGCGCCCGAAGGCGCCACGGCATCTGCGCCTCAAGCCGCGTCGGCCTCGTACTCGGCGGGTGGGCAATACACGGTCAAGCCGGGTCAGTCGCTGAACGATGTCGCGATTGCTGTCACCCAATCACACGACCGCGCCACGCTCGCACGCGCGGCACGCGCTGTCTTCGACGCGAACCCGAACGCCTTCATGGGCCACGATCCGAGCCGGATGCGTCTGGGTGCGGTGCTGACGGTGCCGCCGCTGGACGCGTCGGGCGCAGTGGTTGTGGCGGCGGGTGCAACGCCAGCGGCTGCTGCTTCGGGGCCGGCGGCTGGCAGCGGGTCGTCGTCGAATGCTTCGGTCGCGGCGGCCGCGAGCGGCGCCGCGCAAGGCAATGCGGCGGCGAGTGCGGCGGCGAGTGCGGCGGCGAGCGCGCCAGGGGCGGAAGCTCCCGCGACGCAGGCTGCGCCGTCGGCAGCGCCTGCGGTTCAGGCCAACGCCAATGGGGCATCGGACGCGGGTTCGGCAGCGTCGGCCGGGGCCGGCGCGGCGTCGTCGGAGGCTGCTGGTGCGCAGCCCCCGTCCGCCGCGAGCGGCACGCATGTGTGGGCGGGGTCCGTGCAGCCGTCAGCGAGCGAAGCCGCCAGCGCGGGCACGGGTGCATCGCAGCCGCGCGCGCAGGTGTCGAGCTTGCAGCAACTGCTCGCGCTCAAGAATCGCGTGCTGATGGAGTTGCAGAAGCATGGCATCGGCGGCTCGTCCGCGGCGCCGGCTGTGCAGTCGTCGGCGAGCGGCGTGCAACCGGCGGCGGGCGCATCGGCCCCGGCTGTCGTGTCGGGTCATCCGGGCGCTGCTGTGTCGACGTCGAACCAGGCCGGCCTTTCGCAGACGAACCTCGCCGTGGGCGCGGCGGTCGGCGCGGCGCTGGTCGTGCTGCTGACTGCGTTGCGTCTCGGTCGGCGTAAGCGGGAGCGTTTGGCCGACGCGCAGCGAGCGGAGGCGTCAGAGGCATCCGAGAAGGCTGCGGCGGCCAATGACACCGCGCCGGTAGTTCCGGCTGCTATTCCCGTTGACATCGCCAAACGCGACGAATCCCACGAACCCAACGCCGAAGACGCCGCGACCGCGCGCCACGCCGCAACGATGGCCGAGACGGAGCGCGAAGCGGCTGAAGGCGACGCCGCCGCACGCGAAATGTCGGAGCGCATCGCGGCGGAGCGCGAGGCCGAAATCCGCACCGCGACCGCACGCGAGGCAGAGGCGAGCGAAGCGGCGGAGCAGGCGGCTGCGCAAGGCGCGGTGGAGCGCGAAGCGGCAGAACGCGCGATAGCCGACGAGGCTGCGCATGATCGCATCGCGGCTGAACAGGACCTCGACGCAGCACGCCTCGCGGCCGAGCGTTCGACAGCGGAACACGCCGTAACTGGCGCTAGCGCCAGCGAGGAAACCGCAGCCCAGCAAGCCGCGGCAGACGAGGCAACCGCAAGGCAAGCCCAACTCGCGTCGGACCAACCGGCGGCTGAACGCGTAGCGGCGCACGAGCCGGCATCGGAACAGGCAGATCGATCGGCGCCTCGTGAACCATCGGCGGCTTTCGAACCGCACTCGCCGGAACAACCCGCTGCCTTCGACCAAAGCGACCTCGCATCGGAAGAACATCGCCACAATCTGGACGACGCGACGACAGCCGCGAGCCTCGACGCCGCCGCCGAACTAGGCGCCGACGCGTTGCCGCGAGCGCCGCTTCAGCCGTTCAACGAGGCGTGGGAGCCCGAGCCGGTGTCCCATCGTCTGGAATGGGATGACGAGCCGTTGCCGCCCGAGCCGATGGAGCCGTCGATCCCAGAAGCACCGGCAACGCTCGCCCAAGTCGATCACGACCAGCCGCGCGCGCCCGCATCGGCGGAATTCCCGCGCGACGCGCTCACCGCGTTCGGCAGCCTCGATATGCCGTTGCCGCCGCGCGTCGGGTCCACCGCCGACACCATGAGCGCACCGCAGTCGCTGAGCAGCCAGCCTGTCGCGTCGCCGGAAGCCACCGCGCGTCAAGCGGTGCCGCCGCCGCCCAACGCCGAACAAGCGCCGCATGCCGCCGACGAAATCGCGGCCGGCACCGCCGGCCGTGGCGCCGTAGCGGGTCTCGGCGCGGGCACATTGGGCGCAGCGGGTTTCGGCGCGCTCAAGCTCGACTTCGACCTGGAACTCCCGCCGAGCCCCGCGCAGCCGCTGCCCGCGTTCACGCCGGCGGATCTTGCCCGCATCGCGCGAAACAAGCTCGATCTGGCCGCCGAGTACATCGAGCTGGGCGATCTTGCCGGCGCGCGCACGCTGATCAACGAAGTGATCGAAGCCAACGATCCGGCCACGCGCAACGATGCCCGCGCGTTGCTCTCGACGCTCGCTCCGTTGTCGTGAAGCGCATTGCTTTAGGCATTCAGTACGACGGATCGGCGTTCTGCGGATGGCAGTCGCAGCCGCATGGCAACACGGTTCAGGACGAGCTGGAACGGGCGCTGCGCGAATTCGCACAGACGCCTGTGCATACCGTCGTCGCAGGCAGGACGGATACGGGCGTGCATGGCCTCGGCCAGGTTGTGCACTTCGATACCGAACTCGAGCGGGCCGACGTCTCATGGGTCCGCGGCACGAATACGTTTTTGCCCAAGTCGATTTCCGTGCAATGGGCCAAGCCGATGCCCGAGGCGTTCCACGCGCGGTTTTCCGCGTTCGAGCGCACTTATTACTATCTGCTGTACGTGCATCCGGTGCGTTCGCCGATGCTGGCGGCGCGGGCGGGTTGGGTGCACACGCCGCTCGACATTGAAGCGATGCGGGCGGCGGCGGCTCATCTGATCGGCGAGCACGACTTTTCGGCGTTCCGCTCGTCGCAATGCCAGGCGAAGACGCCGATCAAGCATCTGCATCAGATCGACATCGAACAGCACGGCGACTTCGTGCATTTCCGTTTCCGGGCTAACGCGTTTTTGCATCACATGGTGCGCAACCTGATGGGATGCCTGGTGTATATCGGCAAGAGGCGTCGTCCGGTCGAATGGATGGCCGAGGTGCTCGCGAGCCGCGATCGCGAGTCGGCGGCGCCGACCTTCATGCCGGACGGGTTGTATCTCGCGCAGGTGGGCTATCCTGAGCACTTCGAGGTGCCCGCGCCGCAGACCGGCAGCGTGCCGTGGAGCACCGTATGGAACGAGCAGGCACACACATGAGTTCGACCGAAAACCTCGCAACAGCAGCGTCAGAGTCAGATACGGGCGCCGCACAGCAAGCCGTGCCCCGGCGCACGCGCATCAAGCTGTGCGGCCTGTCGAATCCGGCCGACGTCAACCACGCGATCGAATTGGGCGCGGACGCCATCGGCCTCGTGTTCTATCCGCCGAGTCCGCGCTCGGTGAGCGTCGCGCAGGCTGTCGAAATCATGCAGGATGTGCCGCCGTTCGTGTCGGTAGTCGGCTTGTTCGTGAATCCGTCGCCGGAATGGGTGCGTGAAGTGGTCAGTAACGTCGGGCTCTCGCTGTTGCAGTTTCACGGCGACGAGACCGCCGAGCAGTGCGAATCGCTCGCCGGCATTGCGGGTTTGCCTTGGTTGCGCGCGCTGCGCGTTGCGGCGGATACTCGACCGGCCGATTTGGTAGAATCGGCTCTCAACTATTCAGGCGCCAATGGCTTTCTGTTCGACACTCACGTCGAAGGCTATGGCGGCGGCGGGAAGGTTTTCGATTGGTCACTTATTCCAGCAGAGCTCGCGCGTCGGGCCGTTTTGAGTGGTGGGTTGAACGCGCAAAACGTCAGTGATGCGATCCATCGCGTGCGCCCGTACGCGGTCGATGTCTCGAGCGGCATCGAAGTGCCGGGCGCCAAGGGCGTGAAAGATCACGCCCGGATGGCGGCGTTCGTACGCGCGGTGCGCGCAGCGGACGCCGGATGATTCCGCGGCGCGGCGCTCAAAGAGCTCGCCGCGCGCCACGAAAAGAGTGATCCACATGTATAACTTGCCTGACGAAAGAGGCCATTTCGGCCAGTTTGGCGGCGTGTTCGTCGCCGAAACGCTGGTTCACGCGCTCGACGAGCTGCGCGCAGCCTACGAGAAATTCCAGAAAGATCCTGAGTTTGTCGCCGAGTACGAGCGCGAGCTGAAGTACTTCGTCGGCCGGCCTTCGCCGATTTATCACGCGCAGCGCTGGAGCGAGATGCTCGGCGGCGCGCAGATTTTTCTGAAGCGCGAAGACCTCAACCACACCGGCGCGCACAAGATCAATAACGTGATCGGCCAGGCGCTGCTCGCGAAGCGCATGGGCAAACCGCGCGTGATCGCCGAAACCGGCGCCGGGCAGCACGGTGTTGCCACCGCGACCATCGCCGCGCGTTTCGGCATGGAGTGCATCGTCTACATGGGCGCCGAAGACGTGCGCCGCCAGGCGGCCAACGTCTACCGCATGAAACTGCTGGGCGCGACCGTGGTGCCGGTCGAGTCGGGCTCGCGCACGCTGAAAGACGCGCTGAACGAGGCCATGCGCGACTGGGTGACCAACGTCGAAAACACGTTCTACATCATCGGTACGGTGGCGGGGCCGCATCCTTATCCGATGATGGTGCGCGACTTTCAGCGCGTGATCGGCGACGAATGCAAGGTGCAAATGCCCGAGCTCATCGGGCGGCAGCCTGACGCGGTAATTGCGTGCGTCGGCGGCGGTTCGAACGCGATGGGCATCTTTTATCCGTATATCGACGACACTTCGGTGCAGTTGATCGGCGTCGAAGCGGCCGGCGACGGCATCGAGTCCGGTCGGCACGCGGCCTCGTTGATCGGCGGCAGCCCCGGCGTGCTGCACGGCAATCGCACGTATCTGCTGCAGGACGAGAACGGCCAGATCATCGAGACGCATTCGGTGTCCGCCGGCCTCGACTATCCGGGCGTCGGGCCCGAGCACGCGTGGCTAAAAGAGAGCAACCGCGCGCAATACGTCGGCATCACCGACGAAGAAGCGCTCAAGGCGTTCCACGACTGCTGCCGCATCGAGGGCATTATTCCGGCGCTGGAGTCGAGTCACGCGCTGGCTTACGCCACGAAGCTCGCGCCGACGCTGGCCAAAGACAAGCACCTGCTGGTGAACCTGTCCGGCCGCGGCGATAAGGACATGCACACGGTCGCGGAGCGATCGGGCATCCAGTTCTGAGCGCCGCCACGATGCGCGACGAGTTCGACGAGCCGCAGCCGGCGACCAGTGAAACGACGCCGGCCGGCGAGCTTCTGGCGCCCGAGGCGCCTGCGCTGCTGTTGCCGCAGGTGCCCGCGGGCATCCAGTTGTTGAACCGCGATTTCCTGACCGATGTAGCGAATATTCCCGACGCGTCGATCGACCTGATTCTTTGCGACCCGCCATATGGGCTCGGCAAGGACTACGGCAACGACTCCGACATGCGCACCGGCGACGACTTCCTCGCCTGGACGCGTGGCTGGCTCGAGCTTGCTATCCCGAAGCTCAAGCCGTCGGGCTCGCTCTACATCTTCTGCACCTGGCAGTACGCGCCGGAAATCTTCAGCTTCCTGAAGACAAAACTCACGATGATCAACGAAATCATCTGGGACCGGCGCGTGCCGAGCATGGGCGGAACGACGCGCCGGTTTACGTCGGTGCACGACAACATCGGTTTCTTCGCGGTGTCGAAAGATTATTACTTCGACCTCGATCCCGTCCGCATCCCGTACGATGCCGTCACGAAGAAGGCGCGTTCGCGTAAATTGTTCGAAGGCAGTAAGTGGCTGGAGCTTGGCTATAATCCAAAGGACGTCTGGTCTGTATCGAGGCTGCATCGGCAACACGCCGAACGCGTCGATCATCCCACGCAAAAGCCTTTGGAGATTGTCGAGCGAATGGTGCTGGCCAGTTGTCCGAAGGGCGGCCGCGTGCTCGACCCTTTCATGGGCAGCGGCACCACCGCAGTCGCTTGCGCCCGCCAGCAGCGCGAATTCGTCGGCTATGAGATCAATGAAAGTTACTGCGCGATAGCGCGGGAACGCGTCAGCGCGGCTGCTGCCGCGCCCGCCGCGCGTCGGCCGGCCAAAGCCAAAATGCAACGGCAAGCCGAAGTGCAATGACGCGACGCGCCGAGCGCAGTAGCTCAATCGAGAACAACTCCATGTCCCGTATCAAGAACACGTTCGCCGCACTGTCCGAGCAGGGCAAAAAAGGCCTGATTCCTTTCATGACGGCCGGCGACCCCGACCCCGCCCGCACGGTCGAATTCATGCATGCGCTCGCCGCCGGCGGCGCGGATGTCATCGAACTCGGTGTGCCGTTTTCCGATCCGATGGCGGACGGCCCCGTGATCCAGCAATCGTCCGAGCGGGCACTCGCACACGGCGTGTCGCTGCGCCATGTGATCGCCGATGTGAAACGCTTTCGCGAAACCAACGACACGACGCCGGTCGTGCTGATGGGCTACGCCAATCCGATCGAGCGCATGGGCACCGAAGCCTTCGCGCAGGCGGCGAAGGAAGCCGGCGTCGACGGCGTGCTGGTGGTCGATTATCCGCCCGAAGAATGCGCTAACTTCGCCGAAAAAATGCGTTCGGCGGGGATCGATCCGATCTTTTTGCTGGCGCCCACGTCGACTGACGAGCGCATCGCCGAAGTCGGCAAGATCGCGAGCGGTTACGTCTATTACGTGTCGCTGAAAGGCGTGACCGGAGCGGCAAATCTGGACGTTTCCAGCATCGCGAGTAAAATCCCGGCGATCAAGTCGCGCGTGCCCCTACCGGTAGGCGTCGGTTTTGGCATCCGTGACGCGGAAACGGCGCGTCTCGTGGGCGAAGTTTCCGATGCCGTCGTGATCGGTAGCCGTATCGTGCAATTGCTCGAGCAGGCGGCCCCCGAAACCGCTGTCGAAACGCTCACGCGTTTCATCGCAGAGGTGCGCGAGGCGCTCGATAGCGTCGCGACTGCCCGATAACAGTGATTTTGTCGTCTGTAGTGTGAGCGGCGGGTTCGTCCCGCCGTTTGCGCAACCGTTGACCCCAGAAGGATTCAATATGAGCTGGCTCGATAAGCTGCTGCCGCCAAAAATCAAACAAACCGACCCGAAGAGCCGCAAGGGGATTCCGGAAGGCCTGTGGATCAAGTGCCCGTCGTGCGAAGCCGTGCTGTATCGCAACGACGTCGAGGCCAATCTGCATGTTTGCCCGAAGTGCGACCACCACATGCGCATTGGCGCGCGCGAGCGGCTCGACGGCCTGCTGGACCCGGAAGGACGCTATGAAATCGGCCAGGAGATCGTTCCGGTCGACGCGCTCAAGTTCAAGGACAGCCGCAAGTACCCGGACCGCCTGAAAGAGGCGATGGACGACACCGACGAAACCGACGCCATGGTCGTCATGGGCGGCGCGATTCACACGTTGCCGGTCGTCGTGGCCTGCTTCGAGTTCTCGTTCATGGGCGGCTCGATGGGCTCGGTGGTTGGCGAGCGCTTTGCGCGCGGCGCGCAGAACGCGCTCGAGCAAAAGGTGCCGTTTATCTGCTTCACCGCATCGGGCGGCGCGCGGATGCAGGAAAGCCTGCTCTCGCTGATGCAAATGGCCAAGACCACGGCGATGTTGACGAAGCTGGCCGAGGCCAAGCTGCCGTTCATCTCGGTGCTGACCGATCCGACCATGGGCGGCGTGTCCGCGAGTTTCGCGTTTCTCGGCGACGTCGTGATCGCCGAGCCGAAGGCGCTGATCGGCTTCGCCGGCCCGCGCGTGATCGAACAGACCGTGCGCGAAAAACTGCCTGAAGGCTTCCAGCGCGCGGAGTTTCTGCTGACGAAGGGTGCGATCGACATGATCGTGGACCGCCGCAAGCTGCGCGAGGAACTCGCTCAATTGATGGCGCTGTTGAGCCATCAGCCGGCGGACGCCGTCGCGTAAGCTGCGAAGGCCAACGACAGACGTCTTCGTCGTCGGCAAAAACGTAAAAAACAGCGCGCCGCTTGAGCAATCAAGCGGCGCGCTGTCATTTCCGGGATAATCACGGTCTCGCATACTGCGCGAGGCGCTGCGCCGCGCATGTTTGCCACACCGCTCAATGATTTTCTCGCGATTCACCCGATGACCACATTCCCCACCCTCGACGCGTGGCTCACGCATCTCGAATCCGCGCATCCGGTCGGCATCGACATGGGGCTCGCGCGGATCAGCCAGGTTCGCGACGCGATGCAGTTCTCGTTTGCGTGCCCGGTCATCACAGTTGGCGGGACGAACGGCAAGGGCTCGACCTGCGCGATTCTTGAATCGATCCTGCTGCGCGCCGGTTTTACGGTGGGCTGTCACACATCGCCGCATTTGCTGTCGTTCAACGAGCGCGCGCGGATCAACGGCCAGATGGCGAGCGACGCCGATCTGCTCGAGCACTTCGAGAAGGTCGAGGCCGCGCGTTCGAGCCTCGCCCAGCCGGTGTCGCTAACGTACTTCGAATTCACGACGCTCGCGATCATGAGCCTGTTCGCGTCGCGCGGACTGGACGCGGTGATTTTCGAAGTGGGCCTCGGCGGGCGCCTTGACGCCGTCAATATTCTCGACACCGACTGCGCGATCATCACCAGTATCGACATCGATCACACCGAATATCTCGGCGACACGCGCGAGAAAATCGCGCTCGAAAAGGCGGGCATTTTCCGCCCCGGCAAGCCGGCGATTTGCGCGGACCCGGTGCCGCCGCAAACGCTGATCGACCACGCGGAGCAGATCGGCGCTGAACTGTGGCTATTTGGCCGCGATTTCCGCTACGAAGGCCAGGCCGGCAGCGAGCGTCAGCAATGGAATTACGTCGGCCCGACGCTGCGGCGCTCGGCGCTTGCCTATCCGGCGTTGCGCGGCGCGAATCAATTGATCAACACGTCCGCCGCATTGGCCGGACTCGAGGCGCTGCGTGATCGCCTGCCGGTTTCGGCCCAGGATATCCGGCTTGGGCTCGCGAACGTCGAGTTGCCTGGCCGTTTCCAGGTCCTGCCGGGCAAGCCGGCGGTCGTGCTGGACGTCGGCCACAATCCGCACGCGGCCGCGGTGCTGGGCCAGAATCTCGGCAATATGGGCTTTTTTCCGTACACCTATGGCGTGTTCGGCATGATGGGCGATAAAGACATCGCCGGCGTGCTCGCGCATCTCAAGGGCGAAATCGATCACTGGTGCGTGACCGATCTGCCCACGCCGCGAGCGGCCTCGGCCGGGCAACTGGAAGCCGCGTTGCGCGAGCAGGGCGTGGAAGACAGCGCCGACAGCAGCGTCACGCGTTACGCCAACCCCGCCGACGCGTACCAAGATGCGCTAAAGCGGGCGTCAGAGAATGATAGAATCGTGGTTTTCGGCAGTTTCTATACGGTAGCAGGCGTGATGGCCTACCGTAAATCGCAGCAACACTGAACGGGCGCCACGCTCGAACCAAGCGATTCATGGGAATTTTCTCGTTCGGCAAGAAAGACGACGCGCCAAGCCGGCGCGGCGCAAACACCAGTTCCACCCGGGCCGCCCGTAGCGAGCGCGTGGAGCGGCGGACCCGCCGCACCGAGCGCACCGTCGATGCCGATGCGATGCTGCTCGACCCCACGTTGCCGGAAAAGCAGCGCGCGCGGCGGCGGCTTGTCGGCGCGATCGCGATGGTCGTCGCGGCAGTGGTCGTCCTGCCGATGGTGCTCGACTCGCATCCGAAGCCCGTTACCGACGACATCTCCATCGACATCCCCAGTCGTCCCGCACCGAAACTCGCAAAGCACGAAATCGACACGCAGGCTGGCGTCGCGCCGGACAATCCGACGCCGGATGCGGCACTCGCCGCTTCGAGCCTCGCGCCGGCCACGCAAGCGCCGTCGAAGGACACCAGGCGGGCCGACGCGAACGCAGCTTCGGCGTCCGCCGCGAAGCCTGCTACGAAGCCGCAGGCGCCCGCCGTCGCAGCGAACACCGCGCCGACACCGGCGCCCGCCACATCGACAGCGCCTGCCGTGACGGCCAAGCCGACCAGCAAGCCGGCAACCCGCAGCAATGCCACGGCCGCCGCGCCATCCGCGGACGAAAGCAACGTCGCCGCGAGTGCAGACGCGAATTCGGGCACGCCAGCCTCGCCGCCGGGCAACCGTTTCGCCGTCCAGCTCGGCGCTTTTGCAAACGAAGCCAATGCGCGCAACTGGGCAAGCAAGTTGAAAGCGGCGGGAGTGCCCGCATATACCGAACATCGGAAGCAGGCTGACGGCTCGACGCTCACGCTGTTGCGCGCCGGACCATTCGCGGATCGCGCGGCGGCAAGCGCCGCCATCGCGAAGGTTCGCGAGGCAGGTCTGGGTTCGGGCACGAACAACGGCGCTAGCCAGTAAAGCGAGCGATGTTCACTGCCTTCGACTACGCTGTAATGGCGGTGATCGGTTTGTCGGCCTTGCGCGGCACATGGCGCGGGTTTTTGTCCGAGGTGTTCGGGCTGATCGGCTGGATCGCGGCGTTTTTCATTGCCTGCCGCTTCGTCGGTTATGTCGTGCCGTATATCCCGTCCACGTGGCCGGGCGGCGCGCTGACCCAGTGGCTGTTGGCCTTCGCGCTGGTGGCGATCGGCGTGGTGCTGGTGGCGAGCGTGCTGAATGCGCTCCTGAGCCGCATCGTGCAGGCTTCCGGCTTGAGCGGCGTGGACCGCTCGCTCGGTTTGATGTTCGGCCTCGTACGAGGGGTCGTTCTGGTGCTGATTCTGGTCGCCCTCGGAGGCCTGACCGAACTGCCCCAACAGGAATTCTGGCGCAACGCCTTGCTGCGGCCATATGCGGTAGAGGGCGTGCACGTAATGAAACCGCTGCTTCCGGAAACGCTCGCTGCGTACGTCCGCGTGTGACGATCAGTTAAGCGAAAAGGGAACGCGGCAGGACTCCGGCTCAAACCGGTTGCCTTGTCATCATGTCGCGAACCGTCGCGGCATATCGCGCGCGCTTCGCGAGGCACCGGCCGCTCTGACGAATTTCGTACCTTTGAAGGACATGCCATGTGCGGCATCGTAGGCGTAGTTTCCCATTCTCCGGTCAACCAGCTGATCTATGACAGCCTGCTGCTTTTGCAGCACCGCGGTCAGGACGCCGCCGGCATCGCGACAGCGAACGGCAGCAATTTCCACATGCACAAGGCCAACGGCATGGTGCGCGACGTGTTCCGCACGCGCAACATGCGCAGCCTGCCGGGCAATACCGGCATCGGCCAGGTGCGCTACCCGACGGCCGGCTCGGCGTCGAGCGAAGAAGAAGCGCAGCCGTTCTACGTGAACGCGCCGTTCGGCATCATCCTCGCGCACAACGGCAATCTGACCAACTGGCAGCAGTTGAAAGATGAGATGTTCCGCATCGACCGCCGCCACATCAACACCAATTCCGACACGGAAGTCATGCTCAACGTGCTCGCGCACGAATTGCAGCTTTCGAGCTCGGGCCTGCAGCTCGATCCGGCGGCGCTCTTTAAGGCGGTGTCGGGCGTGCATCGGCGGGTGCGGGGTTCGTATGCGATTGTTTCGCTGATCGCCGGTTACGGCCTGCTCGCTTTCCGCGACCCGTTCGGCATTCGCCCGCTGTGTCTCGGCAAGCAGGAGACGGCGGAAGGCGTCGAATGGATTCTGGCGTCGGAATCGGTGGCGATCGAAGGTATCGGCTTTGAATTCGTGCGCGACGTGGCGCCGGGCGAAGCGGTGTTCATCGACCTCGACGGCAACCTGCACTCGCAGCAATGCGCGACGAACCCGAGCCTGAACCCGTGCATTTTCGAACTCGTGTATCTCGCGCGTCCGGACTCGGTGCTCGACGGCGTGCCGGTTTATAACGTGCGTCTGCGCATGGGCGATTACCTCGCCGAGAAAATCAGGCGCGAATTGCCCGACGTCGCGATCGACGTCGTCATGCCGATTCCCGATTCGTCCCGTCCGGCCGCGATGCAGGTCGCGAAGAAGCTGGGCGTCGAGTATCGCGAAGGCTTCTTCAAGAACCGTTACGTGGGCCGCACCTTCATCATGCCGGGCCAGGCGGTGCGCAAGAAGTCGGTGCGCCAGAAGCTGAACGCAATGGGCATCGAGTTCAAGGGCAAGAACGTGCTGATCGTCGACGACTCGATCGTGCGCGGTACCACCTCGCATGAAATCGTGCAGATGGCGCGGGATGCCGGCGCGAACAAGGTGATCTTCGCTTCGGCGGCGCCGCCGGTGAAGTTCCCGAACGTCTACGGTATCGACATGCCGACGCGCGGCGAGCTGGTCGCGCATGGCCGCTCGGACGAAGAAGTCGCGCGCATGATCGGCGCGGATCATCTCGTGTATCAGGACGTCGACGCCCTCAAGCAGGCCGTGCGCGACATCAATCCGGCGCTGAAGGAATTCGAGGCTTCGTGTTTCGACGGCAACTACGTGACCGGCGACGTGACGACCGAGTATCTCGACCGCATCGAAACCGCGCGCCTTGCGCCGTCGTCGCAATCGGATCGCGACGCCGCGAGCGAAGCCATCGACGGCGGCGGTCCCGCTCGCTCGCAGTTGCACTTGCAGTTGTCGGTAGGTTAAATGCCGAGCGCGCGCTCGCGGCATCGCGTGCGTCGCTGCACGCCGCGCCGCGAGCGTGTTAGCATGATGGCTTGCGTCGATTTGATCTCAGCTTGCGGACGCGGGGCAACCCGAAACAGCTAAAGCGAATGGTGGAAAAGCCGCACTTGTCCGCCTCCGCTCCAGCTTTCCCCGCACATGAAGCCCGTTTGTACCGACGCAAAAAGCGCCGGCGCAAAGCGGGCTTTTTTGTTACTGCCGTTCGACCACGCGGTCTGGTTGCATGACGCAAGCCGCGCGCCGAATGCAGTCATGGAACTTTGGAAACCACAACGACTATGGACGACTCCCTGAACTTCGATACGCTGGCAGTCCGCTCGGGCACGGTGCGCAGCGACTTCAACGAGCATTCCGAAGCGATCTTCCTCACTTCGAGCTTCGTCTTCGCGAGTGCCGCGGACGCAGCCGAGCGCTTCAAGAAGTCCGAGGACTATTACACGTACTCGCGTTTCACGAACCCGACCGTCTCGATGTTCCAGGACCGTCTGGCCGCGCTCGAAGGCGGCGAAGCCTGCATGGCGACGGCTTCGGGAATGGCCGCGATCATGTCGGTGGTGATGTCCACGCTGCAGGCCGGCGACCATCTGGTCAGTTCGCAGGCGCTGTTCGGCTCGACGCTCGGCATGTTCTCGCAAATCTTCAGCAAGTTCGGCATCACGACCACGTTTGTCGATCCGACCGATCTGGATGCGTGGAAAAACGCCGTTCGTCCCGAGACGAAGATGTTCTTCCTCGAAACGCCGTCGAATCCGCTGACCGAGATTGCCGACATCGAAGCGATCAGCAAGATCGCCAAGGCGGCGAATGCGCTCTTCGTCGTGGATAACTGTTTTTGCAGCCCGGCGTTGCAGCAGCCGCTGAAGCTCGGCGCGGACGTGGTCATGCATTCGGCCACCAAGTTCCTCGACGGCCAGGGGCGCGTGCTCGGCGGCGCGCTGGTCGGCTCGAAGAAGTTCATCATGGAAAAGGTCTTTCCGTTCGTGCGCAGCGCCGGGCCGACGCTGTCCGCGTTCAACGCGTGGGTGCTGCTCAAGGGCCTGGAAACGTTGTCGCTGCGCGTCGAAAAGCAGTCGGCGAACGCGCTTGAACTCGCGCGCTGGCTCGACTCGCATCCTGCCGTGAAGCGCGTGTTCTATCCTGGCCTCGAATCGCATCCGCAGCACGCGCTGGCCATGCGTCAGCAGAAGGCGGGCGGCGCGATTGTTTCGTTCGAGTTGAGGGGCGACACGCCCGAGCAGATGCGCGCGAATGCGTGGCGCGTGATCGACAGCACGAAGATTTGCTCGATCACGGGCAACCTCGGCGACACGCGCACGACCATCACGCATCCGGCGACGACAACGCATGGCCGGGTGACGCCCGAAGCGCGAGAAGCGGCCGGCATCACCGAGGGCCTGATTCGTCTCGCGGTGGGATTGGAGAATCCGGCGGATATTCGCGCCGATCTGGAGCGCGGCCTCGCTGGCTGAGTGCTGAGTTATCGCAGAGAGTAGGTATAGGGCGCGCTGAGCTTATTGGCCAGCGCGCTTTTTTATGCGGCAAGGTTTGATGCTTCGATGCGGCAGCGCCTGAAGCGTCTGAAGCTCAACGCCCTCGACCCAAAATCGTCAATGCCGCAACGCCCGCCATTGCCCAGGCGCTAACCCGAACCGTCGCGTGAATGCGTGCGTATAAGCGCTCTGATCGCCGAAACCGATGTCGAGCGCGATGTCGGCCAGCGAAAGCCGCGGATCGGCGAGCAGCGTGAGCGACGTATCGAGCCGCAGCCGCTGCAAATAGCGATGCGGCGTTTCGCCGAACGCGTCGATAAAAAGTTGATGGAAGCGCCGCATGCCGAAGCCGCAATGCGCGGCAAGGTCGGCAATACGCAGCGGTTCGGACAGATGCGCGCGCAACCAGCGGTCGATCCGCGCGAAGTCGAGCCCTGCCGCGGGCGCTTCCGCGCCTTGCATGCCGGCGCCGGCAATCAACGCTGCGCCGAGTCGCGCAGCCGCGTCCCAATGAAAACGCCGCACATCGAGATCGTCCGCCGGCGCGTCGTGCGTGTCGTCCACGCCCTGCGCCGCGTGCGACGCAATGCGCTGCACGAGTTCGGTAAACGGCGCATCGACGATAACAGCCCGTGCCCGGTCGAACAATCGCTCGGGCACGGCGAGCGTCGCGGCCGGCAAGTCCAGCACCAACTGCCGGTTTTCGCCGAGCCCCGCGTAATCGTGCCGCGCGCCTGCTGGAATCAGCCACGCGCAGCGCGCGTCGATTCGTTGCGCGACGCCGTCCACCGCCATCACCATCGCGCCGTCGAGTCCGAGCACGACCTGGTGGAAGTCGTGCACGTCCGACGCCTGCGACGCGCCGAAGCGGCGCAGCGAAACGCTAGGTGCGGTAACGGCGGCGTGCGTCATCGAAAATCAGGCAACAGACCAGCGGCGAAACGGATGGCCGAAGCCTCAAACGTCGAGCAGTTCGACTTCGAACACGAGCGTCGCATTCGGCGGAATCACACCGCCCGCGCCACGCACGCCGTAGCCGAGTTGCGGCGGAATGGTCAGCTTGCGCGTGCCGCCGACCTTCATGCCTTGCACGCCTTCGTCCCAGCCCTTGATGACCATGCCGCCGCCGAGCACGAACGCGAACGGATCGTTGCGATCCTTGCTCGAGTCGAACTTCTGGCCGTCGGTCAGCCAGCCGGTGTAATGCACGCTGACGGTCTTGCCAGCAACCGCTTCCGCGCCCGTTCCTTCAACGATGTCTTCATACTTCAAGCCGGATTCGGTAGTCACAGTCGACATATGTCGCTCCTTGGTTCACAAACGTAAAACCGACATTGTAGGCGCGTTGACGCAGGCCAGTCGAACAGCGCGGCGTGGCACGCGGATTGCGGCCAGCAATAGCCATCCGGCCAGGCTGGTGGCGTCCGGTGGCATGCCTATAATGGGACTTTCCCAATCATGATGCATTGCCTGAGAGGTCGATCGTGACAACGTCTACAACGGGAACGGCCGGGGCAACCGGGACCCAGCCGGCGGCTTCCACGTTCGCCGTATCCGAACGCACCGCGCATCTGCGCGCCGAAGCCGCGCTTTTCATGCGCGACCATGTGCTGTCGCTCGTGTCGCACGACTTGCGCGGTCCGTTGAACGCTATTCATAGCTGGGCTTATGTGCTGGAACGCAAGCTCGATCCCAACGATCCGAATTCGCAGCGTGCCGTTACCGGCATTCGCAACGGTGTCGATCAACAGGTGAAGTTGCTCGAAACGGTCGTCGACGCCACCCGAGCCGAAACGAAATCGCTCGCGCTCGCGTATGCGCCGTTTCCGCTGCATCCGCTGCTCGACGAAACCGCGGAAGAAGTGCGCTCGGGCCTCGCGCGCACGCGCGGCGTCGAAGTCGTCGTCAACTCTCAACTCGGCACCGAGCAACTGAATGGCGACCGCGAGCGCCTCGCCGCCGCGTTATGGATGATGCTCACCTTTGCGGTCGAATCGAGCGCGCAAGACTCGGCTGTCACGCTTGAAGCGCGTGCGGATGCAACGGCCTGGCATGCCGCCGTCACGTACGAGGCGAGCGCCGCGCTGGTCGATGCCTCGCTGCCTCATCTGCTCGAAGCGTTTGCGCGAAAACAGGCTCGCGAGCCGCGCGAAGCCAATCGCATCGCGTGGGTGCTCGCGCTGTGCAAGCGCGTCGCGGAAGCGCATGGCGGCGGCTTCGAGCAACAGGACGCCACCGACGCCGCTCCCGCCACCCTGTCGTTGCGCGTTCCGTTGAGCGCCCCGGCAGCGCGATGAACGCTTGCAGCGCTTACGGCGCTTGCGGCACTTACTCATGGCACGCGTCATCGGCGATTAACTTTTCGACGAGCTTTCACCCTCTATACTGACAACTTTTGTTGCCGGAGCCCGCCGCTTTGATCCAGGTTGTCGCCCTTCTCGGGGCATTGCTTCTCGTCGCCCTCAACGGTTTCTTCGTTGCCGCCGAATTCGGCCTGGTCAAGTTACGGCAGACGCGCGTGCGCAGTCTCGCCGAACACCACGGCATGCGCGGGCGCCTGCTCGCCAAGGTGCATGGCCGCCTCGACGCGTATCTGTCCGCGTGTCAGTTGGGCATTACGCTCGCGTCGCTCGGGCTTGGCTGGATCGGCGAGCCCGCGTTCGCGGAACTGCTGACGCCGCTCTTCAGCATCGCCGGTGTGCAGTCCGAGCAGTTGATTCACGGCATTTCGCTGTTCTTCGCGTTTTCGTGCATTTCGTTTCTGCATATCGTGGTCGGCGAACTCGCGCCGAAGTCGCTCGCAATTCGCGAAGCGGAAAAGGTCTCGCTATGGGCCGCCACGCCGCTGTACGGTTTTTATTGGGCGATGTATCCGGCGATCTGGCTGCTCAACACGAGCGCGAACGCGGTCCTCAAACTCGCCGGCCTCCACGCGGAGCATGCGCACGACTCGCATTATTCGACCGACGAACTGAAGCTCATCCTGCGCAGCCGCCGCAATGTCGCGTCGGAGCGCGGCGCGCCGGAAGACGCGTACAGTCAGGACGAGTGGAACACCATCGCGCATTCGCTGGATTTTTCGCGCATGACCGTGTCGGACCTGATGCGTCCGGCCTACGAAATGATCGGCCTGCGTGTCGATCTGCCATTGCGCGAAAACATGCAGGTGGTCGCGCGGCATCGCTTCAGCCGCTACCCGCTTTTCGAGGATGCGTCCGGCGAACGCGTGGCCGGCATGATCCACCTGAAGGACTTGCTGCTCGCGCGCCATGCCGGCAGTACGCTCGACGATCTGTCGCACTACGCGCGCCCCGTTCAATACGTGAAGCCCGATATGCCGGCACTCGAACTGTTTCGCCGGTTCCGCAAGGGCGCGCCGCATTTCGCGCTGGTAGGCCACAAGAATTCGAAGCCCATTGGTTTTCTCACGCTCGACAATCTGCTCGGCGCGCTAGTCGGCCAGATTCACGACGAATTCCGCCAGGGCGACGCCGACTGGTCGCGCATGGACGACGGCACGTTGATGGGGAAGGGCAGCTTGCCGGTCGTGTCGCTCGAACGCGCACTGGGCATCGACATCGACGAAGGCAAGGCCGAATCCGTTGGCGGCCTCGTGATTCAGGCGCTCAACGATTTGCCGACCGAAGGGCAGCGCGTCGAATTCGACCGCTTCGACGTGGTCGTGAAAAAGATGAAGGGACCGCGCATCGTGCTCGTGCGCGTGTACCCCAAGGTGTTCGACGACGAAGGCGGTTAGCGAAAGCACTAAACCCGCTCTCAACTCCGCGGCACACCGTCCTCGACCAGCACCGCAATCGGCATCGCCGCGAGCGCATCGCGTAGACACAACAAGCCGTTCTCATCGACCTTCGGCGCGGCCGGACTCAGCCAGTCGAAGAGCGCTCGCGCGGACAGATCGGCGGGCATCTCGACGGCGGTGTCCTGCCACTTCTCCGGGTCCACCATCGGCAGATCGCCTTCGCCGCCGAGCAGCCCGGCCGCAAGCCGGCTCGCGACGACAACCGCCCACGCATTGCCATGCCGCCGCGCAAACGCGATCACATTCGACGCATGCGCGCCGCGCACGGTCAGCGGCAGATAAGTGCCCTGGCTCAGCAACTCCGGCAAATGCGCGCGCAGCGCGAGCACGCGCTGCACGACCGCGAGCTTCACGCGTCCGTTGCGCCACGTCGACAGAAATTCGGACGGCGGCGTTTGCGCGAGCAACGCGGCGCGCGCGTCGAAATCGACTGGCCTGCGATTGTCCGGATCGACGAGGCTGAAGTCCCACAACTCGGTGCCTTGATAAAGATCGGGAATCCCAGGCGATGCAAGCCGCAAGACGGTCTGCTGCAGACTGTTGAGCGCGCCGGCGCGCGAGATGCGTGCGACAAACGCCGCCAGTTCCTGGAGGAACCCGTCGCGCCGCTGCGGCGCGAGAATGTCGAACAGGAAGTCGCGGCAACCGGCTTCGTAGGCTTCGTCGGGCGTGAACCAGTTGGTTTGCAGCTTCGCCTCGCGCAGCGCCTTCAACTGCCATTGCGCGACGCGCTCGGCCAATGCCTTGACGCCCGCCTGGTCGTCGGGCTGCAGGTCGGGCGGCCAGCAACCGACCAGCGTCTGATACAGCATCGCCTCGGCGGCGGGACCGGGCGCCCAGTCGTAGCTCGTGTCCTGGCCGACGCTGCTGACCGGCTTGCCGTCGAGCGAGCGGCGCTGCGGCGCGTTCAATGTCGACCATGCGCGCAACGTCGCCGTCCACTCGTGCGGAATTTCGCTCAGCACCGCGAGCCGCGCGCGCACGTCTTCACCGCGCTTGTGATCGTGCGTGGCGGTGGTCAGCATTGCGTGAGGCAATCGCTGCGAGCGCTCGACGTTGCCCGCGTGAAACTGCTCAACCGACAACGCAAACTCGCCCGGATCGGCGCCGACTTCACACCGCGACAACAGCCGGCCATAGCGATAGCAGGCCGTGTCCTCGACGGCCTTCGCGGCAACCGGCGCGGTCAACTGCGAGAACAGCGTTTGCGCGGTGCGCCGCGCGGAGCCGGCGTGATTGGGCGGCGCGCCGTTCTGGCCTTGCTGCGGCTGACTGTGGCGCGCGCTCTGCGTGTCGTCGACGCCGCCGCCGAGCCACGCATCGACACGTTCGAGCACGCCATGATCGGCGCGCGAAAGCGTCGCGCGCGCGCCCGCCAGCGCCTGTTCGAAGAACACGTTGTCGGCGGCGCTGCGCAAGCCGCTTTGCGGATAGATGCGGTACACGGGAAAATGCACGACCAGTTCGGTCAACACGCGGCGCAGGCTGGTGAACGTGTAATCGCGTGTGGCCAACGAGTCGCGCGCAATGCGATGCAGCGCGCGCGCCGCGCGGTCGAGTTCCGCCGACAGATTCTCCGCGACGATCTTGCGCCGCGCGGCCAATGCTTCATCCGCGAAATTCGGGCTGCGGCCCGTGAGTTCGGCCCACGCGTCGGCAAGCGGCTCTGCACCTGCCGGGTCGTGCAGAAGCGCGCCCACGTCGTTCATGAAGTCATAGCCGGTCGTGCCGTCCACCGGCCAGTCGTCGCGCAGCGGTTCGCCGCGCGCCAGAATCTTTTCGACGACCACATACGGCGTCGTATCGCGCAATTCCGTCAGACGTTGCCGCAGCCGCTGACAGTACTCGCGCGGCTCGGCGAGGCCGTCGACATGATCGATCCGCAGACCGTCGATCACGCCTTCCTGATACAGACGAAAAACCAGCGCATGCGTCGCTTCGAAGACCTCGGGCCGTTCGGCGCGCACGGCGGCGAGCGTCGAGATGTCGAAGAAGCGCCGCCAGTTGACTTCGTCGGCGGCGGTGCGCCACCACGCGAGGCGGAAATGCTGGCGTTCGAGCAGCCGATGCAGGCGGTCGCGCGTCAGCGGATCTTCGGGCGAATAGGTTTGCAGCGCGAACTGAATCGCCGACTCGCCGTTTAGCGCAACGAACTCGCGCAACATCTCGCGGCCTTCGGCGGCGCGCGGCTGATCGGTGGGCTGCGTCGTCAGTCCCTGGAAGCGCTCGGCGAGCGCGCTGAGATCGGCGCGGTCGGCGCTTTGCAGGATCGACGGGTAATCGACCGGACACACCGGAAACACGTGCGGTCCGTAGCCGACATAAAAGCGCCCGCTGTCCGCGGCGAAGTGCAGCGCGATGCGGCCCGACGCCAGTTCGTCGCCATACGGCGCGCCGAGCGTCGGCAGCAGCACCTTGCCGCGCAACGCCGGATCGGGCGAATGCCAGTCCACATCGAAGTGACGCGCGTACGTGCTGTGACGGCCCCATTCGAGAATATCGAGCCACCACACATTGCTCGAGCCGCCGACGCCCATATGATTCGGCACCATGTCGACGATCAGCCCCATGCCGTGCGCGTGCAATTTTTCGACGAGGCGCTTCAGGCCCGCCTCGCCGCCGCATTCGGCGCTCACATGCGTGTAATCGACGGTGTCGTAGCCGTGCATCGAACCGGGCTCGGCCGTGGTGATCGGCGACGCGTACACATGGCTGATGCCGAGCGCGGCGAAATACTCGACGTGCTTCGCGGCATCGTCGAAAGTGAAGCCCCGATGAAACTGGAGGCGAAGCGTGGAGCGTGGGACGGTCATGGCGTATCAGGCTCCGAAGCGGTATTGGCTGAAGGAGTGGAAACGGTTGCGGCGCTGCGCGCCCGGTCGACTGCGAGCAGCCGGTCGCAAAAGGCGTCGTCGAGAAACATTTCGTCGATGGGCAGATTCATGCGGCGGCGCCAGTTCGGATGCTCGTCGATCGAGCCCGGCAAGTTCGGCTGCTCGCTCTGCGCGAGCAGGTCTTCGAGCGGAAACGTGACGAGCGGGCCAGGCGTTGCCGCGACAAAGGCGAGGGCTTCGTCGACGGGCGGACTCTCGAGCGGCGGCGCGTCGACATCCGGCGCGGCCACGCCGGCTTCCTGGAACGCGCGCCACAGGTCGGCGCGGTCGCTCGCGCGCTCTTCCTGCGCGGCTTCTTCGGGATCGCGGCCATCGGGGCGCGCCATCGTCTGGCCGATCTTGTTGCGCCAGCTAATGTCGCTGCCGGCCCACCAGCCGGCGACGGTCGGCAGATCGTGCGTGGTCGTCGTGCCGACCGCATTGCGGTCCCACGCCTGCGGCGGCTTGAAGCCTGTGCCGTCTTCGCCGCGTTCGAACCACAGCACGCGGATGCCGGCAATGCCATGCTCGTTGAGCCGCTCGCGAAAGCCGGGCGGCACGGTGCCGAGATCTTCGCCGATCACAATCGCGCGATGCCGCCACGATTCGAGCGCGATCAGACGCAACTGGTCTTCGAGCGGATAGCGCAGATACGCGCCGTTGCGCGCGCTCTCGCCTTCCGGCACGAGCCATAGACGCCGCAAGCCGAGAATATGATCGATGCGAATTCCGCCAGCGTGTGCAAAGGCGGCGCGCAGCATGTCGATGAACGCGGAGAAGCCTTGCGTGCGCATCGCACGCGGCGAGAACGTGGTGAGGCCCCAGCTTTGTCCCGCCTGATTGAAGAGGTCGGGCGGCGCGCCGACGGACACGCCTTGCAGCATGTCGTCGCGGTAGGACCATGCATGGCTGCCCGCGCTGTCGCATCCCACGGCGAGATCGGCGATCACACCGACCGCCATGCCCGCTTCACGCGCCGCGTGTTGCGCGTGCGACAGACCTTTCGCGGCAAGCCATTGCAGAAAGAGATGAAAGTCGACTTCATGGCGATGCGCTTGCGCGAACGCATCCACTTCCGGGCTGCGCGGATCGCGCAATGCTTCCGGCCAGTCGCGCCAATGACCGTTGCCGCCTTGCGCGAGTTGCGCGGCCTGCAGTGCTTCGAAGCGCGCATGATCTTCGAGCGCTCGTCCCGCGCGTTCGCAAAAGCCGTGAAATTCGAGCGCGCGCGGCGTATCGGGCGCGCCGTCGTGGGCCCGCTCATGCGCGCAGAAATTCTCGAACAACGCGCGCAACACCTTCAGCTTCAGCACGACCGCCTTCGGCCAGTCGATCAGCGGCAAGCCTTCGAGTCCGGTCCACGCGTCCGCGGCTTGTGCGGATTCCATCGCGGCGCGCGCAGCATCCGCGCCGAACACCGCTGCCGGATCGATATGCGTGACGTTCAACCACAAACGCGACGACGGCGAATACGGACTGAAGCGATTGGGCTCCGCGCTGAACATCGCGTGCGTCGGGCTCACGGCGAGCGCATGCGCGCCGCGTTTTGCGCTCTCCGTCGCAATGCGGGCGAGCGCCGAATAATCGCCGATGCCGCCGTCGCCCACGCGGCGCAAGCCATACAACTGCGCGGCCACGCCCCATAGCGGCGGCGCCTCGGCGCGCTCGTCGTCACGCAACGTGCGCCATGCGTCGGCGACGGTATAGCAGCGCGACGGCGCGATCGCGAGCGTCACGCGCTGTTCGTGAATGACGAGCGTGTGATAGCCGGGTTCGTCGATGGGCGCGAGCAACGCCTCTTCGCCTTTGGGCGCGGTAAAGCGTCCGTCGATGATGGAGCCGCTTTCCAGTTCGATGCGGTAATGGCTGCCCGACTTGAGCGCGGTCGCGGGCAACGCAATGCCGCGCCCGACTTCGGCGGTCATCAGCGGCGGCAGTTTGCGGCCCGACAATTCGGCGTCGAGTGCGGCCGCGCTTTGCCGGATCTGCGTCGCGTTGCCGCACGGCAAGCCCATGCGCTCGAGCAGAACCGCGAGCGTCTTCTCGGGCACGCGATGCACCTTGTGATGCGCGTCTTCCCACTCCACCTCGAAGCCGGCGCGCGCCGCGAGCGTGTCGATCGTATCGCCAGAGCGTCGGGTACTCACGAGCGGCGCTCCTCTTTCCCGACTATGCGAGCATCATGACCGATCGCATAGTCGTTGATGTCGCCGGTCAGCCACGCGACGAACGCATTCGGCGGCAGCACGTTCGCGTCGATCTGCTCGCGCACGCGCGGCGGCGTTTCGAAAATGACCTTGCCGGCAGGCACATCGTTAAACGGCACGCTTTGCTTCGACAGATTGAGCGCGAGCGACAGCGTCTCGCCATCACCGAGTTTCCAGCGTGCTATTAGCGCATTCGCGTCCGTGCCGTTTTCATCCACAAGCACCGTTGCGTTGAGCGCCTTGCCGTGCTTCAGACGCGGCGTGATCAGTTTTGCGCGTACCGTCAGCGCGGATTTGTAGAAGTGCATCCAGTCGAGGCGGTCTTTTGCTTCGTCATCCTGCGCAGTAGAAGACGAGGCGGTCAAGGGCTCGGGCGGCGACGATGCGGCAAACGTCTTCACGTCGTTCGGATCGGGAATCTGCGCGCGACGCTTTTCGTCGCTGAACGACGAGAAACGCGCGAACTCGCGGCGACGTCCTTCGCGCACGGCGTCGGCGAGATCGCCGGTGTAATCGGTGAAGAACAGAAACGGCTGCGTCGAGCCGTATTCCTCGTCCATGAAGAGCAGCGGAATTTGCGGCGACAGCAGCAGCAAGCCGGTGGCCGCGCGCAATGCGTCATCCGACGTGAGCTTGCGCAGACGCTCGCCGAATGCGCGATTGCCGATCTGATCGTGATTCTGCAAAAACATCACGAACGACGTGGGCGGCAAATGCCCGCTCGATTCGCCGCGCGGCGCGCCGTCGTGCAGCGGCGACGGATCGCCCTGATACGCGAAGCCCTCGGAGAGCACGCGAGCAAGACGGCGGGTCGGCTGATCCTCGTACGCGTGGTAATAGCCTTCGGTCTCACCGGTCAGCAGCACATGCAGCGTGTTGTGCGCGTCGTCGTTCCATTGCGCGTTGAAGTGGTTCTCCAACAGGCTTGCACTGTTGTGCTCGTTTTCCAGCACCAGATGCACATGGCGGCCATGCTGCACATGGGCGCGAATATGATCGGACAGCTCGCGCAGCCAGCGGTGATTGTCGATCGCGTGAACCGCGTCGAAACGCAGGCCGTCAATCCGGTATTCGTTGATCCAGTAGACGGCGTTGTCCATGAAAAAGTCGCTGACTTCACTGCGCTCGAAGTCGATGGCCGGGCCCCACGGCGTATGCGTGCCTTCGCGGAAAAACGAGCGCGCGTATTCGTGCAGATAGTTGCCGTCAGGGCCGAAATGGTTGTAGACCACATCGAGAAACACCATCAGGCCGAGACCGTGCGCGGCGTCGATCAGCGCCTTCAGTTCCTCGGGGCGGCCGTATGCGGAATCAGGCGCGTAGGGCAGCACGCCGTCATAGCCCCAATTGTGCTTGCCCGGAAAGTCGTTCAAGGGCATCAGTTCGATCGCCGTCACGCCGAGCGCCGCGAGCGCGGGCAAGCGTTTTTGCACGCCCTGATAGCCGCCCATCGCACCGACGTGCAGTTCGTACAACACGGTTTCTTCCCACGGCCTGCCATGCCAGTCGCAATGTTCCCAGCGATAGGCGCGCGGGTCGATGACTTCGCTCGGACCATGCACGTCTTGCGGCTGAAAGCGCGACGCCGGATCGGGCACCGCATTGCCGTCGTCGAGACGAAAGCGGTACAGCGTGCCCGCGCCGCTCTCGACGCTCGCCTCGAACCAGCCGTTGCCGGCCGGCGTCATTTCATGCGCGCCTTGCGCGGCGCCGTTCTCGATTTCGACCTGCACGCTTTTGCACGAAGGCGCCCAGAAACGAAAACGCGTGCGCGGATTCGCGCCCTTCGGCCCGAGCAATTGCGCGCCGAACGGCAGGCAATGCGCGTAATGATGCGCGTGAGGATCAATTGGATGTTCGGACATGACTCTTCACCATTCGGTTTTGCTGTCGGATTGCTCACGCATCGTTCGCAAACGGATGCTCGCCCGGACGCGGCGGCAACGCCGTCAATAGCCGCTGCCCGTGCTGCGCGCCGGCTTTCCAGCCCGCTTGCCAGTCGGCTTCGCCGACCGGGTGCGCGGCGAGTATCACGAGCCCGCGAGCGGCCACTTCCAGGTCCATTGCGGCGAGCCGGTGCGGGGCGCCTTGCGTATCCGCAGTGTCTAACAGCACGTGCCATTCCAGGTGCGGCGGAGGCGGTGTAAAACGCAGAGTTTCCGCGCTCGCGTTGAGCATCATCAACAATACTTCTGTTTCGCCGTTCAGACCTGGGCCCGCGCGCCGCAAGGTGAACGCGCGGCCTTCCGGGTCTTCCCATGCTTCGATCGTCAGCGGCTCGCCGTTTTCGTCGAACCAGCCGATGTCGAAAAGACCCGGCAGCACTTCGCGGTCGCCGAACAGAAAACGCGTTTCGCGCAACAGCGGATGCTGCTTGCGCAGCGCCACCACACGCGCGACGAAATCGGTCATCTGGCGTCCGTCCGGCGAATCGGCGCGTTCCCAGTCGATCCACGATATTTCGTTATCCTGGCAGTACGCATTGTTGTTGCCGTTCTGCGTGCGCAACGATTCGTCGCCGGCAAGCATCATCGGCGTGCCGAGCGCGACGAACAGCGTCGCCATCATCGAGCGCGCCACGCGTTTGCGTGTCTCGAGAATCGCGGGGTCGTCGGTCGGTCCTTCGACGCCCCAGTTGCTGCTGCAATTTTCGTTATGACCGTCGCGGTTGTCTTCGCGATTCGCCTCGTTGTGCTTGTCCTCGTACGCGGTCATGTCGGCGAGCGTAAAACCATCATGCGACGCGACGAAATTGATCGACGCCCACGGCTTGCGAAAGCGGCGGTTGAAGAGATCGGCGGAACCCGTCAGGCGCGCGGCCAGGTCCTGGCGCAGGCCCGCGTCGCCGCGCCAGAAGCGGCGCACCGTATCGCGGAAACGGTCGTTCCATTCGCCGAAACCCGGCGGATGGTTGCCAAGCTGATAACCGCCCGGACCGATGTCCCACGGTTCGGAAATCAGCTTGCGTTGCGAGAGGACCGGGTCCTGGCGCAACGCGTCGAAGAAACCGGAGCCCGGATCGAAACCATGCGGCTCGCGCCCGAGCGTCACGCCGAGATCGAAACGGAAGCCGTCGATGTTGAACGCGGTCGACCAGTAACGCAGCGAATCCATCACCATCTGCAGCACGCGCGGATGCAGCAGATTGACCGTGTTGCCGCAGCCCGTGTCGTTGATGTGATGCCGCTCGTCGCCGGGAATGAGGCGGTAGTAGCTCGCATTGTCGAGACCGCGCCACGAAACGGTCGGGCCCATTTCGTTGCCTTCGCACGTGTGGTTGTAGACCACGTCGAGAAACACTTCGATGCCGGCCGCGTGCAACTGGCGCACGGCAATGCGCATTTCGTCGAGCCGATGCGTGCTCAGATACGACGGCTCGGGCGCAAAAAACGCCGCCGTGTTGTAGCCCCAGTAATTGCGCAGGCCGCGCTCGACGAGAAAGCGGTCGTTCAGAAACGCATGAACGGGCAGCAGCTCGACGGCAGTCACGCCGAGCTTCAGCAGATGCTCGATAAATTCCGGCGACGACAGCGCGGCAAACGTACCGCGCTCATGCTGACGCAGATCGGCGCGCAGCATCGACGCGCCGCGCACATGCGTTTCATAGATGACGGTTTCGCCCCAGGGCACATTCGGGCGCTTGTCGTGCGACCAGTCGAACGCTTCGTCGATCACCACGCATTTCGGCATGGCAGGCGCGGAGTCGCGCCGGTCGATGGAAAGATCCGCGCGATTCGAATGCACGCGATAGCCGAACAGCGCGTCCGACCAGCGGAACTGTCCGACCAGTTTGCGCGCGTACGGATCGAGCAGCAGCTTGTGCGGATTGAAGCGATGCCCGTGTTGTGGCTGATACGGCCCATGCGCGCGAAAGCCGTATGCGGTGCCGGGATGCGCGTTCGGCAGATAGCCGTGCCAGACCTCATCGGTGCATTCGGGCATCGGGTAGCGTCGGATTTCCTTGCGGCCCGTGGGATCGAACAGACACAGTTCGATTTTCTGCGCGTTCGCCGAGAACACCGCGAAGTTGACACCTAGACCGTCCCAACTCGCGCCGAGCGGATACGGCGAGCCGGGCAGAAGCCGGTCGGGCATTGCATGCGACATGGTTCCCCTTCCTTGTTCTGATTCGATGGAGCGCGAGCGCGGTGCTTCATGCGACGAGCGCGCGGCCTGTCATCGCACAGGCCGCGCGCTCGCCTTCTGCGGACTCGGGCGGAATCGGGCGGCGCTGCCGGATTCCGCGGTCAGTGCCGCTCAATCGGCGCGCAGCACGATCGTCGCCAGCGGCGGCAAGGTCAGTGAAGCCGAATGCGGCCAGCCGTGGCTCGAGATCGCCTCGGTGTGAATCACGCCGCCGTTGCCCATGTTCGAGCCGCCGTACACGCCCGCATCCGTGTTCAACACTTCCGACCAGCGCCCTTCGCGCGGCAGGCCGATGCGATAGCCGACGCGCGGCACCGGCGTCATGTTGCAGGCCACGACGAGCTCGCGGCCCGCGCCGTCGGTGCGTCGATACGCGAACACGCTGTTGGCGCTGTCGTCGCCGATCAGCCAGCCAAAGCCGCCTGGCTCGCTGTCGAGCAGATGCAGCGCCGGCTCGTCGTGATACAGGCGATTCAGGTCGCGCACCAGCAATTGCACGCCGTGATGATGCGCGTCGTCGAGCAGATGCCAGTGCGGCGACGCATCGTGATTGAACTCGGCGATCTGCCCGAATTCGCCGCCCATGAACAGCAGCTTCTTGCCCGGATGCGTCCACATGAAGCCGAAATACGCGCGCAGATTGGCGAACTTCTGCCATGTATCGCCTGGCATCTTGCCGAGCAGCGAGCCTTTGCCGTGCACTACTTCGTCGTGAGAAAGCGGCAGCACGAAGCGCTCCGAATACGCGTACACCATGCCGAACGTCATGTTGTGGTGATGGTATTGGCGATACACCGGATCTTCGTGCATGTAGTGCAGCGTGTCGTGCATCCAGCCCATGTTCCACTTGAAATGGAAGCCGAGGCCGCCGTCTTCGACGCGCGCCGTCACGCCCGGCCATGCCGTCGATTCCTCGGCGATGGTGATCGCGCCAGGCACGCCCGGCACATAACCGACTTCATGATTCAAACGCTTGAGGAACGCAATCGACTCGAGATTCTCGCGTCCGCCATAGATGTTCGGCACCCACTCGCCGGCGGCGCGCGAGTAATCGCGGTACAGCATCGACGCGACCGCATCCACGCGCAGGCCGTCGACGTGATAGCGCTTCAGCCACGCGAGACCGGAGGCGACGAGGAACGCGCTCACCTCGTTGCGGCCGAGGTTGTAGATCATCGTGTTCCAGTCCTGGTGGTAGCCTTCGCGCGGATCGGCATGCTCGTAAAGCGGCGTGCCGTCGAACTCGATGAGACCGTGCGCGTCGTTTGGAAAGTGCGCGGGCACCCAGTCGAGAATCACGCCGAGCCCGGCTTCGTGCGCCTTGTTGACGAACGCGGCGAACTGCTCCGGCTTGCCGAAGCGCGCGGACGGCGCGAACTGTCCGAGCGGCTGATAGCCCCACGATCCGCCGAACGGATGCTCCGCGACCGGCAGAAATTCGACGTGCGTGAAGCCCATGGTCTTCACATACGGAATCAGGCGCTCGGCGAGCTCTTCCCAATTGAGACCGCGCTGACCTTCTTCGGCGACGCGCAGCCACGACTCCGCATGCACCTCGTAGATCGAGATCGGCGAACGCGGCGTCTGCTTCGCGCCGCGCGACTGAATCCACTCGTGATCGGTCCACGGAAACTGCTCGATCTCGTCGACATGCGCGACCACCGACGCCGTGCCCGGCGGCTTCTCGCTTTGCATCGCGCAAGGGTCGGCCTTCAACGGCAGCGGATGACCATCGCGCGAGAGCAACTCGTATTTGTAGCGCGTGCCCGGCCCGACGCGCGGCACGAACAGTTCCCACACGCCCGCCTGATGACGCAGACGCATCGGATGACGACGGCCGTCCCACGCATTGAAGTCGCCGACCACGGAGACGCGCCGCGCATTCGGCGCCCATACGGCGAAGCGCACGCCGGGCACGCCGTCGATTTCCATCGGACGCGAGCCGAGGCATTCGAGCACCGCATACGGATCGCCGCCCGCGAGACGGCCGAGCGGTTCGTCGCCGAGAACGGGGCCGTACGAGTAGGTATCCTCGATTTCCTGCACGACGCCATGCCAGTCGATGCGCAACCGATACGGCGCCGCAGAACTCACGCGGCCCGCGAATAAGCCCGGACGCAACTGCTGAAGTTCGCCGAGCAGCGCGCCGTCGGCGCGCGAAATCACGCTGACGTGCGAGGCATTCGGCAACAGCGCGCGCACCACGGGACCGCCATCAGTGTGATGCGGCCCGAGTTGCGAGAAAGGATCGGGATGGCGCGCCTCGACGAGCGCGTCGATGTCGAGCGGCTGGAGGCCTGCGGCCGGATCGTGTTCACTCATGATCGCCCTCGGCCGGATGAGGCGGTGTGGCGGCGTCTGGCGCCTGGGTTGAAGAATCGTGCGGCGCGCCGGTGTCGCCGAGCAGCCGGCTCGCGAGCGCCGCAAGGCCTCGCACCGGCAAGCTGAGCCACGTCGGACGGTTGGCCGCTTCGTAGCGGATTTCATACGCGGCCTTCTCGATCAGGAACAGATCGAGGAGCGCCTGCTCCGCCTCGGGCGCGACGAGCGGCGTCGGCGCTTCGGCGGTGGCCGCGCGGTATTCCTTCAGGAAGACGTTGGTGGCTTCCGCGCGGAAACGGTCGAACAGCGCGCGCTTGCGGTCCGCGGTCTGTTGCGGCGCGGCTTCCGTCGTGGACTGCGCCGCGGCGCTCGCATACGACAGCGAACGCATCAGGCCGGCCACATCGCGCAGCGGGCTCGACTTCTGCCGACGCTCTTCGAGCGAACGCGCGGGCTCGCCTTCGAAGTCGATCAGATACGCGTCGCCCTGCGCGACCAGCACCTGGCCCAGATGGAAGTCGCCGTGAATGCGAATGCGCAGCGCCTGCGTGTCCGGCGCGATGAGCTTGTCGACAGCTTCGACGAGCGCCGCGCGCCGGTCGATCAGACTTTGCGCGAGCGCCTTCGTGTCGGCATCGAGCAACTGGTCGATGCGCGGCGCGAGCAGATCGAGCGCGCTTGCGAGCATCGACTGCGTGCCGTCGACCCACGCCTTGACCTGCTCGGCGCTCGTCGGTTCGGGGGCGAACGCGGGGTCGTCGGTCGGCGAAGCGAGCGCGACGTGCAACTCGCCAAGCCGTCTGCCGATGATGCCGGCCAACGCCGCGTAGCCTTCGAGCAGAATCGCCTCGTTGCCGCGATCGGGCGCCGACGAGGCTTCCGTATCGATCGTGATCGCGAGTTCGTCGACGGAGCGGCGCAGATAATCGAGCGACCAGTTCCACGCATCGCCCTGGTTGTCGACGAAGCCTTGCACGATCGCGAGCGTATGCGGCACGCCCTCGGGGTCGACGCGCACGACTTCGCCAAAGAGCGGCGCCGTGTTCGCGTAGCCGAGCTGCGTCAGATAGCGGCTGATTTCCGCTTCCGGATGAATGCCGCTCACGAGACGCCGCACGAGCTTGAGCACCGCGGCATCGGCAATGATCAGCGAGCTGTTGCTTTGCTCGGCCGCAAGCCAGCGGATTTCGGGGCGTTCGCCGAGATTGTCGAGTTCCGCGAAACGGTCGGTTGGAATGAACCTGATCTCGCTCTTTTGCACGGTCGGCACGACCGCGCGTTCGCGCAATTTGCGCAGCACGCCGTGCGCGAAGATCGGCAGCGCGAACGCGTCGGTGAGATGCCCGACGTTGCGGCCGCGCCGTACGCGCGCCAACGCAAGCTGCAGAAAGAGCGGCGTCGTCGTCTCGCCGCCCCACGTGATCGCGATCGGCACCACGTAGCGTTCCGTGTGCTTGCCGACGTCCGCTTCGATTTCGGTGAACGCGAAGCCGCCGTTCGGGATCGTGGTCAACGCGGCGAGCCGCACCGCATGCATCTTTTGATCCTTCGATGCAAACCAGCGGCGCCGGCTCAACCACGAAGGCAGCACTTCCGATTCGAGCAGCCGCACGTTTTCAGGCGTCGGGCCGGCCTGGCCTTCGCGGATCACGATGGTCACGAATTCCGGCAACGGCTCGGGATGCGCCTGCGCCCACGTCGGACGCTGACCGCCTTCACACAGCAGGAACCACAGGAAGCCATACGGCGGGAAGGTCAGCAGATAAGTCAATTGGCCGATCGCGGGGAACACGGAATCGGCGGTCATTTCAATCGGCACCGCGCCGTTGAATTCCGACAGATCGAGTTCCACCGCTTGCGGCGCACGCGACAGATTCGCGACGCAAAGAATCGGCGGCTCGCCGGGCAATTCGCGCAGATACGCGAGAATCTTGCGGTTCTCCGGCTTCAGGAAACGGATCGTGCCGCGCCCGAACGTCTGTTTCGCGCGACGCGTGGCGAGCATGCGCCGCGTCCAGTTGAGCAGCGAATGCGGATCGCGGCTTTGCGCTTCGACGTTCACCGCGTCAAAGCCGTAGAGCGAGCCCATCACCGGCGGCAGCACGAGTTGCTCGGGATCGGCGCGCGAGAAACCGCCGTTGCGATCCGACGACCATTGCATCGGCGTGCGCACGCCGTCGCGATCGCCGAGGTGAATGTTGTCGCCCATGCCGAGCTCGTCGCCGTAATAGATCACGGGCGTGCCGGGCATCGACAGCAGCAGCGAATTGATCAGCTCGATGCGGCGGCGGTCGCGCTCCATCAGCGGCGCGAGACGGCGGCGAATGCCGAGATTCAGGCGCGCGCGGCGATCGCTTGCGTAGGTGTTCCACAAGTAGTCGCGCTCGGAATCCGTGACCATTTCGAGCGTGAGCTCGTCGTGATTGCGCAGGAAAATCGCCCATTGATTCGACGGCGCGAGGTCCGGCGTTTGCCGCATGATGTCGGTGATCGGAAAGCGGTCCTCGCTCGCAATCGACATGTAGATGCGCGGCATCAGCGGGAAGTGGAAGGCCATGTGGCATTCGTCTTCGTCGCCGAAATATTCCTTCACGTCTTCCGGCCACTGGTTGGCTTCGGCAAGCAGCATGCGGTTCGGATACTCGGCGTCGATGGTCGCGCGAATCTTCTTCAGCACTTCGTGCGTTTCGGGCAGGTTCTCGTTGTTCGTGCCTTCGCGTTCGACGAGATACGGCACCGCGTCCAGACGCAGCCCGTCGATGCCCATATCGAGCCAGAAGCGCATGATCTGCAACACCTCGCGCAGCACCGCGGGATTGTCGAAGTTCAGATCGGGCTGATGCGAGTAAAAGCGATGCCAGTAGTACGCGCCCGCGACCGGATCGTGTGTCCAGTTCGAAGGCTCGGAGTCGATAAAGATAATGCGCGTTTCCTGATACTTCTGATCGGTATCGGACCACACATAGAAGTTGCGATGATTCGAGCCTGGCTTCGCGCGGCGCGCGCGCTGAAACCACGGGTGCTGGTCCGACGTGTGGTTAATTACCAGTTCGGTAATCACGCGGATGCCGCGCGCGTGCGCTTCCTGAATGAAGCGCTTGACGTCGGAGAGCTGGCCGTAATCCGGATGCACGTTGCGGTAATCGGCGATGTCGTAGCCGTCGTCGCGGCGCGGCGACGGATAGAACGGCAGCAGCCAGATCGCATTCACACCGAGTTCGGCGATGTAGTCGAGCTTCGCGATCAGGCCGGGAAAATCGCCGACGCCGTCGTTATTCGCATCGAAGAACGACTTGATGTGCACCTGATAAATGATCGCGTCCTTGTACCAGAGCGGATCGTCGCTGAGCGCTGCCGGCTTGCCGCGGCGACGCGTGCGCGCGTTGGTTGCGCTGGCGGTCGCCGTGCTCGCATGGGCTTGCGACGCGGCCTGAGAGGGATCGTCACGCTTCATATCGCACCTTCCGTCGGGGTAGGGTTGCCGGCGTCTGCGTGAAAGGCGCCAGGCGGGGCACTGCTCGAATCGCTGTCGGCTTCATCGGGACGTTCGGCGGGCAGGCCGCCGAGCGGCGCGATGCGCCAGATCGAAAAAGGCTGACCCGTGCCGAGCCGCACATGCTGCCAGCGGCCATGCCATTCGAAACGGGCACCCGTCATCTGGTCGGTCACTTCGAGCGGGCCGTGGTCATGCAGATTCCATTTCTGGAAGGTGTCCCACGACAGCTCGATGTCCGCGCCCTGTTCGTTGAACGGGTCGAGATTGATCGCGACCAGGATCACGTTATCGCGCGCTTCGGTCGCCTTTTCGAAGACCAGAATGTTGTCGTTGTGCGCGGGCAGGAACGTGAGACCGAGATGCGTTTGCAGCGCGGGATTCGCGCGGCGAATGCGGTTCAGCGTGGTGATCTCGGCCATGATGTTGCCGGGCCGGTTCCAGTCCCACGCGCGCAACTGGTACTTCTCGGAGTCGAGGTATTCCTCGCTGTTCGGCAACGCCGCCGCCTCGCACAGTTCGAAGCCGCTATACACGCCCCACAATCCGGCAAGTGTCGACGCGAGCGCCGCGCGAATCAGAAAGCCGGTGCGTCCCTGCGATTGCAGATGACGCGGGTTGATGTCCGGCGTATTCACAAAGAAGTTCGGCCGATAGAAATCGCGCGCGCCGGTTTGCGTGAGCTCCGTCAGGTACTCGATGAAATCGCGCTTCGACTCGCGCCACGTGAAGTACGTGTACGACTGCGAGAAGCCGATCTTGCCGAGCCGGTTCATCATGCGCGGCCGCGTGAATGCTTCGGCGAGGAAGATCGTGTCGGGATAGCGCGAACGCACGTCGTTGATCATCCACTCCCAGAACGGCAACGGCTTCGTGTGCGGATTGTCCACGCGGAAAATATGCACGCCCGCTTCGATCCAGAACAGGATCACGTCGCGCAGCGCGAGCCACAAGTCGGGCTTAGCGTCGTGTGCATAGAAGTCAGGATTGACGATGTCCTGATACTTCTTCGGCGGATTTTCCGCGTAACGCAGCGTGCCGTCGGGACGCCACGCGAACCATGTCGGATGCTCCTTCAGCCACGGATGATCCGGCGAGCACTGAATCGCGAAGTCGAGTGCGATTTCGAGGCCGTGCGCGTGCGCGGCCGCGAGCATCGTCTTGAAGTCGTCGAGCGTGCCGAGCTGCGGATGCACGGCGGTATGGCCGCCTTCCGCGGCGCCGATTGCATACGGACTGCCCACGTCGCCCGGCTGCGCGTTCAGCGTGTTGTTGCGGCCCTTGCGATTGGTCACGCCGATTGGATGAATCGGCGGAAAGTACAAAACGTCAAAGCCCATGTCGCGAATGCGCGGCAGCTTCCTCGTGACATCGGCGAAGGTGCCGTGGCGCGCTTCGTCGTCGCTCATCGAACGAGGGAAGATCTCGTACCAGCTTGCAAAGCGCGCGGCCGTGCGTTCGGCGTCGATCTTGTAGGTCACCGGATCGCGGCTCAGGAACGGGCGATGCCGCGCGGCGGTCATCGCCTTCGCGGTGGCCGGAGCGAGCAGCAGCTTGAGCTTCGTCTCGTCGTCGGCCTTCGTGAAGTCCTTGACGATGTGTTCGAGCGGTTGCCTGTCCGCGCCTTCGGCCGTTTCCACTTCGGCGAGCACGAGCGCGAACAGATGCGCGGCTTCGTCGAGTTCGGTTTCGACCGTTTGCCCCGCCTTCAATTTCTTCTCGACATGTTCGACGAGCGAAGCGAAGTCGTCGCGCCACGCAATCACCGTGAATTCATGACGGCCCATGCGTTCGAGTGGAATGCGCGCCTTCCAGATGTCGAGGCCCGCGGGTTGCGCGGGAGTCATCAGCACTTCGTGCCATGTGTTTTCGTCGGCGGCGCGCCACAGCACCGCGGCGGCAATCTTGTCGTGGCCTTCGGCGAAAATCGCGGCGCTGATCTCGGCCCGCTCGCCGACGCTGCGCTTCGCGGGGAAGCGGCCGTTGTCGACGGAAGGCATCACGCTTTCGATTGCCACGCGCGGCGCGTTGAGTGCTTCGAGCACGGTCTTGCGGCCGCTGCGCTTGCTGTTCGCCTTGTCGATGGGCGGCGCGAGGCAGATCGGTTTTTCCGTCACGGCCTGAAAGAGCCGCACGGCGCCGGGCGCGAGCGTGAACGGCGTCAATGTCGTGGGCGACGGGTGGCCCGGTGCATCGAGCGGAATGAAGCGCGTGAAATTGCCGGGCACGCCGGCGAGAAAGCGCGCCGGGTCCACGCGAACCGGCGCACCGAGTTCGGGATTGATCGCGATCAGGACCGCTTCCCCGGCATCGCGCACGTCGGGTCGATCCGCGCGCAGCAGCACGGCGGCGGGCGCGCCCGGTCCGCTCAACGGACGCAATTCGCCGGTCGCGTGCAGCGCGCCGGCAGTGCGTGCGAGTTCGTTCGCGCGCGAGATCTGTTGCGAGAGGTCGAATCGTTTCGACTGGCAAGCGAGCGCGAATTGCGACGCGTCGCCGCGCGTTTGCGACATCGGTTCGCTTACGCCGTATTCGAAGCCCATCGGCATCATCCAGCCAGCGCCAATTGACGCGGACGTGAAGAGCGCGCGCCGATAAGCCCGTTCGACGATGCCCGAATCGTGCGGATCGCTCAGTTCGGCGGCGAGCCGCGTACCGTAAGGCGCTTCCGGAAAAGCAATGGGTCCGCCGATGCGCGCGAGCGCCGCGTACTCGTCGGCCATCCAGCTCTCGCGATAGTCCCACCAGCGCAGCGACGAGAACACACTGTCGAAGCCGGCGCCTTCGAGCGCCGGAAGATCGCTGCGCGCGAGGCCGGGCGTCCCGGCGAGAAAGCGCACGTCCGGATGCGCGGCGCGCACCGCATCGCGCAACTGCCGCCACACGTCGGCGGGCACGCGATGCGGCGAGTCGAAGCGAAAGCCGCCGATACCCGCATCGGCGAGCGCGAGCAACTGCTGCGTCCACCATGAGACGAGCGCGGCGCGCGTGCCGGCATCGCTGAAGTTGGCGTACGCGACGTTGTCCTCGCGATGCACGTGGCGCGGATCGAGGCGCGCCTCTTCGGTCTCGAGTGGATGGAACCAGTCGTGATGCTCGGCGTAAAGCGCGCCGTCGGCGGCCACGCGGTCGATCACGAGATCCACCAGCAATGTCAGGCCATGCTGGTGCGCGGCGTCCGCGAGCGTGCGGATAGCGTCCGTGGCGGACTGCCCGGCTTCGAACACCGGATGCAGGCGCGCATGATTGCCGACCACCTGGCCATGACTCGCCCGGCCCGGCTCGAACAGACTGCCGATCAGCGCATGATCGAAGCCGAGCGCGGCCGCGTGGGCGAACTGCGCCGGCCACGCGTCAAGCGGCCCAACAAGAAGTGAATGAAAAAAATAGATCCGCGGCGCGTACCCTTTTGGAGGTTCCATCGGTCGTTTCCAGATTTGTCCTGCTGCGGTGTGGATGCAGTTGGCATGCGATCACAGCGCTCATTGGGCTTCCAGAGCCGGCGGCCGCGCGATTCGTGAACTGTCGGCGCGTACTTGGTCAATGTAGTGCAAAGATCGTCACGCCGCTGGCCAGTTACGGGTGCCTCGCCGCCAGGCGTCGCGACGCGAGCCGGCCAGAACGTCTGCGGAAGTCAGCAAGGCCTGTGCCAGTGAATCCAGCCGGCGCGCTATGAAGGGGTGCGGGTGCCCTTATGGGGAGGCTTGCTCCGGGGCTTGCGGCCCGACGCTGCCGCAGAGGGCGGGCGCGTGTAAAAGGCGCTGCAATCGTCCGCGTTTTACACGGGACTCGTCTGCGCGGAATTCAGCGGAGCGGAAAAGGAGAGGTTGCCGGGCGGCGATGCGCGCGCCCAGCGGAGCAGGTCACGAGCCGAGCAAGCCCGCTGCGATGTTCACGCACAAGCCGAGCACGGCAACGTTGAAATAGAACGACAGGATGGATTGCGCGAGCGCCGCGCGGCGAATGGTGCGTGAGCGCAGCACCACGTCCGACGTCTGCGAAGCGACCGCGATCGTGAACGAGAAGTACAGGAAGTCCCAATAGTCGGGCGTGAGCGAGCGGTCGGGAAACAGGAGCGGCGTCTCGGGCACGTCGGTGTCGTAATAGAGCCGCGCATAGTGCAGCGTGAAGATGGTGGGAATCATGAACCACGCGCCGATCATCGTGAGTCCGGTCAGCGTGTAGTGCCATACCGTCGACGCGCCCGCCGTGCCTTTCGCCGACGCAAGCTCGAGCACGATCGCGGCAATGCTGGCGACGGTGGCGGCGCAGATCACGAACAGCACGACGCCTGCGTTCTCATCGTCGCGGCGCGCGGAATCGCGCACGTTGCCTTCGTCGGCGCGGACCATGTGCGCCCAGATCAGCACGAGGTAACTCCACACGGTAATGTCCCAGCCGACGAGTACGCGCGCCATCGGGCGTATGTGCGCGGGGATCAGCACGGCAGCCGCGACGCCGAACGCGAGGGCGATCAGCATGCGTGGGCGGTTGCGAAGCGTTTGCGGATAATATTTTGTGAACATGGAATGGCGAGCGAGGCGCTGAAGTGGCGCTGAAGTGGCGCGGAGTCTGTTGATGCGCCCGTAGTGTTCCGTAACGGCCTTGCGGGCCGCTTTCAATCGAAAGCGCATTGCAGGCCGAGCCCTACGCGTGGCGCTTCCCGCAACTTTAGCCGCGCATGGGCGTCGAATCGGCGTTTATCGGCCAATGCGCATAGCCAGTTGGCAGTTTGCGAAGCCAGCAAGGACGCGCCTTCAAGTCGGCCATTTTCCGGCAAAATCTGCCCGGAACCTGTCGTTTTCGCGTGATTTTGTGTCAACTTTGCGCTTTCGATTGCCGCGCTACGAGAGGCAGCGCGCATACGCGTCGGACATTGCGCATTATCATGGGCTTATGGCTTCCGTACTCGACATCTCTGTTCAGCACCACCCGGCCAACCGGAGCGGCCGCGACTTCGTCGTCGGCGACTTGCACGGTTGTGTCGATGCATTGCGCTATCTGCTGCGCCTGGTTTCGTTCGACCCGGCGTGCGACCGGCTCTTTTCAGTCGGCGATCTCGTGGATCGCGGCGAGCATTCGGAGCAGGCGCTCGCGCTGCTCGACAAGCCGTGGTTCTTCGCCGTGCTCGGCAATCACGAAGACGCGCTGTGCGCCGTCGCCGATGGCCGCTTGCGGCGTCAGTGGTGGTACGGCATAGGCGGCGCGTGGGCCGCCAACCTGCCCGACGAAAGTTTGCGCCGCTATGCGGAGCGGCTGCGCACACTGCCGCTCGCGCGCGTGGTGGGCAGCGGGCCGGAGCGCTTCAATGTTCTGCACGCCGAATTTTTCGGCACCGACGCCGAACTCGACGCCGGCAATTTCTCCTCCGACACGCGCCAGCAAATGCTGTGGGGACGCGAACTCGCGATGGGCAACGGCGATCCGCAACGGCAACGCGGTTTGTCGCTCACTTACTGCGGCCATACGCCGATGCGCGACATCAAGCAGATCGGCTCGCAGGTGTTCGTCGATACCGGCGCGTTTGGGCCTGGCGGCAGGCTGACTTTGGTCGAGCCGAGGGCGCTGCGGCGCTGGTCCATTTCCGTCGAAGAAGCGCGCGCGGAAGGCGCGGCGGCGTTGGCGCTGCCCTGATCGCGCGTTGCTCGACGCGTGTCAGCCGACCTGGCTGAGTTCGAACACCATATCCACGCTGCTGCCGTTCCAGTTGTATTCCAGGTACGCCGCGTGATGGCAATCGCGCAGCAGCGTCGTTCTGAACGCGGCGAGGCATTCGCCTTCGGGGTCGCGCACCGACGGATACGCGATGCCCGGCGCTCCCGCTTCGCGCACTGCACGTCCGAGCGACTGGCCGGCGAGATAGTCGTCCGGCGACAGCACCGCGAGGTCCAGCTTCGGATCGCCGCGCAGATCGACCACTTCGCCTTGCGCCGCCACCGTGTAGAGACGCATCTGCTGACGCATGGGCGGCTCGGCGGTGGCTTCCAGGAATTTTCCCGTGTGATAACGCGTTTCGGCGATGGCGGTCGCGCGCGAGCGGGCGCAATAGAACACGCCGTACGTGCCGTCGGAAAAACGGCTGCCGAGCGGATTGAGATGCGTGAGCGCGGCCATGATCGGTCCATAACCCGGCCCGAAGCGGCGTTCTTCGCGCGGCACTAGATCGAGTTCGCCGATTTCGGTGCGCAGGCGGTCGTTGGTCATGGCTTCGAGCGCGTAGAGCGCGTCGAAATCTTCCGCCGATGCAACCCGGTCGAACAGATTGACGGCCGGAAAGCGCGTGGGAATCACGCGATACGCGGGCGACCAATCCAGTGGCGCGCTGCGCCAGCGGTCCTGCCAATGCGGTTCTGTCACGCCCAGCCGCCTCGCATTGCGTCGAGATACTGGCGCACGGCGACGAGGTCGCTAATGTTGCCGGCCAGCATGCGATCCAGCGCGCGGCGGCCGCCGAACGGCGGCGCGCTGTTGGGACGCTTGACCCAGTTGTCCGCGGCGCTGGGTTGCGGCAAGAGAATTTGCAGCGCCTTGTAGATGCCTAGCAGCAGCGACAGACGTTCCAGCGTGTCGCGGCCTAGCCGCGCCGTTTCCGGCGCCTGCTTCCATTTGAAGAAAGTCGAGCGGCCTGGCGAGCCGAGCAGCACGATCTGTTCGTCCGCGCTCAAGTCCCAGTCTCGTGCGATGTTGAAGAACGCGCGCAATCCCGCTGCGGACATTTCTGCAAACGAGGGTTCCGAAAGCGGCGGACGAATCGGCGCTTCAGCTTGGGCGGCGCGGGCGGCATGTGCCATGAGCGGGTAAGTCCTTATATGTACTTATTTCCTATGCTAGTCCATTTCGGGATTTTTGCAAGGGAATATAATCCCGGCTCGTCGTAAAGCAAAGAATTCAGGAGTTCAGGAGATGAGGTTTCGTGCAGTAGCAACGGCGGTTGCGGTGTGGTGCGCGTCCGGCGCGGCAATGGCGAGCGGTTATAGCGAAGTGTGGAATCCGCCTGAGGCCGCGGCGCACGGGAAGCATGGGGCGGCGAAGGGGCGGGCGAAGAGTGCTGCGAAGCATGTGGCGTCTGCGGGGGCCGCTAAGTCGAAGACAGACGTAAAGCATGTGGCAAGCGCGGGCGCTAATAAGGCTTCGGGCCTCGCGAGCGGCAAGGCAAAGCCGAAGAGCGCGGGCGTCGCGGATGCCGCCAAACGCCCGGCGCAAGTCGTTCAGACGAAGTCCGATCACGCGAAGGCCATTCACGCAAACATCGCGCAAGGTCAGAGCGCGCATGGCGGTGTAGTGAAGGTTGCCGGCACAGCGAAAGGCGCGGCTGCCCGCCCGGCGCCAGCGGACCACAAGACGCCGGCGCTCGCCGCTAACACTTCCGCGGATCAGCTAGACGCAGTCGCCAATCCTGCGACAGCCCGCAGCGGCTCCCTTCCGCCGATCTTGCACTGAACGCCCGAGCCGGCGCGCGCTCAACCGCCCGCCAGCCCGCTCGTCACCAGCCGCAGCGTTTCCCTCAAACGCGCGTCCTTCACGCGCGAGTGCAGCGTCACGCGCGATTCCGGCAACGACGGCAAGCCGAGCCGCGCGCCGACATCGACTAAACCGCGCGGCGCAACTCTTCTCGCCAGCGGCGACACCGCGAGCCCTGCTGCAACGGCCGCGCCGACAGCCGCGACGCCACCGCCGACAAACACCTCCTGCCATGCCACCGACGCCTCCGTCAGCGTCCGCAGCGCCACGTCGCGCACATTGCACGGCGCGCTCAACAGCGCCAGCGGCAACGGCTCGCCGACGCGCGGCAGCCACGCCGGCGTCGCGAGCCAGCAGACCGGTTCGCTGAACAGCACCTGTGCGTCGTCACGTGGCGGCTCGTCAGCGCCATAACGGACGATGACCGCGTCCAGCCGGCGCTCGTCGAACTGGGCCAGCAGCGCGGCGGACGTGCCGAGGTGCAGTTCGACCACCAGCGCCGGATCGTGCGCATTCAGCCGCGCGAGCAATTGCGGCAGATCGGGCCCCGCGACGTGTTCGCTCAACCCGAGCGCCAGCCGCCGACGCTCCACCGACAGCGACCCCAGCGCCCGCTCATGCGCGCCCAGCAGTTCGCGCGCGGCGCCGAGAAACGCCTTGCCGTCGACGGAAAGCCGTACGACGCGCGGCGTGCGCTCCAGCAACTGCTTGCCCAGATGCGCTTCCAGCCGCTTCAGCTTGAGGCTGACGGCGGATTGCGTGGTGCCGAGCGCGTCGGCGGCGCGCGTGAAGCTGCACAGGTCGGCGACGAGCACGAACGCGCGAACGGCGTCCAGATCGAGGACTTTCATTTCAATCCAACATAGATGAAATAGCTGAAGATGTCTGTTTATTATGGCTGAGCGCGCCTACGCTGTGTGCATGTATTCACCACCTCGAAGGAGAACGTCATGCCTTTCACCCGCATCGCTTTGCGCGCCGGCAAGCCCGTCGAATACCGGAAGGCGCTCACGGACAGCATCCAGCGCGCGCTCGTCGCCACGTTCAACGTGCCGAAAGACGACATCTTCATGCTCATTAGCGAGCACGACGCCGCGAACTTTGTCTATGACAATCAGTATCTGAACGTCCAGCGAACGGACGATCTCGTGATGATTCAGCTCACCGTGAGCAACACCCGCACGCTCGAGCAGAAGAAGGCGCTCTATCAACGCCTGGTCGACGAACTGCACGAGTCGCCGGGACTGCGGCGCGAAGACGTGCTGATCAGTCTCGTGGAAGTGCTCAAGGAGAACTGGTCGTTCGGCAACGGGATTGCGCACTACGCGCTGTGAGCGGTGCCAGGAAGGCCGGTCGCTATAATGATCCGCTGCCCTTCCTCAATTCCGACCCGCTCATTCCCGACCGCCCGCGCCATGGCATCCGACCGCAACGATTCGTCCCACGAGCCGCTGGAACTCGGCGGCTCCGTCTGGTTCCAGGCGGGCGCGAACACGCTCGGCGGCGCGTCGCGAATCGCGCTGCTCGCGGCGATCGGCGAAACGGGCTCCATCACCAGCGCCGCGAAAGCCGTTGGCATGAGCTACAAGGGCGCGTGGGACGCCGTCGACGCCATGAACAACCTCGCTGGCGAGCCGCTCGTCATGCGGCTCACCGGCGGCAAGGGCGGCGGCGGCACGACGCTGACGCCGCGCGCGGTCAAGCTCATCGAGACGTTTCGCGCAGTGGAGCGCGAGCATCGGCGCTTTCTGGAGCGCGCGGGCGCGGCCATCGAAGGCTTTGCGACGGACTGGGATCTGATCGGCCGCATCGGCGTCAAGACGAGCGCGCGCAATCAGCTATACGGCACGGTGTCGCAGATCACGCGCGGCTCAATCAACGACGAAATCTCGCTGACGCTGCCCGGCGGCCACACGATCGTCGCCGTTCTCACGCACGAAAGCACCGAGGCGCTTGGCCTCACGGTCGGCGCGGCGGCGTTCGCGCTGATCAAGGCGTCGTGGGTCGTGCTGCTCGTCGACGATGAAAGCGGCGCGCCGCTGAAGCTGTCCGCGCGCAATCAGTTGCGCGGCAGCGTGCAAAGCGTGAAGTGCGGCGCGGTCAATGCGGAAGTGTCGCTCGTGCTCGAAGGCGGCGCGGTCATTACCGCCGTCGTCACGAACCAGAGTGCCGAGGCGCTGCGTCTCGTGGAAGGCGCGAGCGCGGTCGCGGCCTTCAAGGCATCGAGCGTGATTCTCGGCGTAAAGGAATGAAGCGGACTGAGCGGACTGAAGCGGACTGAATCGGACTGAAGCGGTGAAACGCGCGACGAAAGTGCGCGCTCAGATCACGTTCACGTCTCGCTGCGCACGTAGCCGCTGAATGCCTGGTGTTCGCGGACGCGGCCGTCGCTGATCTGCACGACCTGATCGCCGAACGCGGCGACGTCGTCGGGATCGTGCGTGATCAACACCATCGGAATGTCGAGCCGCGTTTGCAACTCCGATAATTCCTGGCGCATGCGCTGGCGCAAATGGCTGTCCAGCGCGGAAAACGGCTCGTCCAGCAACAGCAGTTGCGGGTTGGCCACCAGCGCCCGCGCCAGTGCGACACGCTGCTTTTGTCCGCCGGAAAGCTGCGCCGGATAGTGGCCGCCGACGCTGCGCAACTCCAATGCATCGAGCCAGTAATCGACTTGCGCGGAACTGTTGCGCGCGCGCGGATTGAACCAGCCGCGCTGCAAGCCGAAGCCGATGTTCTGGCGCACGTTCAGATGCGGAAACAGCGCGTAGTCCTGGAAGAGATACGCGACCTGACGCGCCTGCGGCTTCAGATCGATTTCGCGCGCGTTGTCGAAGAGCGCTTTGCCATGCAGCGTGATCGTGCCTTCGTCGGGACGCAGCAGGCCGGCGATTGCCTGCAGCGTCAGGCTCTTGCCCGCGCCCGACGGGCCGAACAGCACCACCCGCTGCGTGGTCGCGGTAAAGGCGACGTCGAGCGTGAAGCGGCGCTCGGCGCTCTCGAAAGTCTTGCGGATGTCGACGGCTAGCGGCATATCAGCGGGAAACCAGAAGCGTGCGTTGCGGCACGAGGCGGCCGGCGAGCAGCAGGATGACGACGCACGTCACCGAAGTCACGCCCACGAGGAAATTCGCGGTGCTGTCGTCGCCGGCTTGCACGGCCGAATAGACCGCTACCGAAAGCGTCTGCGTGCGGCCCGGCAAATTGCCCGCGATCATCAACGTGGCGCCGAATTCGCCGAGCGCGCGCGCGAACGCCAGCAGGCCGCCCGCGAGAATGCCGCGCGCGGCAAGCGGCAGGCTCACGCGAAAGAACACCGCCGTTTCGCTGACGCCGAGCGTGCGCCCGGCGCGCTCGAGTTGCGGATCGACGGCTTCGAATGCGGCGCGCGCGGACTTGAGCACCAGCGGAAAGGCGACCACCGTCGACGCGATCACCGCGCCTTGCCAGGTGAAGACCAGTTGAATGTCGAAGCGGTCGAGCCACGCGCCGAACACGCCGCGCCGCCCGAGCAGAACCAGCAGGTAGTAGCCGAGCACGGTCGGCGGCATCACGAGCGGCAGTGTCAGCAACGAATCCACGATGTCGCGCGCGCCCGAGCGCCAGCGCGACAAGCCGAAGCCTGCCGCGACGCCGAACACGAGATTCAGCGCGGTCGCCCAGCCCGCCACTTTCAGTGACAGCATCAGCGGAATCCAGGCTTGTTGCATGACGTGCGGTTCCTCTGGGCGTGAGTGGATGGGCGGTGATGGCCGATCAGTGAGCGGGCTTGAAGCCGTACTTCGCCAGCACCGCCTGGCCCGCCGGCGACAACACGAAGTCGACGAAAGCCTGCGCATCCGCCGCGTGCCGGCTGCCTTCCACTTGCGCGATCGGATAGGTAATCGGCGTTTGCGTCGGCACGCTCAGCGCGACTTTTACCTTGCCCGGCACGATCGCGGCGTCGGTGCCGAACACGAAACCGGCGTCCACTTCGCCGCGCGACACGTAGTCGAGACTTTGACGCACGTTCGCCGCCAGCACGGCTTTGGCGCTGACCGCGTCCCACACGCCCGCAGCTTGCAGCGCGCCTTGCGTGTAGCGGCCCACCGGCACGGACGCCGGATCGCCATACGCGATCCGTTTCACGTTCGACGATGCCAGTTCGTTCAGGCTCGACGGCGCAAAACGGCTGTCCGCCGGCACGATCAGCACCAGCGAGTTGGCCGCGAAATCCTTGCGCGTGGCCGGCACGATGACTTTTTCGGCGGCGGCCTTGTCCATCGCCTTCTGATCGGCCGAGGCGAACACGTCGGCCGGCGCGCCTTTGGCGATTTGCTGCATCAACACGTCGGACGCGCCGAAGTTGAGCAGCACTTTGGTGCCGGCGTGCTGCTTTTCGAAGGCGTCGCTGACGGCCTTGAATGCGTTGGTCAGACTCGCGGCGGCCGAGACGATCAACTCATCGGCGCGTGCGTTGGCGCTCAAGGCAACGGAAAACGCGCTGGCGACAAACAGCGCTTGTTTCAGCAGGCGGCGGGAAGGCGTCATGAACGTGTGAGGCTCGGGCGTGTGCCGGAGCGGTGGTTAAAACGCTTATCGTAATATAGACGAGGTTATAGCGCTGGCATGACCGACATTCGGCCGGTCAAATACAGCAGCGAGCCGGACCGGAAACGCGTTTAAACGTGGGAAGAACTGATGAGCGCGAGCGTGCCGCGCGTCTGCGAGACAGGCGCGGCGCCCGGCTGGACATCGCGCACGGCCTTCCATTTTGCGCGGATGAAAGGCCGGTCATGCCCCGACACTTTCAGCGCGATGTGCGTCACCCAGCGCTGCGTCGGCACGTGCACGCCGTGCATCAGCACCGCCAGCACCATCAGGCTGACCGCGACCGGAACCGCCGAAAGGCGCTCGGGCTGGGCCTTCCATGCCATCCGCACGAAAAGCAGCGCGGCAACGGCGCCGACGAGACAGCCGGTGATCGCTTCCGAAGGCGAGTGCGCGCTCAGGACGACGCGCGACACGCCCACGGCCATGCCTGCGGCGAGTCCGAGCAGAACGCCGAGCACGCGAACCGGCGGACGCGTCCACAGCAGCATCAGGAACAGCGCGACGGGATAGACCGCCGTGGACAGCATCGCGTGGCCGCTGACGCCCGTGAAATCCAGCTCGCGCACGCCGACGCCCCAACCGAGGAACGCCAGCTTCGTGACGGTCACGACGCCGATCGCCGCGCCGAGCAGCACCAGCCAGCCCGCCGCCATGCGCCACGTATAGCCGACCGCGAGCCACAGCGCGATGGCGAACGCGAGCGGCAGCGTCATGCCGGCGCCGCCCAGGCTGGTGATGGAGTACCACAGATAGTCAGGCAATTCAGGCATCGGAAAAGGCGATCAGGGCCGCATAGAATCGTTCATATCAGACTGCAACGCGCGAGCCGGGCAAATCGACGACGCGCGCGACAACCGCCAGTATAGACGGCGGCCATCGACGGCTCGCGCCGTACAAAAAGCCTTTTTGTTTCGGGACGTTAGGTGGCCAACAGGGGCCGGCAGCGCTGCGCGCGCGTCGTCACCGCACGGGTTCATCGCAAAAAAACGGGGCGGCGAATTCGCGTGACGCGTTCTGCATCGCTGCTCGATTGATGTTATTGTGCATTGCACAAGAAGCCGGTTTCACCCGGCAGTCCTGCCCCTTTTTGCGAGGTTTTTGCGCCGATGGCAAAAAGTCTATCGAAGATCTGGCTCGGCGGTCTTAAGCGCCTGCTGGCGATTCAGAGCGAGCACGCCCACAAGACCACCAAGCGCACCACGACGCGCCCGGCCCGGCCGGCGTCCAGCAAGCCGTCGACGAAAGTTCGTCCGCTCAAGTCCGCCGCGCTCCGTACTCCCGCCAAACGCGAGACGCCGCACGCGGCCGCGCGCGAATCGCGGGTGCGTCCGCGCGCGGCCGCGTGGGCGAGCGGTGCGTGGACGCGTTCGTTTCATTCGGCGCCCGCGGCGCCGGGACGGCTCGTCAATCATCTCCAATATGGGCTGTATGTGCCGTCGGGCCACGCACTCGAGAGCATGCCGCTCGTCGTGATGCTGCACGGCTGCACCCAGTCCATCGACGAATTCGCGCAAGGCACACGGATGAACGTGCTGGCGGATCGCTACGGCTTTGCCGTCGTTTATCCCGAGCAATCGAAGCACGCGCACTCGCACCGTTGCTGGCACTGGTACGACGCGGGCGAGAACGCGGGCGGCGCGGAGGCGCGCGCGGTGGCGTCGCTCGTCGATTCGTTGATCGTGCAGCACGGTTTTGACAGCGAGCGGGTGTATGTCGCCGGTATTTCCGCCGGCGCCGGGCTGACGGCGCTGCTCGCGCTGCGTTATCCCGAGCGCTTCGCCGCGGTCGCGCTGCATTCGGGCCCTGCTTTCGGCGAAGCCCGCTCCGGCATCACGGCGATGGACGTGATGCGGCGCGGCGCACGGCGCGATCCCGTCGAACTCGCCGACGAAGTGGCCGACGTCACCAATTATCCGGGCATGCCGGCGATCATCCTTCACGGCGACGCCGACCATGTCGTTGCGGCGGTCAACGCCGACCAGCTCGCGACGCAGTTTCTGCGGCTGAACCGGATGGTCGATCCGAAGGGCGCGCGCAAAGCCGGCGAATTGCGCGAAGAGCGCAAAGGCGGCGTGACGATTCGCGACTATTTCCGCAGCGGTCGGCGCGTGGTGCGCATGTGCCGCGTGCAGGGACTCGCGCACGCGTGGGCCGGCGGCGACGACGCCGTGCCGTTCCATTCGTCCAAGGGTCCGGACGCGAGCGCAATGGTGTGGGAGTTCTTCAAGCATCAACGGCGAGTGGGCGCGGGCGTTGTTGAAAGCACCGCCGACGAGGCCTCTGCTCAAGCCCGGTGACATCTGAGCAACACTTCGAAAATGAATGCTGGCGCGCGCCTAGGGTTTTCCCTATAATACGGGTTATCCCCTAGGCGTTAACACCAAGCGAACGCCAACACTCATTGCCGAGGTTCACCATGTACCTGCTTAGCCGCCTGTTCCTGTTTCTGACGAAGTCGCCCGAACAACTCGCCAAAGAACGCGCTGACGCGTTCCTCGCCGAAGCCACTGACCTGTACGACCTGGAATTCCGCATGCGCAAGCTGGATCGCGAAGCGAACTTCCGTCAGCCGTCGTGGATGAGCCAGCACTAAGCTGCGCGTTAGTTGAAGCATCGGCGGTAGTGAAGGACGCCGGTGCGGGGCTTGAGCGACTTTGCTTTTTGCCCCCGAGTTTTCAAGCTTTTGAGCTTTCGAACTCAATTAAGCCGAAGCGAGCCATCCTCCGGCTGCATCGTTAGTTTCATTTGAGCGTGTGCTCACTTGCCGAACCGGGCCAGCGTCCGCGCCCTTGCTTGCGCGTGATCCACGATCGGCGCCGGGTAATCTTCGCCCAGCACCACGCCGAACGCCGCCAGTTTTTGCGCGCCAGCCAACCACGGCGCATGAACCCATTTGGCCGGCAACTTCGCGAGTTGTGGCAAATAGCGCTTGATGAACCGCCCGTCGGCATCGAATTTCTCCGACTGCGTAATCGGATTGAAGATGCGGAAATAGGGCTGAGCATCGCATCCCGTCGACGCCGCCCATTGCCAGCCGCCGTTATTCGCTGCCAAGTCGTAGTCGTTCAATTGGTCGGCGAAATAGCGTTCGCCGCGCCGCCAGTCGATACCCAGATCCTTGACCAGAAAACTCGCCGTCACCATGCGCAGGCGATTGTGCATATAGCCGGTGCGGTTCAGTTGCAGCATCGCCGCGTCGATCAGCGGATAGCCCGTGCGGCCTTCGCACCATGCGGCGAACGCGGCATCCGCTGCCGGGCCTTGCTCCCAGCGCAGTGCGTCATATTCCTGCTTGAACGATGCGCCGCCCGCAAGCCTCGGGTGATGCGACAGGATCATGAAGTAAAAATCCCGCCAGATGAGTTCCGACAACCACGTCGCCGCTCCCAGGCCATCCGGCTGCAGCGATATCTCGTGAGCGAGTCGCGCGAGCGTGCGGATCGACACCGTGCCGAAGCGCAGATGCACCGACAAGTAGCTCGGCCCCCTGGCCGCCGGAAAATCGCGCCGCTCGGCGTAGCCGGCGATTCGCGTCACGAAGTCGTCAAGCAGACGCTGTGCGCCGCTCATGCCCGTAGGCAAGTCCAGTTCCGCGAGGTTGCCCGGCGCGAAGCCGAGTTGCTCGAGCGTCGGTAACTGCCTGTTCAGTTGCGGCGGCAGCGCGGCGAGGTGATTCGCGTAAGTTTCGACCGGATACGGCTTCAGATAGAAGCTCGTCAACTGCTTGAGCCAGGCATTTTTGTATGGCGTGAACACCGTGAACGGCTTGTTCTGGCCGGTCAGCAATTCCGCGCGCTCGAAGATCACCTGGTCCTTGAACGTCAGGCACGCGCGGCCTGCTTCGGCGAGCCGCTCGCGCACGGTCTCGTCTCGCTCGATCGCGGCGGGTTCGTAATCGTGGTTCGCCAACACCGCGTCGACGCGAAGCTCGTCGGCCAGTTTCGGCACGAGATTCGCCGGATCGCCGTATAACACGATGAGGCCGCCGCCTTGCGCGCGCAGCGCGTCGTCCAGTTCGCGCAGCGACGCAAGAATGAACTCGACGCGCCGGTCTTGCGCCGGCGCACGCGGATGGCGCGCCTGCCATGTGTCGATGAGCGGTTGCAGGATCGTCGTATCGAACACGAACACGCACCAGACGCGCTCGCAATGTTTGAGCGCGTGGTACAGCGCGGCGTGGTCGGTGGTGCGCAGGTCGCGGCGGAACCAGACCAGCGCGGTATCGAAAGTGTCGTTCACGACGGACGCGCGGCGCCCTCAGGTCGCCGGTGTGCTCGGCAGATCGGGCGTCTGCGGCGCCTGTACGCCGTAGCAGCCGCGATAGGTCGCGTAGAACGAGCAATACAGCATGGTCGTGACGATCATCGTGGCCGGCATGAGCACGGCGAACGCGAAGTCGCCGGCGCCGAGTGCCTGCATCAGCACTGACAAGCCGAGCGATACGGTTGTCGCCACCGCGAACCACAGCGCGCCGAACACGACAAACGCGCCGCGGTTGCGCCAGCAACTGACGAGGCTGAAGAACATCGCCTTGATGGGCGGCACGTCATGCCAGGCAGCAAGAATCGGCGAGAACCAGAAAAGCATGGCCACCGGAATGTAGAACGCGAAGGCCGTGACCACGGCCAGCGGCATATTGCTGTTGGCCATCGCCTCGGGGTCCATTGCGCCGGCCGCGCCGAGCATCACCTTGAGCAGCATGCCGCCGTCGGCGAGCGCCGAGCCCGCCAGCACCAGCGCCATCGCGATCACATAGAACACGCCGAGCACGATCAGCCGGCGCGCGACCACCGAGCCATAGGAACGGAAGCCGTCCGCGAGAATCGTCGGGAACACCGGCTTGCCGGCGATCGTGTTGCGGCACGCGGCCATGAAGCCGACCGCGACGCCGGGAATGAACGCGAGCGGCAAAACGCTGCCGATCATCGGAATTTGCGCGACGAGCGTCATCACCAGCAGATAGGTGAAGAAGAGCGTCAGGAACGCGAGCGGATTCTTGCGGAACAGCCAGATGCCTTGCCGGAACCACACATAGCCGGTTTTCGCGGGGACTTCGATCAGTTGCATGAGGTATGGATGCCAGGAAGTGCGACGCCGGACAGGCGCTCGCGCAGAATGCGCTCGAAATGGCCGGGATCGTGCGGCTTGAGCAACTCGGCCGCGCGCGGCAAATAAAAATCATACAGGCGCGACACCCAGAAACGGTACGCGCCTGCCCGCAGCATGTCGCCCCAATGACGGTTTTCCTCGACGGTGAAAGGACGCACGGTCTGATACGCGCGCAGCATCGCCTCGGTACGCGCGTGATCGAGCTTGCCGGTGGCGAGGTCCACGCACCAGTCGTTCACCGTCACCGCGACGTCGAACAGCCACTTGTCGCAGCCGGCGAAGTAAAAATCGAAGAAGCCGCCGAGCCGCACTTCGTGGCCGGTGTCGGGCGCGGCGTGCGCGAACATCGCGTTGTCGCGGAACAGATCGGCGTGGCACGGGCCTTCGGGCAGCGCGGCGTAATCGGCGGATGCGAAGAACGCTTCCTGATACGCGAGTTCCGACGACAGCAGTTCACGCTGCTCGCCTTCGAGAAACGGCACGATGGTCGGCACGGTTTCCTTCCACCACGGCAGGCTGCGCAGATTCGGCTGATAGCCGCTGTAATCGCGCCCGGCGAGATGCATGCGCGCCAGCATCTGGCCGACTTCGATGCAGTGTTCGACGCCCGGCGCGAGCTCGGGCGCACCTTCCAGTTTCGTCACGATCGCCGCGGGCTTGCCGTGCAGCATGCCGAACAGCGAGCCGTCCTCGCGCGGCATCGGGTCCGGCACGGGTACGCGGTGCGCCGCCAGATGGCGCATCAGGTTCAGATAGAACGGCAACTGCCCGGCCGTGAGCTTTTCAAAAATGGTGAGGACGTATTCGCCGCGCGTCGTCGTCAGAAAAAAATTGCTGTTCTCGATGCCGGATGTGATGCCGCGAAATTCGACGACGTCGCCGAGATCGTAATGGCGCATCCATTCTGCAAGTTGGGATTCGGTGACAGCGGTGAAGACAGCCATGCGGGGAACGTCGGATCAGGTTGGTCGGGCTGGCGCGGTGCGGCCAGCAACATACGTGCGGTGGTCAAGGCAGTGGCGAACGCGCGAACAGCGGGTCCGCAAACGGCAGCGGGATTCACGGCAACAGCGGCATCGAAACGGTTACAGCGGCTAAAGCAGCGGAAGCCGCACAAGCGGTCAGGCGGCCAACTTCGCGGCGCCATATCCGCGCGCGCGTTGGCAAAAGCGGGGCGGAGCCACTGCCCCGCGATTCATCAGTACCTCAGATTCACCGACGGCAAGCGCGTGCTCGCGCGACCGTTGTCGCGCACGGATGGCGACGTGTCGAGCGGCGCGCTCATCTGATAGCGCGTGCCGAGGTTCGAATGCACATTGATTTCGACCGGCTTGCCCTTGTCGCGGTATTCGGTGATTTCGGTGCCGTTCGCGCTGCGCTCGTAAAAGCTCGGCGTGCGCGGGACGTTGATCTCGACCTTCGAACTGACCTCGGCGGCCGGCCGGTTAATCTTGTCAAGGTCGGGCAGACCGGCGCGTTCGTTGGCGGACTGCGGTGCGCCCGGAGGCGGCGTGGCGTCGACAGGCTGAGCAGCCATCGCGGCGTTGCCAAAGGCAAGGGCCAGTGCAACGGCGACGGGAAGGAGCGGCTTCATGGTGATTCTCCGGAAGGGTGCCCCGATTCTAGCAAATCCAGACCTCTGCCACGGGCGCGATCCCTTATTTTGCGCCGCTTTCGCGCGACGCGTCCGCGATTGCGCGAACGCCGCGACGGCGCATGTCGACGAGCGGCGCAGTCATTTGGCGATCACGGGTTCCGTGGTAATGTCGTCTCATCAATCGAGGCGAACGAAGATGAACAACGATACCAATCAACGCGCGGTGCAAACTCCCGCGAACAGCTTCCCGACCGAATCCTTCGACGACGCTGCCGAAGCTGTCACCCGCCTGTCGGCGATTTACGAAGCGAACACCTCCTTTTTGCGCGACGCCTTTGCGCGCTATCGCCGCAACGAACTGTTCGAGCGGCGGGTGCGCGCATGCTATCCGTTCGTGCGCGTCTGCACCGAAGTGAACACGCATATCGATTCGCGCCGCTCGTATGGGTTCGTCGCGGGGCCTGGCGTGTTCGAGACCACGGTGACGCGGCCCGATCTGTTCGGCAACTACTACCGCGAGCAATTGCGGCTGCTGGCGAAGAACCATCATGTGAAGATCGAAGTCGGCGTATCCGATCAGCCGATTCCGATTCACTTCGCGTTCGCCGAAGGCATTCACCTCGAGGGCGATCTCGATCGCGAGCGTCTGTTCCTGATGCGCGACGTGTTCGACACGCCGGACCTCGCGCTGCTCGACGACCGCATCGTCAACGGCACGTATGAGCCGTTGGCTGGCGATCCGCATCCGCTCGCGCTCTTCACGGCGGCGCGCGTCGATTTCTCGCTGCATCGGCTGAAGCATTACACGGCGACTTCGCCCACGCATTGCCAGAACTACGTGCTGTACACGAACTATCAGTTTTATATCGACGAGTTCGTCAAGCTGGGCCGCACGATGATGGCCCATACCGACGACGAGGAACTGCGCGCCTATCGCAGCGAATACACGTCGTTTGTCGAACCGGGCGATGTGGTCATGTACAACGAGAATCTCGGCGAGCAGGCGCAGGAAGGCACGGCGCCGCCGCGTCTGCCGCAGATGCCCGCGTATCACCTGAAGCGCGCGGACGGCAGCGGCATCACGATGATCAACATCGGCGTGGGGCCGTCGAACGCGAAGACCATCACCGATCACATCGCCGTGCTGCGCCCGCATGCGTGGATCATGCTTGGTCACTGCGCGGGTCTGCGCAATACGCAGCGTCTGGGCGACTATGTGCTCGCGCACGGTTATGTGCGCGAAGACCATGTACTCGACGCCGATTTGCCGCTGTGGGTGCCGATTCCGGCGCTCGCCGAAGTGCAGGTCGCGCTCGAGCGCGCGGTCGCGCAGGTCACGCAACTCGACGGTGTGGAACTCAAGCGCGTGATGCGCACGGGCACGGTCGCGAGTGTGGACAACCGTAATTGGGAGTTGCGCGATCATCGTGAGCCGGTGCAACGGCTGTCGCAAAGCCGCGCGATTGCATTGGATATGGAGAGCGCGACGATCGCCGCGAACGGGTTCCGTTTCCGTGTGCCTTACGGGACCTTGCTATGCGTGTCCGATAAACCGCTGCACGGTGAACTCAAACTGCCCGGCATGGCGGACCAGTTTTATCGCGCGCAGGTCGATCAGCATCTGCAAATCGGCGTGAAGGCGATGGAGCTTTTGCGCGAGAACGGGCTGCATCGTTTGCATAGCCGCAAGCTGCGCAGTTTCGCGGAAGTGGCGTTTCAGTAACGCGGCGTTTTCGGGAGCGCGCAGTGGTTTTCGCTGCGCGCTTCTGCGTTTGCAACCGCGACCGCAACCCGCCTTACTGCCCGAAGCCCGTAAGCCCGATCAAGCTCCCGGCGGCCAGCAGCCACAGCGGATGAATGCGCGTCTTCAACGCGACCGCCGCGGTCAACGCGGTAATCGCCCATGCGATCGCCGTCGAATCCGACGCTTGCGCAATCAGCGCCGCGCTCGCCGCGACGATGCCGGCCGTCACCGGCACGAGTCCGACTTGCGCGTAACGCCGCCACGGGCGGTCCTTGAAACGGTCCCACGCGTGCAGCGCGAATATCGTCACGATCGACGACGGCCCGAACTTCGCAATCGACGTGACCAGCATGCCCGGCCAACCGGCCACGTGCCATCCGATCAACGTGACGATCATCAGGTTCGGCCCCGGCGCGGCTTGCGCGAGCGCGAACAGCGCGCTGAATTCGCTGGCCGGCATCCAGTGATGCACCTCGACCACCTGACGCTGCATCTCCGGAAGAATGGTGTTCCCGCCGCCGAATGCGAGCAGCGAAAGCTGGCTGAAAATGATCGCGAGGGAAATCAGCGTGTCGTTCATTGCGCGTTCCTCGATGCGACGTAGATGCTGAGCGGCGTCAGCACCAGCATGGTGGGCAAGAGCGGCAGCCGCATGATCGCAATCGCGATGAAGCCGAGCGCGGCGATCAGCGCGGCCATCGGTTTATTGCGCAACGGCAGCACGATCTTTATCGCCATCGAAATCAGGAGGCCCGCCGCGGCAGCCGCAAGCCCCGCGAACAGATGGCGCACATGCGGGTCGTCTTGCGTGCGTTCGTACAGCACGCCCAGACCGATCACGACCAGCGACGGCCCAGCGATCAACCCAAGCAATCCGGCAAGCGCGCCCGCAATTCCGCGAAAGCGCATGCCGACGGCGACCGAAAGGTTGATCACATTGCCGCCTGGCAGGAACTGGCAGAGTCCGAGCAGATCGGTGAAGTCTTCGGTGCTCAACCAGCGGCGCTGCTCGACGAGTGCGCGGCGCGCGAGCGGCAACGCGCCGCCGAATGAGATCAGGCCGAGGCCGAGAAAGCCGCTAAAAATTTCCCGCACGGTGGGCTTCGGGCCCGTGGCGGAATCGAGTGAGGTGAGGTTGTGGTCCATGGCGCTTCGCTTCCAGTTCAAGCTCAGAAGGTTAGCGCCGAACCGCCGCGCCACAAAACGATTTTTGGGCCGCGCCTTGTGATCTACAATCACAAGCATGGCTCGCAATCTTCCTCCTTTCCCTGCGCTGCGCGCCTTTGAAGCTGCGGCGCGTCACGAAAGCTTCAGCGCCGCCGCGAACGAGCTGCATGTGACTCACGGTGCAATCAGCCGGCAGGTCGCCGCGTTCGAGTCCTGGCTCGGCGTGCAGGTGTTCCAGCGTCACGGCAAGCGTGTGCGGCTGACGGCCGACGGCCGCCGCTATCTGTCGACGGTGCAAGCCGCGTTCGACAGCATCGCGCACGCCACCGACCAGTTGCGTGACACCGGCGTCGTGCATGTGCTGCGCGTGAATGCGCTGCCGACATTCGCGATGAAGTGGCTGCTGCCGCGCCTGCATCAGTTCCAGCGCAAGGTGCCGAACGCCGAACTGCGGCTCGCAACGTCGAATGCGCCCGTCGAGACATTGGACAGTTTCGACGTCGCCGTGCGGCGCGGTCCCGCGCATTGGCCGAACTGCGTGAGCGGCCATTTTCTCGGCGAGAGCGAGCTGCCCGTGTGCAGTCCCGCGTTGCTGCAGCGCTCGCCGATCCGAATCGCGGACGATCTCGCGCGGCATGTGCTGCTGCATTCGGACACGCGGCCCGATGCGTGGAGCAACTGGTTATCGGCGGCGGGCGTGACGGCCAAGTGCCGCAAAAAGCAATCGTTCGATCACTTCTATCTGGCGTTGCAGGCCGCGGTGGATGGGCTCGGCGTGGCGCTCGGCCCATTGCCGCTGCTCGCCGACGAACTCGCGTCGGGCCGGCTCGTCGTGCCGCTCGGCGGACCGCGGATCGACGCGCGCGGCTATTGGTGGGTCGCACGCAGGGAAGTTGCAAATGCGCCGCTCGTCGCGCAATTCTGCGAATGGTTGCAGGCGCAAGGAGATCAGACCGACGAGATGCAAATGCAGGTGCAGGCGCAGACGTAGGCCGTTAAACATTAAACATGAAGCACAAACGCAAAACGGGCAGCACAAAGGCTGCCCGTTTTGTTTAAAGCTCGCGCGTGCGTACGTTACAGATAGAACATCCGGTCTTCTTCCGACTTTGTCGGCTGCGGCTCGGCGCCTTCGCGATCTTCGTAGAACTTCAGCACCGCTTCGAGCACCTGGTCCGGATCGTCGATTACCTGCATCAGGTCGATGTCGGTCGGATTGATGAGACCCATTGGCGTGAGCGAATTCTTGAACCACGCAAGCAGTCCTTCCCAGAACTCGGCGCCCACCAGAATGATCGGCACGTGGCGCGACTTCTTGGTTTGAATGAGCGTGAGCACTTCGGCGAGTTCGTCGAGCGTGCCGAAACCGCCGGGCATCACGATCACTGCGTCGGAGTTCTTGACGAACGTGACCTTGCGCGTGAAGAAGTGACGAAAGCGCAGCGAGATGTCTTGCCACTGATTGCCCGATTGCTCGTGCGGCAACTCGATGTTGAGGCCAACCGACGGCGCCTTGCCTGCATGCGCGCCTTTATTCGCGGCTTCCATGATGCCGGGGCCGCCGCCGGAGATCACGGCGAAGCCTGCATCCGACAGCTTGCGCGCGATTTGCGTGGCGAGTTTGTAATACGGCGAGTTCGGTTTCAGGCGCGCTGAACCATAGATGCTGACAGCCGGGCGAATCTCCGAGAGGTACTCGGTCGCCTCAATAAACTCTGCCATAATCGTGAACATCTGCCACGATGCGCGGGCCTTTTTTGCCGTTGCGCGCTCTTGATCTGCGAGTGATCGCAGACTCGGAATCACTTTTCTCTTAGTCATAATGCCTGAAGAACGAAGCCTTGAAGGTAAGACCCTGCTATTGGTCGACGGTTCGAGTTATCTGTACCGGGCCTACCATGCGATGCCTGATCTGCGCGGGCCCGACGGTGGTCCCACGGGTGCGCTCTACGGGATGATCAACATGCTGCGGCGCATGCGCAAGGAAGTCACAGCAGAGTATAGCGCGTGCGTGTTCGACGCCAAGGGCAAAACGTTTCGCGACGACTGGTATCCCGACTATAAGGCGAATCGTCCCTCCATGCCCGACGATCTGTCGCGGCAAATCGAGCCGATTCACGTGGCCGTGCGCGCGCTCGGCTGGCCGCTTCTGATGATCGACGGCGTGGAAGCCGACGACGTGATCGGCACGCTTTCCACCGAGGCGGAAAAGCGCGGCATGAACGTGATCGTGTCGACTGGTGACAAGGATCTGGCGCAGCTCGTGTCGGATCATGTCACCCTCATCAATACGATGACCAACGAAAAGCTCGACCGTGCCGGCGTGCTCGCCAAATTCGGCGTGCCGCCGGAGCGCATTGTCGACTACCTGTCGTTGATCGGCGATACCGTCGACAACGTGCCGGGCGTCGAGAAATGCGGGCCGAAAACCGCGCTCAAATGGCTGACGCAATATGAGTCGCTGGATGGCATCGTCGCACATGCGGACGAGATCAAAGGTGCGGTAGGAGACAATCTGCGACGCGCGCTCGACTTTCTGCCGATGGCGCGCAAGCTCGTCACCGTCGAACGCAATTGCGATCTGACCGAACATATCGCGTCGATCGAGGAAAATTTGCAGAGCCGCCCGGAATCGCGGGAGGAATTGCGCGACGTGTTCACGCGCCACGGCTTCAAGACCTGGCTGCGCGAGGTGGAAATTGCCGACGCGGTCGAAGGTCCGGAAACCGACGTGCCGCCGGCGCTCACCGTCGATCACGAACGGCACTACGAAACCGTGCAGACGTGGGAGCAATTCGACGCGTGGCTGCAAAAGATCAACACAGCGGAGATCACTTCGTTCGATACCGAAACCACGTCGCTCGATCCGATGGTCGCGCAAATCGTGGGCCTGTCGTTCTCGGTTGAGGCAGGTCATGCCGCTTATGTGCCGGTCGCGCATCGCGGCCCGGATGCGCCGGTGCAACTGCCGCGCGATGAAGTGCTCGCGAAGCTCAAGCCGTGGCTCGAAAGCGCGGAGCATAAGAAAGTCGGTCAGCATCTGAAGTACGACGAACAGGTGCTCGCCAATTACGGCATTGAAATGCGCGGCGTCGAACACGACACGCTGCTGCAATCGTACGTGCTGGAATCGCATCGTCCGCACGATATGGACAACCTCGCGCTGCGCCATCTCGGCATCAAGACGATCAAGTATGAAGACGTCGCGGGCAAGGGCGCGCAGCAAATCGGTTTCGACGAAGTCGCGCTCGACAAGGCCGCCGAATACGCAGCCGAAGACGCCGACATCACGTTGCGTTTGCATCAAACGCTGTATCCGCAGCTCGCGGCGGAAGAGACGCTCGAGCATGTGTATCGCGACATCGAAGTGCCCACGTCGCGAGTATTGCGCAAGATGGAGCGCAGCGGCGTTTTGATCGACGCGGAAAAGTTGCGTCAGCAAAGCAGCGAAATTGCAACGCGGCTTATCCAGTTGGAGAGCGAGGCATATGTGCTCGCCGGCGGCGAATTCAACCTCGGCTCGCCGAAGCAGATTGGCCAGATCTTCTTCGAACGACTCGAGTTACCGGTCGTGAAGAAAACGCCGAGCGGCGCGCCTTCGACGGACGAAGAAGTGCTGCAAAAGCTCGCCGAAGATTATCCGCTGCCCAAGATTCTGCTCGAACATCGCGGCTTGTCGAAGCTGAAGTCCACGTACACCGACAAGCTGCCGCGCATGGTCAACGCAAGCACGGGCCGCGTGCACACGAACTATGCGCAGGCCGTCGCGGTCACCGGGCGTCTGGCGTCGAACGATCCGAACCTGCAGAACATTCCCGTACGCACCGGCGAGGGCCGACGCATTCGCGAAGCCTTCATTGCGCCGCCGGGACACAAGCTCGTTTCCGCGGATTACTCGCAAATCGAACTGCGCATCATGGCGCACATTTCCGGCGACGAATCGTTGCTACGCGCCTTCTCGGAAGGTGAAGACATTCACCGCGCGACCGCAGCGGAAATTTTCAGCGTGACGCCGCTCGAAGTGTCGAACGATCAGCGGCGCGTGGCGAAGGTCATCAACTTCGGACTGATCTACGGCATGAGTTCGTTCGGCCTCGCGTCGAATCTCGGCATTACGCGCGATGCCGCCAAGCTTTATATCGACCGCTATTTCGCACGTTATCCGGGCGTCGCGCGTTATATGGACGAGACGCGCTTGAGCGCGAAAGCCAAGGGTTATGTCGAGACCGTTTTCGGCCGACGGCTGTGGCTGCCGGAAATCAACGGCGGCAACGGTCCGCGCCGTCAGGCCGCCGAGCGCGCGGCGATTAACGCGCCGATGCAAGGCACGGCCGCCGACCTCATCAAGCTCTCGATGATCGCGGTGCAGAAGTGGATCGAAGAATCGAACATCGGCACGCGCATGATCATGCAGGTGCACGACGAACTGATCCTCGAAGTACCCGACGAAGAACTGTCCGACGTGCGCAAGCGTCTGCCGGAGTTGATGTGCGGCGTCGCCGCGCTGAAAGTGCCGCTGGTCGCGGAAGTCGGCGCGGGGCTCAACTGGGAGGAAGCGCATTGACGCAGGTGTGACGGCGCGCAATAGCGTCGTTTGCATGTCACACATGCAAATTGGCAGCTTGTGACAACCCGTGCGGCTCACGGACAATCGGTAAGAACGCGTGCCCGCGGCGCGCGATTACGACGCACAACCCATCGGCAAATACGGAGAGTTCAATGCATCGTTTTATCGTCGTTGGCGGAGGCGCAGGAGGACTCGAGCTGGCAACTCGCCTGGGCGATCGCTATGGTCACAACAACAAGGCGGGCACGCGTGCGCAGGTCACGCTCGTCGACCGTAACCCGACGCATATCTGGAAGCCGCTGTTGCATGAAGTGGCGGCCGGCAGCATGGACCCGTTCACGCAGGAACTCGAATATGCGGCGCAAGCGCGCTGGCATGGCTTCGAGTTTCAGCAGGGCGAGCTGACGGGACTCGATCGCGCGAACAAGCGCCTCACGCTCGGCACCGTACTCGACGACGACGGCGCCGAGCTGCTGCCCGTGCGCCAGCTCGAGTACGACACGCTGATCATCGCGATCGGCAGCACGACCGCATTCTTCGGCGTGAAAGGCGCGCCGGAATTCTCCCTTGCACTCGACACCGTCAGCCAGGCCGAGCGCTTTCGCAAGCGCTTGATCGCGGCTTGCATGCGGGCCGAGCATCAGGCGCATGAACCGGTGGAGTCGGGACCGGGCACGTCGCCTTCAACCGAGCCGCGCATTCAGGTGGCGATTGTCGGCGGCGGCGCGACCGGCGTCGAACTGTCGGCGGAATTGCGCAATACGGCGCAGGTCTTGTCGGCGTACGGTCTGCATAAGCTCGATCCGCGGCATGACGTGGGCATTGTATTGATCGAAGCGGGGCCGCGCATTTTGCCGGCCTTGCAGGAACGCGTGTCGACGGCAACGGCCGAATTGCTCACCAAGCTCGGCGTCAGGCTGATGACGAGCGAAACGGTGGCCGAGGTCGCGCCCGGCATCATCCGCACGGCGAGCGGCAAAACCGTGCGCGCCGATCTGACCGTGTGGGCGGCGGGCATCAGGGCGCCGGCTATTCTGAGCCAGCTCGACGGCCTGCCCGTCAACCGTCTTGGTCAACTCAACGTGCGCCGCACGCTGCAAACCGAAATCGACGACAACGTGTTCGCGCTCGGCGATTGCGCGGCGTGTCCGTGGCCGGGCAACGAGAAGAACGTGCCGCCGCGCGCGCAGGCCGCGCATCAGCAGGCGAGCTTTCTGTTGAAGGCGCTGGCGGCGCGGCTCGAGAACCGGCCGCTGCCCGAGTTCACGTATCGCGACTTCGGCTCGCTCGTGTCGCTCGGGCACTTCAGCGCGGTCGGCAATCTGATGGGCGGGGTGATCGGCGGCAATATGCTGATTGAAGGGCTGTTCGCGCGCTTCATGTACATGTCGCTGTACCGGCTGCATATCGCCGCGCTGCACGGCTATGCGCGCATGGTGCTCGACACGTTCGCGCACTGGCTGCGGCGCACCACGTTGCCGCGGGTCAAGCTGCACTGACTGCGCGGCATGTCGCTGTCCGCACGTTCGCGCGTGGTTGCGTGTTCGCATGTTCGGATCTGCAACGGGACACGCGTGAGGCGTATCCTGTTGCCTCCACCGTTCAACGAGGAGCGCCCGCATGCTGAACCCCGATGTCGACAGCCTCGCCCCGCACGTTCCCTTCAATCGACGCACCTTCATCAAGGCCGCACTCGGCACCGGCTTCGCGGCTGCGGTGTTGCCGGTGTCGGCGCAAACCATCCATACCGATAGCGAAGGTCTCGAGGCCGGCGAAATTGCCGTGCGCTCGGGCGGCACGCTGGTGCCCGCCTATCGCGCGCAGCCGAAGGGCAAGACGCATCTGCCGGTGATCATCGTGATTCACGAGGCGTTCGGCGTGCATGAGCATATCGCCGACGTTTGCCGGCGCTTCGCCAAACTCGGCTATCTGGCCATTGCGCCGGATCTGTTTGTCCGCGAAGGCGATCCGATGGCGCTGCCGACCATTGCGCAGATCAGTCAGCAGATCCTCAGCAAAGTGCCGGACGACCAGGCGCTGGCCGATCTCGACGCGACCGTTGCGTGGGCCGGCGAGCACGGCGGCGATCTGAAGCGCCTCGGTGTGACGGGCTTTTGCTGGGGCGGCCGCATGGCCTGGCTGTATGCCGAGCACGAGCCGCGGCTGAAGGCGGCGGTCGCGTGGTATGGGCGCGTAGCCGGCGATCACACGGCCACCAACCCGGCGAATCCGCTCGACCGCGTGGCCGATCTTCACGCGCCGGTGCTCGGTCTTTACGGCTTGCAGGATCAGAGCATTCCGCAGGAATCGCTCGAGCAGATGAAGCAGGCGATCGCGCAAGGGCCGAACGTCGCGCGCGGTTCGCAGTTCGTTGTCTACGACGATGCGGGGCACGCGTTCTTCGCGGATTACCGGCCGAGCTACAAGAAGGCCGATGCCGAAGACGGCTGGCGCCGCGCGCTCACTTGGTTCAAGCAGCACGGCGTGGCTTGACGGGCGATTCGGAGTGTTTGGAGGCGGGTGCGTTTGCTGAATGAAAAAAGGCCGTTGCCGCTTATAAGCGGCAACGGCCTTTCGTCTTTCAGACTTAATCTTCGCGCGGCCTCAAGGCTTCGGCCCGGTCGCGACGGGCCGCTTCGCGTCCGAACTCCATTCGCTCCAGGAACCCGCGTAGAGCGCGGCGCCATGCAGGCCGGCCACTTCCATTGCAAGCGCATTGACGCACGCTGTCACGCCCGAGCCGCACTGCAGGACGACGTGTTCAGGCGGCGTGTCGCCGAGCAATACGTGGAACTCGTCGCGCAGCGTGTGAGCCGGCTTGAAGCGGCCGTCGGCGGTGAGGTTGTCCTTGAAGAAGCGATTGAGCGCGCCGGGAATATGGCCGCCTACGCGATCCAGCGTCTCGTTCTCGCCGCGATAGCGGTCGGCCGCGCGGGCGTCGACCACCACGCGTTCCTTCGAGCCGAGATTGCGCTCGATCATGTGCGCGTCGACGGTAACGGAAAGCGGCGCGCCGGCCTTGAAGTCGCCGGTGTTTTGCGGCGGCACGTCTTGCGTGAGCGGCTGGCCCGCGGCTTCCCACGCCTGCAATCCGCCGTCGAGCAGCGCGACGGCGTCGTGGCCGAGCCAGCGCAGCAGCCACCACGCGCGTGCGGCGTACATGCCGCCTTGCGCGTCATACGCGACAACTTGCTGGCCTTGCTTCAGGCCGCGCGATTCCAGCGTTTCGACGAGCCGCTCGCGATCCGGCAACGGATGGCGTCCATTGGTGCCGGTCTTCGGCCCCGACAGGTCGCGGTCGAGATGCAGATAATGCGCGCCCGGCAGATGTCCGGCGAGATACGCCTTTTCGCCGGCTTCGGGATCGGCCAGATCGAACCGGCAGTCGATGACGAACACGCTGCCCGGTGCCTCGGCGAGCCGTTCCGCGAGATTGGTCGCGGAGATCAAAGTGGTGTAGTGAGTGTGGGGCATGACGTCTCCTCGATGCGGGCGATGGCGGCTCCCTTGCCGGCGGCCTCATGACGCGACCGGATGGCTGGGCTACATCGTTAGTCTAAACAAAAAAAGACGGGCCGAAGCCCGTCTTTCCATGCGTTCGTGCAAACGCGAATGAGGCGATGCGTGAGCGCCGATTCTAGATCGTGCCCAGTTCGCGCCGCAGGAACTCGTGGAAGTGCTGCATGCCGTCTTCCATCGGGCTCTGGTATGGACCAACCTGCGACTCGCCGCGTTCCATGAGTGCCCGGCGGCCCGCGTCCATGCGTTCGGCGATCTCGTCGTCTTCACGCGCCGTTTCCATATACGCGGCGCGCTCGGCTTCGACGAACTCACGCTCGAACAACGCGATTTCCTCAGGGTAATAGAACTCGACCACGTTGGTGGTTTTCTGCGGACCGCGCGGAATCAGCCATGACACGACCAGTACGTGCGGATACCACTCGATCATGATGCCGGGGTAGTACACCATCCAGATCGCGCCGAACTCGGGCGGATTGCCGCCGCGAAAACGCAGGACTTCGTCGTGCCATTTGCGGTACGTCGGACTGCCCGGCTGCTCGAGGCCTTTGTGGACGCCCACCGTTTGCACGCTGTACCACTCGCCGAATTCCCACGCGAGGTCGTCGCAATTGACGAAGCTGCCAAGGCCCGGATGGAACGGCGCAACGTGATAGTCCTCCAGATAGACCTCGATGAAGGTCTTCCAGTTGTAGTTGCACTCGTGCACTTCGACGTGATCGAACATGAAGCCCGAGAAGTCGAAGTGTTGTCTGGTGCCGAGGTTGGACAGATCGCGCGCGACGTCGCGGCCTTGTGCTTCGAACAGCAGCCCTTGCCAGTTCTGCAGCGGCGTGGCGCCGAGATTCAGACAGGGGTTGTCCGCAAAATGCGGAGCGCCGAGAAGCTGGCCGTTGAGGTCGTATGTCCAGCGATGCAGGGGACAGACGATATTCTCCGCGTGGCCGCGGCCGTTGAGCATGATGGCCTGCCGGTGGCGGCACACGTTCGACAGAAGTTCGACTTGCGACTGCTGGTTACGAACGAGCACGCGCCCCTCGCTTTCGCTGGGCAAGGCAAAATAATTCCCCACTTCCGGCACCATGAGCTCGTGCCCGACGTAACGGGGACCTTTCCTGAAAAGGGTTTCGATTTCGCGCGTTAGAAGCGCTTCGTCAAAGTAAGCCGTGACTGGCAGTTGGCTGTGAACAGACCGCAACTGCAATGCATTGCTCAGATTGGACATTCCCACTCCCGATGAAGACGTGAAAGCAGTGAACAACCCAACCATCGAAGATTCGATTTAGGGAGCCCGAGATTATACCTGTTTCCCCCTCCTTGGGACAGTTAAGTCACTGATTTGGGTCAAAAATGTCGGGAAAGTTCGGCCTTTTCGGCACAGACCGATCGATTTTTTTCTGCGAGACTGACAGGGCGGCCACCGGCGAACACGCAGCCCGAAGGTGGGCTGAGAGATCGGATTTATCGCTTTTGCCGTAGAATGTCCGACTTGTTTTAATTTTTGCGACTATTCATGGCGAAGACCGCGTCGAACGATACCGCTGCCGCGCCAGCCGAGGGCGTCGACAACACGCCGCTGCCCGAGAATTACGAGGCGGCGCAGGCGGAGCTGGAGGGCCTGGTTGCACGCATGGAAAGCGGCAATCTGAGCCTCGAAGAGTCGCTGTCCGCGTATCGGCGCGGCGCGGCTCTGGTGGCGTTTTGCCAGCAGCAGCTCGAGAAGGTCGAGCAGCAGGTACGGGTGCTCGACGGCGAGACGCTCAAGCCACTGCCCGTGAATACAGCAGGAACAGCCGCTACTGAAAGCGGGGACGACCTATGACATTCGAACAATGGACTCGCTCGGTGGTCGAGCGCGTCGAAGCGGCACTCGAACACTACTTGCCGGCTGAAACAACGGAGCCTGCAAAGCTTCACGAAGCGATGCGCTACGCGGTGCTCGGCGGCGGCAAGCGGGTCCGCCCGTTGCTGTGCCATGCGGCGGGCGAACTCACCGGCGCGCGCGCCGAGTGTCTCGATGCGGCGGCAGCGGCGCTTGAAATGATCCACGTGTATTCGCTCGTGCACGATGACATGCCCTGCATGGACGACGACGCACTGCGTCGCGGCAAGCCCACGGTACACGTCAAATATGACGAAGCCACGGCACTGCTGGTTGGCGACGCGCTGCAGTCGCAGGCGTTCGTTTCGTTGACGTCCGATGTGCTGGCGCCGCAGCAACAGGCGGCGCTCGTGCGCGAACTGGCTCTCGCGAGCGGTTCGATCGGCATGTGCGGCGGTCAGGCCATCGACCTCGCGAGCGTCGGTCATACGCTGACGCGCGCGCAGCTCGAAACCATGCACCGCATGAAGACCGGCGCGTTGCTGCGCGCCGCGGTGCGCATGGGCGCGCTGGCCGGCGAGGCACCCGACGCAAACGCGATGCGTTCGCTCGACGCTTATTCGGCCGCGGTCGGTCTCGCGTTTCAGGTCGTCGACGATATTCTCGACGTCACGACCGATTCCGCGACGCTCGGCAAGACAGCAGGCAAGGACGCGAAGGACGGCAAGCCGACCTACGTGTCGATTATTGGGCTCGACGCATCGCGTTCGCTCGCCGCGCAGTTGCGCAGCGACGCGCACGCCGCGCTGGCGCCGTTCGGCGCACGCGCGCAGCGTCTTGCCGAATTGGCCGACCTGGTGGTGAACCGGGTTAGCTGAACGCGAAAGCCCGCCGCCGCGCGCCGTCCCACAAGGTGCGTGTATGAAGTGCGGGCGCGTAAGTTTTCCTACAATGGAACGACGATGTACGACTTGCTGAAAACCATCGACGACCCGGCCGCCCTGCGCCGCCTCGATCGCCGTCAATTGCAACCGCTTGCCGACGAGTTGCGCGCTTTTGTGCTCGACAGCGTGTCGCAGACGGGCGGCCATCTCTCGTCCAATCTCGGCACGGTCGAGTTGACCATTGCTCTGCACTATGTGTTCGACACACCGCACGACCGCATCGTGTGGGACGTCGGCCATCAGACGTATCCGCACAAGATCCTGACGGGCCGCCGCGAACGGATGCACACGCTGCGCCAGTTGGGCGGCATCTCCGGCTTCCCGAAGCGCGACGAATCCGAGTACGACACGTTCGGCACCGCGCATTCGAGCACGTCGATTTCCGCGGCGCTCGGCATGGCCATCGCGAGCAAGCTGCAGGGCGACAACCGCATGGGCATCGCCGTGATCGGCGACGGCGCCATGACGGCGGGCATGGCCTTCGAAGCCATGAACAACGCGGGCGTGGAAGACGACGTGCCGCTGCTCGTGATCCTGAACGACAACGACATGTCGATTTCGCCGCCGGTCGGCGCGCTCAATCGCCATCTCGCGCGGCTTATGTCCGGACGCTTCTACGCTGCGGCGCGCGCGGGCGTCGAGCGCGTATTGCGCGTCGCTCCGCCCATGCTCGATCTGGCGCGCAAGCTTGAAGAGCACGCGAAGGGCATGATCGTGCCGGCTACGCTGTTCGAGGAATTCGGCTTTAACTACATCGGCCCGATCGACGGCCATGATCTCGATTCGCTGATCCCCACGCTGCAAAACATCAAGGAACTGCGCGGTCCGCAATTCCTGCACGTGGTGACGAAGAAGGGCCAGGGCTACAAGCTGGCCGAGGCCGATCCGGTGCTGTACCACGGCCCCGGCAAGTTCAATCCGGCCGAGGGCATCAAGCCGGCCTCCGCGCCGTCGAAGAAAACCTACACGCAGGTGTTCGGCGAATGGCTGTGCGACGCCGCCGAACTCGACGCGCGCGTCGTCGGCATCACGCCGGCCATGCGCGAAGGCTCGGGCATGGTCGAGTTCGAGAAGCGCTTCCCGGATCGCTATTTCGACGTCGGCATCGCCGAGCAGCACGCGGTCACGTTCGCCGGTGGCCTCGCCGCCGACGGCATGAAGCCGGTCGTCGCGATCTATTCGACGTTCCTGCAGCGCGCTTACGACCAGTTGATCCACGACGTCGCGCTGCAGAATCTGCCGGTGGTGTTCGCCATCGACCGTGCGGGTCTGGTCGGCGCGGACGGTGCGACGCACGCGGGCGCCTACGACCTCGCGTTCATGCGCTGCATTCCGAACATGATGGTGATGGTTCCGTCGGACGAAAACGAAAGCCGCCAGATGCTGTACACGGCGCTGCAGCAGTCGTGCCCGACGGCGGTTCGCTATCCGCGCGGCGCCGGCACCGGCGTGGCGACGGTCAAGCAGATGGCCGCGCTCCCGGTCGGCAAGGGCGAAGTGCGTCGCGAAACCTCGCAACCGGCGGGCAAGCGCATTGCGATCCTCGCGTTCGGCACGATGGTCGCGCCGTCGCTCGCGGCTGCCGAGCAACTCGACGCCACGGTGGCGAACATGCGTTTCGTGAAGCCGCTCGACGCCGACCTCGTGCGTCAACTGGCGGAAACGCACGACGCCATCGTCACAGTCGAAGAAGGCTGCGTGATGGGCGGCGCGGGCTCGGCGTGCGTCGAAGCCCTGCTCGAGAGCGGGGTTATGCGTCCGGTACTACAATTGGGCCTTCCCGACCGCTTCATCGATCACGGCGATCCGGCCAAGCTGCTCGCCGCGTGCGGACTGGACGCCGCGGGCATCGCGAAGTCGATTCGCGAACGCTTCCTGTCGAGCGGCGCAGTCGGCGCGCAATCGTCGGTTAAGCGGGTTGCTTGAGCGGGGGCTTAGGCTGGTCGATCGCATCTGTTGACCAGTCAGGCTAGCCGCTCGCTCAACGCGCCGGCCGCCACGATGCGCCATCTCTAACTTGAGTCGATGGGCGTGTGCCCATCATCGAACGCCGGCAGGGGCCGGCGTTTGCCGTTGCGGTTTTTGCTTCGCGCGGCCGCTGACGACTCCCAGACCTGTCGCTTCGCGAACGCCTCAAAGGGGCGATTCTTCATCCACGAAGACTTGCTTCAAGGAGCGGAGATTTTCTGCGAAGTTGAACACAGGGTGGCGGGTCAGCGTCTTCCTGAAAGGACAAGAACATGAATCAGATGAATCCCGCCTTTGTGATGCCCGATGTGCAAAGCACGCCGGATACCCGCCAGATTCCGATTCAGCGGGTTGGCGTCAAGGCGGTGCGCCATCCGTTGACCGTGCGCACACAAAGCGGTGACGCGCAGCCGACGGTCGGCACCTGGAACCTCGACGTCCATTTGCCCGCCGATCAGAAGGGTACGCACATGTCGCGCTTCGTCGCGTTGCTCGAGGAGAACAAGGCGCCGCTCGAACCGGCGACGTTCCGCACGATGCTTGCTGCGATGCTCCAAAAGCTCGAGGCCGAGGCGGGCCGCATCGAGGTGTCGTTTCCTTACTTCGTGAACAAGACCGCGCCGGTGTCGGGCGTGCAAAGCCTGCTCGATTACGAAGTGACGCTGACCGGCGACACGCGCAACGGCGAAACCCGCCTGTTCCTGAAGGTGCTCGTGCCCGTCACAAGCCTCTGCCCGTGCTCGAAGAAGATCTCGCAGTACGGCGCGCACAACCAGCGCTCGCACGTCACGATCAACGCGGAACTGGCAGGCGAGGTCGCGGTGGAAGACCTGATCCGTATCGCCGAAGAAGAAGCGTCGTGCGAACTGTGGGGCTTGCTCAAGCGCCCGGACGAGAAGTTCGTCACTGAGCGCGCGTACGAGAACCCGAAGTTCGTCGAAGACCTGGTGCGCGACGTCGCGCAACGTCTGAACGCGGACGAGCGGATCGTCGCTTATGTGCTCGAGGCCGAGAACTTTGAGTCGATCCACAATCACAGCGCGTATGCGGTGATCGAACGCGATAAGCGAGTGGTTTAACGCCGACTGATAGCCGGCAATGACTGAATGAAAAGGCCGCTTGCTGAAGCGGCTTTTTTGTCGGCATTTACACGGGATGCGTCGGGCGCTACGTGAAAATCTGACTCACGTTCAGCGCGCGAGCGAGCTCAAATCCCAGCGCGGCTTCACGGTAAACGCGTAGTCCTTGCCCGACTGATCCGGCCAGCGCTGCAGCCGCAACGCACCGGCGAGCGCGATCATTGCACCGTTGTCCGTGCACAGCGACAAGTCCGGGTAATGCACATAGAAGTTGCGCTTTTGCGCCGCCGCCGAGAGCGCTTCGCGCAACTGCCGGTTCGCGCCCACGCCGCCCGCCACGACGAGGCGGTTTAACTTCGTGCGCTTGAGCGCGGCGATCGACTTGGTTGCCAGCACATCGACGGCTGCGTCGACGAAACCGCGCGCCAGGTCCGCTTTCGCCTGCTCGCAGATGTTCGCGCCGCCGAGCTTTTTCGCGTGCGTGAGCACAGCCGTTTTCAGACCGCTGAAACTGAAGTCAAGGTCGCCGGAATGCAGCATCGGACGAGGCAGCACGACCGCGCCCGGCGTGCCGAATTCGGCCATGCGCGAAACTTCCGGGCCGCCTGGGTAGCCGAGGCCGAGCAGCTTGGCGGTTTTGTCGAAGGCTTCGCCGGCGGCGTCGTCGAGCGTCTCGCCAAGGGTTTCGTACACGCCCACGTCCGTCACGCGCATCAGTTGCGTGTGGCCGCCCGACACCAGCAATGCGACAAACGGAAACGGCGGCGGCTCGTCGACGAGCAGCGGCGACAGCAAATGCCCTTCCAGATGATGAATACCGATGGTCGGCTTGTCCCACGCCATCGCCAGCGAATTGGCGACGCTCGCGCCCACCAGCAGCGCGCCCGCGAGCCCCGGCCCTTGCGTGTAGGCGATCGCGTCGATGTCGCCGCGTGCCGCGCCCGCACGTTCCATCACCTCTTCGAGCAAGGGCAGCGCACGCCGGATATGATCGCGCGACGCGAGTTCAGGCACCACGCCGCCATACTCGCGATGCATCGCGATCTGCGAATGCAGCGCATGCGCGAGCAGGCCGCGCTCGGTGTCGTAGAGCGCGAGGCCGGTTTCGTCGCAGGAGCTTTCGATGCCGAGAACGAGCATGTCTGGTGGGGCTGAAACGGGCGCTTGAGAGCGTCCGCAACGCAGAGAAGTAAGCCTGAAAGTATAGCAGCGCGGGCAAGCCGCCGCCGGCCCGCAGGTACAATGCGGCCCCATGGAATCCTTTGATATCGCAGTGATCGGCGCGGGCGCGGCCGGCATGATGTGCGCGGCCGTGGCCGGGCAACTGGGCCGCCGCGTGGTGCTGATCGATCACTCGCAGCGTCTCGCGGAAAAAATCCGCATCTCGGGTGGCGGCCGCTGCAACTTCACGAATCTGTACGCGGGCCCGGTCAATTATCTATCGGCGAATCCGCATTTTTGCCGCTCCGCGCTCGCACGCTACACGCCGCGCGATTTCATGGCGTTGCTCAAGCGCCATCACGTGACGTGGCATGAGAAGCACAAGGGCCAGTTGTTCTGCAACGAGTCGAGCGACGCGGTTATCAACGTGCTCAAAAGCGAGTGCGACGCGGGGCACGTCGCCTGGCGCACGCCGCTGTCCGTCGAACATGTGAGGCAGGACGCCGAAGGCCGCTTCACGCTGGACACGAACGCGGGTCCGATTGCGGCGCGCGCGCTCGTCGTCGCGACGGGCGGGCTGTCGATTCCGAAAATCGGCGCCACGGATTTCGCTTATCGTCTGGCGAAGCAATTCGGCCACAAGCTGATCGATACGCGCCCCGCGCTCGTTCCGCTGACTTTTGCCGCCGCCGACTGGGAGCCGTTTTCGGCGCTGTCGGGCGTGTCGCTGGAAGTGCGGATCGCGACGGGGAACAAGAAGACGGGCGCCGAATTCGAAGAGGATTTGCTGCTCACGCACCGCGGGCTTTCCGGCCCTGGCGTGCTGCAGATTTCGAGCTACTGGCAGCCGGGCGAGCCGATCCACATCGATCTGCTGCCGAACCAGGATGCGGCTGCCGCGTTGCTCGAAGCGAAGACCGGGACCCGCCGCCAGATCGCGAATCTGTTGTCGGAATGGGTGCCGCAGCGGCTCGCCCACGTGTGGCTCGACACCCATCAGATTCCCGCCGAGGCGCGTGTGGCCGATCTGCCGGACAAGGCGCTGCGGCGCATTGGCGAGGCGCTGTCGCGCTGGACGCTCACGCCCAACGGCACCGAAGGCTACCGGAAGGCCGAAGTGACGCGCGGCGGCGTCGACACCCGCGACCTTTCGTCGACGACGATGATGAGCGCCCGCGCGCCGGGCCTGTACTTCATCGGCGAGGCGGTGGACGTCACGGGCTGGCTCGGCGGCTACAATTTTCAGTGGGCCTGGGCGTCGGGCGTGGCGGCCGGCCAGGCTGCCGCCGAGTACGCCCGGGGGGCTTGACGGCGCAGTGGCTTTGTGTAAAAGCTCTGCTATACTCCTGAACCTTTACAAAGTTCCGTTATTGAAAAATGACGACCATCCGCGTAAAAGACAACGAGCCGTTTGAAGTCGCCATGCGCCGTTTTAAGCGCACCATGGAGAAAAGCGGGTTGCTGACGGAACTGCGGGCGCGCGAGTTTTACGAAAAGCCTACGGCTGAGCGCAAACGCAAGAAGGCCGCCGCGGTGAAGCGTCATTTCAAGCGTCTGCGCAGCCAGATGCTGCCAAAGAAGTTCTACTGATTCTGGTGTTGCCGCTGTTGCAGTCCAACGGAACAACGACAACGAACCGGTGACGGCGCAACCAGTGCCGTCACGGAAAACACGGTCTCTTCGGACCAGCCAGCAGGGTCGCATCCACTACGCACAATTGCGTCAACCCGCTTGAGGAAGCAGTCCCAAGCGGGCGTTTGTGTTCATGCGCTGCTTATGCGTGCTTGTGCGTATGTCCGACGCGGCCGGTTCTCAATTTTCAACGCATTCAGGTGAGTGATGAGCCTCAAAGACCGGATCAACGACGATATGAAAACCGCCATGCGGGCACGTGAGACCGAGCGTCTTGGCACGATCCGGCTGCTGCTCGCCGCGATCAAGCAACGCGAAGTCGACGAGCGTGTAACGCTGGACGACGCCGCGGTGACCGCTGTCATCGACAAGATGATCAAGCAGCGCAAGGACTCGATCAGCCAGTTCGAAGGCGCGGGCCGCACGGATCTCGCCGACAAGGAAAAGGCGGAGTTGGCCGTTCTTTCGGCATACATGCCCGAGCAGATGTCCGAGGCGGAAATCGTCGCCGAGGTGCAGGCTGCCGTCGCGCAAACCGGCGCCGCCGGTCCGCAGGACATGGGCAAGGTAATGGGCGTGCTGAAGCCGAAGCTCGCGGGCCGTGCCGACATGACGGCGGTGTCGGCGCAGGTCAAAGCCGCGCTCGCGAAGTAAGGCGAAAGCGCGGGCTGTGTGTGGTTCGCGTGCCCGCGGTTGAGCGTGGCGCGCGCCGCATCGGGTGTTTCAGGCAGTCATTCAGGCAGCGTCATCTACCTTGATTCCTCCGTCATTCCTGCAGGATCTGCTCAACCGCGTCGATATCGTCGACGTGGTGGGCCGGTACGTGCAGTTGAAGAAGGGCGGCGCGAACTTCATGGGGCTTTGCCCGTTTCACAACGAGAAAAGCCCGTCGTTCACCGTTAGTCCGACGAAGCAGTTCTATCACTGCTTCGGCTGCGGCGCCCACGGCACCGCGATCGGTTTCCTGATGGAACACGTCGGCGCCTCGTTTCCCGAAGCCGTCAACGAACTTGCGCAATCCGTCGGCCTGACAGTGCCGAACGAGCCTTCGCCCGGCTACGGAGGCGCAGGCGGCTCGGGCGGCGGCTATTCGCCGGCCGCTTCCAAAGCAGTCACCACCGCGCTTTCCGACGTCATGCAGACCGCCTGCGATTACTACCGCAAGCAACTGCGCGGCGCGCCGGTCGCCATCCAATACCTGAAGAAGCGCGGTTTGACCGGCGAGATCGCCGCGCGCTTTGGCCTCGGCTACGCGCCGGACGGCTGGCAGAACCTCGAAGCCGCGTTTCCGAACTATCGCGATGACTCGCTGGTCGAATCGGGTCTCGTGATCGTCAGCGAAAAATCGGACGCGCAGGGTCAGAACCGGCGCTACGACCGCTTTCGCGAGCGGATCATGTTCCCGATACGCAATGTGAAGGGACAGGTGATCGGCTTCGGCGGCCGCGTGCTGGACGGCGGTGAGCCGAAATATTTGAATTCTCCGGAAACGCCGCTATTTAACAAAGGCAGCGAGTTATACGGCCTCTTCGAGGCGCGTCTCGCGATTCGGGAACAGGGCTACGTGCTGGTCGTCGAAGGCTATATGGACGTGGTCGCGCTGGCTCAATTGGGGTTCCAGAACGCGGTCGCCACGCTCGGCACGGCTTGCACGCCGGTCCATGTGCAGAAGCTGATGCGCCAGACCGACACGGTCATTTTCAGTTTCGACGGCGACTCGGCTGGGCGGCGCGCCGCGCGTCGGGCTTTGGACGCCTGCTTGCCGCATGCGGCGGACAACCGGACCATCCGCTTCCTGTTTCTGCCCACGGAGCACGATCCGGACAGCTACGTGCGCGAATTCGGCACCGAGGCGTTCGCCGAGCAGGTCGAGCGTGCGATGCCGCTGTCACAGTTCATGCTGAACGAGGTACTCGCCGGCAAGGAACTGGATCAGCCCGAAGGCCGGGCGCGCGCGCTGTTCGACGCGAAGCCGCTGTTGCAGGCGCTGCCGGCCAATGCGTTGCGCGCGCAGATCATGCATATGTTCGCCGACCGGCTCGACGTGCCGTTCGACGAGGTGGCCGCGCTTTGTGAGGTCGATTCGCGCATCGCGGCGGCGGCGCGCCTCGCGCCGGCTCGCAAGGACCGGCGCAGCGTAACGGGCATCGAGGAAAAGACACTGCGCAATCTTGTGATGTATCCGCGCACGGTCGCGGTGCTCGACGAGGAGGCCGAACAGGCGCTGCTGACCGTCACGCGGCACGGCGAGCTATTCGAGGAAGTGACGACGCACGCGCGCGCACTCGGCGATTCGGCGGAGTTCCAGTTGCTCTCCGACCTATTGCGAAACGGTGCAAACGCCCCAACTTTCGAGGAAATCTTTCGCAAAATTCTGGACTATGATGAAAATGTCCGGGATTTGTTGCTGAAGGACCCGGAAGATGCGACCGTCATCGAGGAGCGGCGCGAGCAGGAACGGATCGTCGGAGAGGAATTGAAAGCGGCGATTCTGAAGATGCGTTACGACGCTTATTGCGATCGTCTCGAGCAGCTTTCGCGGCAATCCCGGCACACGCCGGAGGAGTTCGCGGAACTCGCGGAGCTTAATCGTAAGCGAGCTGACATGAAGCGCCAGCTCGGCTTGTAGGCGGAGCCGCAGAAGCCTGAGTGGTATAATAAAAGGTTTCCAGCGGTTTGTTTTTCAAGGGTTTTCCTAGCAAAGGCGAAAAGGCGATGCGATGGCAAAGACTGCAGGTGGAAAGAGCAAAACAGGCCCACGCTCCACGGAGCAGACCGCAAAGGTCGCCTCGGCCAAGTTGGTTTCTTCTACCCGGAAGGTGTCTGCTGCCAGCGTGACACCGGCTGCCAGGAGAAAATCATCGACCACTTCGCCCGCGCAAGCGGAGCCGGCAGGCAAGGCAAAAGGAGTGGCAACGGCGGTCACGAAGACGGCGCAAGCCGTACCGCCTCCGGCTGCGAGGCGGCCGGGTGTCAGAAGCGCAAGGGAAGCGGCTGTCGCGCAGGACGATGCGGCAGTGCGCGAGACTCCAGTATCCACGGTTCAACCGGCTGTTGTCCACCAGCCGCGAGTCGAGACTACAGCCGGTACGGCGAACTCCATGACGAAAAAGCTGAATGAAGTACCCGTCGATGACGACGCAACCCAAAGCGAAGAAACCCCTGTGGCCGCTCCCGGCAAAGTGGAAAAGGCCAAGGCTCGCGACCGCCGTGCGAAAGAAAAGGCGCTGCTGAAAGACGCGTTTTCGTCGTCGCAGCCCGGCACGGTCGAGGAACTGGAAGAGCGTCGTTCGAAACTGCGCGCGCTGATCAAGCTCGGCAAGGAGCGCGGCTTCCTCACGTACGCTGAAATCAACGATCACCTGCCGGACAACTTCACCGAGACCGAGGCGATCGAAGGCATCATCAGCACGTTTAACGACATGGGCGTGGCTGTCTACGAGCAGGCGCCCGATGCCGAAACGCTGCTGCTGAACGACAATGCTCCGGCCGCTTCGTCGGACGACGAAGTGGAAGAGGAAGCCGAAGTCGCGCTCTCCACCGTCGACTCCGAATTCGGCCGCACGACCGACCCCGTCCGCATGTACATGCGCGAAATGGGCACGGTCGAGCTGCTCACGCGTGAAGGCGAAATCGAGATTGCGAAGCGGATCGAAGACGGCCTGAAGCACATGGTGATGGCCATCTCCGCGTGCCCGACCACGATCGCCGACATTCTGGCCATGGCCGAGCGCGTCGCGAATGAGGAAATCCGCATCGACGAACTGGTCGACGGCCTGATCGACGCCGACGCGGAAGACGCGGACGGCTTCTCGGTGCAGGAAGCGGAAGCGATCGAAAGCGAAGACGAGGAAGAAGAGGAAGAGGACGAAGAGGACGAGGAAGAAGACGACGGCACCGCGCAGGCCACGGCCAACGCAGCGCAAATGGAAGCGCTCAAGCGTGCGTCGCTCGAAAAATTTGCCCTCATCAGCGAATGGTTCGACAAGATGCGTCGCGCGTTCGAGAAGGAAGGCTACAAGTCCAAGTCCTATCTGAAGGCGCAGGAAACCATCCAGAACGAGCTAATGACGATCCGCTTCACCGCGCGTACCGTCGAGCGTCTGTGCGATACGTTGCGCGCGCAAGTGGATGAAGTGCGTCAGGTCGAGCGTCAGATTCTGCACACGGTCGTCGACAAGTGCGGCATGCCGCGCGCCGAATTTATCGCGCGTTTCCCGGGTAGCGAAACGGATCTCGAATGGGCCGACAAGATCGTCAGCGAAGGGCATCCGTATAGCGCGATCCTCACGCGGAACATTCCGGCCATTCGCGAGCAGCAACAACGTCTGCTGGATTTGCAGGCGCGTGTTGTGTTGCCGCTGAAGGACCTGAAGGAAACCAACCGTCAGATGGCGGCGGGCGAACTGAAGGCGCGTCAGGCCAAGCGCGAAATGACCGAGGCGAATTTGCGTCTCGTGATTTCGATTGCGAAGAAGTACACGAACCGCGGTCTGCAGTTCCTCGACCTGATTCAGGAAGGCAACATCGGCTTGATGAAGGCGGTGGACAAGTTCGAATATCGTCGCGGCTACAAGTTCTCCACGTATGCAACGTGGTGGATTCGCCAGGCCATTACGCGTTCGATCGCGGACCAGGCGCGCACCATCCGCATTCCGGTTCACATGATCGAGACGATCAACAAGATGAACCGCATCTCGCGTCAGATCTTGCAGGAAACCGGTCTCGAGCCGGACCCGGCAACGCTGGCCGAGAAGATGGAAATGCCGGAAGACAAGATCCGCAAGATCATGAAGATCGCGAAAGAGCCGATCTCCATGGAAACGCCGATTGGTGACGACGACGATTCGCATCTTGGCGACTTCATCGAAGACACGAACACGGTCGCGCCCGCAGACGCCGCGTTGCATGCCAGCATGCGCGATGTCGTGAAAGACGTGCTCGACTCGTTGACGCCGCGTGAAGCCAAGGTGTTGCGCATGCGCTTCGGTATCGAGATGAGCACCGATCACACGCTCGAGGAAGTCGGCAAGCAATTCGACGTCACGCGTGAGCGGATTCGTCAGATCGAGGCGAAGGCGCTGCGCAAGCTGCGTCACCCGAGCCGGTCCGACAAGCTGAAGTCGTTCCTTGAAGGGAACTGATCGACGCGATTGTCTGAAGCGTTGTTAGCGGCACATGATGTTGAAGGGGCTTCCCGGTCGTTTCGCAAAAGCGAAGCGGTTGCGGAAGCCCATTTTTCATGTAGTCGGCCAGTCAGAAGGCGGGCCGCACGCGAAGCCCTTCGTTGTTTGCATCCGATACGGTAAAATCCCGAGTTCTCAGGGCCTCTAGCTCATGCTTGGTTAGAGCAGCGGACTTAGCAAAGGCTCACCTAAACCATGCAGCTTGGCATGGTGAGTCGTGAATGGGTTGCCTTGGGGTAAGTTAGCTCTGCCCCGTGGTAGAACTGCTCAAATTCGGGGAAACCTCTGCTGCTCGCAGCGTGGCAATCCCGAGCGAAGCTCTCTTTGAGAGAACGTGTAGAGACTGAACGGGCAGGTCGTAAAGACAAGAGACAGTCCAGACCACAAACCCGAAAGGGGCGGCGAAAGCCGTAGCTGGTTAGCATAATCCGTTGGTGCCGTGTTCGACTCACGGGAGGCCCACCAAACATTTCGAAAGCCACTCATCGCGAGTGGCTTTTTTCTTGGTGCGTGCCTGCGCGTTGCCGTCTACGCATTGAACAGTTCGCTGCGCGCGGCGTCGATGATCATCGCGACAGCCGGATGACTGATGCGGCGCTCGATCGAGATCGCGAAGAATTCCTCGACGATCGTGTTGATCTGGCCGACCGTGGTCAGTTTGTGTTCCGCCTGCAACTGCGCCTCGAGCACGGTCGGCGCGAACAGCAGACCGCGGCCTTCGCGGCCGAACGCGAGGGCCATCGCGCCATCATCGAATTCGCCGACGATCCGCGGTGAAATCGCGCGCGACGCGAGCCAGTGATCCAGCTTGCGGCGCACCGCCGACTCGGTGCCGGGCAGCAACAACGGCAACTGACCGAGCGACAACGGGAAGCGTTTGCGAACGCCCTGCAGCAGCGACTCGGCGCCAAAGCAGCTTAACGTCGAACGGCCGAGCCGGTGATTGAACGCCTTGATGTTGACGTCGGCGGGAATGGGCGCATCGGCGATGATCAGATCGAGCCGGTGCACGGCCAGTTGCGCGAGCAATGCATGCAGCTTGCCCTCGTGACAGATCACGCGCAGCGACACCGGCGCGCTCAGCGCGGGTTCCAGCAGCCGGTAGGCGATTGCCTTCGGCACTGAGTCCGCGATGCCGACGCGAAACCGCGATTGCGTGCCGACCTCTTTCTCGCGGCGCACCGCGCTTTCCAGTTCCGAACCCAGCGAAAAGATCTCGTCCGCATAGTCGAGCGCGAGCCGTCCCGCGTCGGTGAGTTCGAGCGTGCGTCCGCTCTTTCTGAACAGCTTCTTATCCAGCGCTTCTTCGAGGAGCTTGATCTGACCGCTCAGCGTTTGCGGCGTGACATGCAGTTGCTCGCCCGCGCGCACGATCCCGCCCGCGTGCGCCGCGACCCAGAAGTAATACAGATGCTTGAAGTTCACGCGTTCCTCCGTCGATTCAGCAACGTTACGGTTTTTGCGAACGATCAGCAATAAAAATACGAATTTTCCGTCGTCTGGACTTCGGCTAGATTGAAGGCTCGCAGGTCGTACATTGCAAATTGCCGGCAGACCAGCGGCAAACATGGCGACCGAAGAAAATTACCGTCCGTAAGCTAGTCGCGTGTGAAGACGACGCGCGAGGCGGGCGCCCCGGTTCATCAAGAGAGGTTTATATGCATACGCAAGCCATCAATCAGTTCCGCCGTGTCGCCAGTAAGGTGACGCGCGGCACCGCGACGCTCGGTCTCGCGGCCGTGCTGGCGCTCGGCGCGCTGGCGGCCAACGACGCCGAAGCGAAGCGCGTCGGCGGCAGTCAAAGCATCGGACGCCAGTCGCAGATGGCGTCGCCGTCCGCTCCGGCGCAACGAGGCCAGCAGGCTCAGCCGGCGCAGCAGGCCGCGCAGGCGCCGGCCGCGGCGCCCGCGCGCAACCGTTGGCTCGGTCCGCTGGCCGGTCTCGCCGCCGGCTTCGGCATCGCCGCGTTGCTGTCGTCGCTCGGGTTGGGCGCGGGGCTTGCGCAAATGCTGTCGAACATGCTGCTGATCGGCCTCGTCGTGATGGCCGGCGTGATGCTGTTCCGCTTCATCGCTAATCGTCGTCGTCCGGATCTGGCTTATGGACAGGGCGCCGCGAGCCGGTCGCAGGGCAACGGTTCGCCGTTCCAGCACCCGAACCAGAACGGCCAGGCGCGGCCCGATACGAATTTTTTCGGCACGCAGCGCGCCGCGACGAATCCGGTTGCTGCAACGGGCGCATTCAGCGCGCCGTCGCAGCCGCTCGGGCTCGATCAGGCTGAACTGGTGACGTCGGCGAAAACCATGTTCATGCGTCTTCAACGTGCATGGGACGCCAACGAGCAGGGCGACCTGTTCGAGCTGACCACGCCTGAGATGTTCGCGCAACTCAAGCGCGATCTGGAGGGCCGCGGCAGCCAGCCGAGCCGCACGGAGGTGCCGCAACTCGATGCGGAAGTGCTCGGCGTCGAAAGTACGGCGGACGAAACGTTTGTCAGCGTGCGCTTCTACGGCCAGATGCGTGAGGACGATGCACCGACGGCGCAGCCGTTCCAGGAGGTCTGGAATATCGTCCGGAGCGCGCATGCCGGAGATACGTGGCGACTCGCCGGCATTCAGCAACTGGATCGTTAAGCGAGCGAAGCAACTACGCCTGACCGGATGCAATCGGTCGGGCGTGTCTGCGAGGGCGTGCATCTTTTGGTGCACGCCCTCGTCAAAAAGAACAACGTCAATCTATGCGCTACATGCGCGCCTCTCCTAATACACCGTTGTCGGCGGACCGCATCTGCCGCGGCATCGTCGGCAGCGGTCCCCACGGCACAACCTCTTTCCCCCGGCCGTAAAAACATTTTCTGCGTGCGGTTTTCGCCGCCTCAACGACGAGACACGCACCCGGTTACCGGCTAAGTTAACGTCGGCACCGAAAGACGCGCCCCGCGTCGCGCCACGCAGAGGACGAGCGAATGCATACGGACACTTTGAGCTTCACAAAAACCAACGCCGGAGTGGACTGGGCACGCGTGCGCGAGTCATACCCGAAGCAGCATCCGCTGCTTAATCTGAACAACGCCGCCGTGAGTCCGCCGCCGCTGGTTGTCGAGCAGGCGGTCATCGACGCCTATCGCTTCGTCAGCAAAAATCCGGACGTCAACATGTGGACCGGTCTGGATGCGAAGCTGCCGGACATCAAGCGGCAGTTGGCTGCACTAGCCGATTGCGCCGCCGACGAAATCGCGCTCAACCGGAACGCAAGCGAAGGCCTGAGCGTGGCGATTTTCGGCATTCCGTTGTCGGCCGGCGAGCGGGTGCTCGTGTCTCCGTGGGACTACCCGAGCGCACTTGGCGGCTGGCAGCAGCGGCAGACGCGCGAGGGTATTGTCGTCGACACAGCCGCGTTCGATCCGCTTGCAAGCGACGACGAAATCGTCGCCGCGTACTCATCCGCGATGCGTCCCGGCACGCGCGTGCTTCACCTGACGCATATGCTTCACTGGACCGGCAGAGTGCTGCCTGTCGGCCGCTTGTGCGCGCTCGCGCGAGAGCGCGGCATCATCACCGTCGTCGATGCAGCGCAGTCGTTCGCGCAGATGCCGGTGAGCTTCCGCGAACTCGGCTGCGATTTCTTCGTCACGAGTTTGCATAAGTGGCTCGGCGCGCCCGTCGGCAATGGCATGCTGATCGTCAATCGACAGCGCATACGCGAGACCTGGCCGCTGCTCGCTCCGTTCGATGCCGCGCCGGATGCCATCGACAAATTCGATCACTGGAATCTCGGCACCTATAACTCGGCGCTGCAAGCGGGCATCGAACCGGCGATTCGCTTCCATCAGGCGATCGGCGCCGCCAACATTCATGCACGGCTCGGCGCGCTGACCCGCTACTGGACAGCACGCGCCGCGGACATCGCCGGCTTACGCTTTCACACGCCGCTCGACACGGAAACGCTCGGCGCCGTGAGCCTCTTTTCTATCGAAGGCGTCGACGCCCTGCGCGTCGAGCGTACATTGCGGGAATCGTTCGCGATTCACGTCAAGTACCGTTGCGTCGGCGAGCTGCAAGGCCTGCGCGTGTCGCCGCATATCTACATGAACGAAGCGGACCTCGACATGTTCGTCGATGCCCTCCGCGCGGCCGTCAGGGACGCGCGCGCATAAATCGCCGCCTCGGCTAGCAGCAAACGGACGGGCGCTTTCGCGCCCCGTCCGCCATCGCCACCTTCCCCCGCCATCGCTGAGAATCCACCGCGCTCGACGGTGTATACCCCATTGCCAGCATTTTTTTCGCATGGAACACTGCGGCTATCTGCTGTGCCGGACACAATTCCGGTATATCAGACGACCACTTCAGCCGTGCGATCACTTCTGTCCCGCCAATAGCGGACATGCCGCGAAGACCATGCTGATCGCCGTTTCTTCCACGCACGAAGCTTTATCACCAGACCGGGATCGAAAATGAGATTTGTCAGGGAAAGCGCACGACTTGCCTCTTTGTTTGCCGTGGCCGCGTTGCTCACGCTCGTGGGCTGTACCAAGGTCGCGCCGCCGGAACAAAGCGCCGGAGCCGATTCGACGCTCAAGCAGGTCTTGCAGCGCGGCACGCTGCGAGTCGGCGATTGCCTGACCTTCGCGCCGTTCGGCTTCTACAACAAGGACGGCCAACCCGACGGTTACGACGTCGACCTCGCGAAAGAACTGGCGAAGCAGATGGGCGTCAAGCTCGAGGTCGTCAACACCACGAGCGCGAACCGCATTCCGAACCTGCAAACGAGCAAGGTCGACGTGGTGTTCTGCAACTTCACGCGCAACCTGGAGCGGGCAAAGGAAATCGCCTTCACGAATCCGTATGTGGTGGCGAGCGAGGCGCTGCTGGTCAAGAAGAGCAGCGGCATCAAGTCGATCAACGATATGGCCAATCGCACGATTGCGACAGTGAAGGGTTCGACGAACGGCGACGAAGTGCGCTCGCTGAACATGCAGGTCAAGATCCAGGAGTTCGACAGCTCGCAGGCCGCGATTCTCGCGGTGAAGCAGGGGCAGGCGGACGCCATGATCGAGGACAACAACTTTCTGGCCTATCAGGCATCGCTCGATTCGAATCTGACGGTCACCAACGAAGCGCTTGTGCCGCTGGAGTACAACGCGTTCGGCGTGAAGGCGGGCGATCAGGTGTGGCTCAATTACCTGAACCTGTTCCTCTTCAACATCAATGCGTCGAAACAGAATGCGCAGCTCTACAAGAAGTGGTTCGGAACAGAGCCGCGTTTTCCGCTGAATCCGCAGTACTGAATGCGCGCATGCAAGTTGTTGTTCGACGGACGGAGGAACCATGAGCTATGAATGGATAACCCTCGCGGGTTATTTGAACGATTTCGTTCGCGCGTCGTGGCTGACGCTCCAGGTCACGCTGCTGGCCTTCGTTCTGTCGATGGTGCTCGGCTTGCTGACCGCGCTGGCGAGCGCGTCGCGCGTGCGGCTGCTGCGAGGTATTGCGAGCGTTTATATCGAGGCGATCCGCAATACGCCCGTGCTATTACAGATCTTCATCGTGTTTTTCGGGTTGCCTTCACTCGGCATCACGCTCAACGCTTATACGGCAGGCGTGATCGCGTTGGGCGTGAACGTCGGCGCCTATCTCGCCGAGGTGTTTCGCGCGGGCATCCAGTCGGTGCCGCGCGGACAACTCGAGGCCGCGTCGATTCTCGGGCTCGAACGCTCGCAGATTTTCATGGAGGTTGTGTTGCCGCAGGCGGCGCGCGCGGTTTATCCGGCGATCGTCAACAACCTGATTCAGTTGCTGCTGGGCACGTCGCTTCTGTCGGCAATTGCGCTGCCTGAATTGAGCGGCACGGCGACTGTCATCAACGCTCGCACGCTGCTCTATATCCAGACGTTCACGATCACGCTGATTGCGTATCTGTTCCTTAGCAATGTGCTGTCGTGGGTCGCGGGCCAAATCGGCGTGCGCGTTTTTCATCCGCCGCTCGAAGTGAAGAAACGCACGCGGCGACTCTTTCTTGTCGCACGACAGGCCGATCGCACCTGATCGCTGAAACCGGAGACCGAACATGTCGAGCGAATTGTTAATGACGAGCCTCGCCATCCTGTTTCAGGGATTGCTCGCGACACTGCTGTTGTCCGCGGCGGCGATTGTCGGCGGAACGTTGATCGGCCTGCTCGCAGCGGTGCTGCGGTCGTTCGGGCCGTGGGGCACGCCGACCGTCGCACGGCTCTATACCGAACTGTTTCGCGGCACGCCGGTGCTCATCACGCTGATGTTCATCTACTTCGGCGTGTCCTACTTCGGCTACGCGATCGATGTCTTTGCCGCGGGCGTCGTGGGCCTGAGCGTCTATCAGGGCGCCTACATTGCCGAGGTGTTCCGCTCGGGCATCGAAGCCGTGCCGAAAGGCCAATGGGAAGTCGCGCAGATTCTCGGGCTCAGCAAGACGCAGGCGTTCTTCTCGGTGATCTTGCCGCAGACGGGAAAGATCGTGATGCCGCCGCTTATCGGCCAGTACTTATCGCTGATCAAGGACACGTCGATTGTGAGCATGATCGGCATGTCGGAATTGATGCATGGCGGGCAGGCCATCGTCGACCGGATCGGCAAGCCGGTTGAAATTTATGGACTCGTCGCCGTGCTTTATTTCATCGTGTGCTTTCCACTATCGCAGTGGGTGCGCCACCATGACCGAAGAAGGAGCCTGCTGTCATGACCACAGTCACTACGTCGAAGCCCATTATCAAACTCACGGGCGTCGGCAAGTCGTTCGGCGCCACGCAGGTCCTGAAGGAAATCGATCTCGACGTGCGGCCGGGCGAAGTACTCGTGCTGATCGGCGCATCGGGTTCTGGCAAGAGCACGGTGCTGCGCATCATGAGCGGCCTTGAAACAGCCGATGCGGGCGAAGTCTGGGTGAACGACGTGCCGCTTCACGATGCGCGTCGCGCGAAGGAAATTCGCGGGCACGTCGGCATGGTGTTCCAGCAGTTCAATCTGTTTCCGCATAAGACCGCGCTCGGCAACGTGACGCTGGCGCTCATCAAGGCGCGCAAGATGAATGCGGCCGACGCGCGTAAGCGCGGCATGGAAGCGCTCGACAGAGTAGGTCTCGCGGACCGCGCCGAACACTATCCGAGCCAGCTCTCCGGCGGCCAGCAACAACGTGTGGCCATTGCAAGAGCGCTGGCCGTCGAACCGGGCATCATGTTCTTCGACGAAGCCACGTCCGCGCTCGACCCGGAACTCGTCGGCGAAGTAACGGAAGTCATGCGCGGACTCGCGCGCGACGGGATGACGATGGTTGTCGTCACGCATGAAATGGGTTTCGCGCGCAAGACGGCCGACCGTGTCGTGTTCATGGATAAAGGCGTGATCGCGGAGCAAGGTGCGCCTGAGCAGATCTTCGTGAATCCGCAGAACGAACGCACGCGGCAGTTCCTGCATCGCGTGCTCGACCATTGAGGGGCCGCACGGCGCATCGCCCGCCGCATGCCAGACTCGCGTCACGTAACAGATACAGTGCGAACCCTATCGCTGACGGAGTTGAATGAATGTCTGCACCGGAATCAACCAGGGCCAGGGGAGTCGATCGCGTGATCGGCATTCTGAAGCAGTTGCATATTGCGCGACGCCCGATGACGATGCGCGAGCTGATCGAAGCGACGGGCGCGCCGCGCTCGAGCATCTACGAACTGGTGACCATGCTCACGGAAGCGGGCTGGCTCGAGACAACGCCCGACGGCAGCGTGTTCTTCGGCCGCGAGATGCATTACTACGGCGCCGACTATGCGGTTCACAATGACCTGATCAGCCGCGCGCACCAGGCGATTCTCGGACTCGTGCGAACCCACGACGAGACCGCGCAGTTGTGCATGCTCGAAGGCAACAAGTACACGGTAGTGCTGTCGGAGAACAGCTCGCGGCCGTTCAATATCAGTTCCGACATTGGCGTGAAGGTGCCGATTCCGTGGACGGCGTCTGGACGCCTGCTGCTCGCTCATTTGCGTGCCGACGAAATTCGCAGCCTGATTCCAGACGATGACTTCGTGCTCGACAACGGCAGACGCATTGACTTCGACGATTTCGTTCATGACGTGCAGCGCGCCGCCGAACAGGGATATTGCTGCACGGAAGGCTTGTCTCACACTTTCCGGCTCTGCATGGCCGCGCCGATACGCGACCGCACGGGTCTTCCCGTCGCGGCGCTGTGTTTCATGACGAGCCGCGATACCGATCCCGAGAAGCGCGCGACGATGCTTGAAGATCTGATCAGGTCGGCGAAGGCCTTGTCGCAACCTTATGTGCGGTTGTAGATCTCAGCGTGGTTCGAAGTGCAACGACATATGCACTTCGTCGTACCGCTTTCCCTCGACAATCATCGAGCCGGGCTCGAGTCCGAACTGTTTAAATCCGAGCGATGAATAAAGCCGGATAGCGACATCGTTGCATGCGTTGGCCGTGATATTGACTTGCGTAATGCCAGGCACGGACTGCGCGAAACGGATCGCCTCGCTGACGAGGGCTCTGCTCACACCGCGGCCTCTTTGTTCCGGTGCGACGTAGACGCCCCACACGAACGCCTTGTGGCGCAACTTGGTGTGGTTCTCGCGTCCGAGTCCTGCAATGCCTATTAGCTGCGTGTCGTCGAACGCGCCAAAAACTCCGCGGTCGTCCTGCTTCGTTAACTGCCTTTCGATGTCATCGGATGAACGATGCACTTCTTCTTCATAGCTCGACGCGAAAGATGTGGGCGTCTCCTTCAGTCCTGAAAGACGCAGGGCTTGAAAGGACTGCGCGTCGGATGGAACAAGTTGGCGAATGAGCAATTTGGCGGTCTCCGTGACGGGCGAAGAAGGTGTAGCAAAGCGCGACTGTTGAGCGGAAGAAAAATCCTCGTTGAACTCGTCTTCGCCGTGAACTTCAGGGCTTACTTTAAAGGATCACGAGTAATCTGCCGATAGCCAATGCGAGGCTCGCCATGTGATCCCTTGCATGGTGTGCACAGGCACTCAGGCACAATACGAGGCACGCGGCGAATTGCGTTGTTCTTCATCTGGCTTACGGGTAGTGGCAATGCGGCCGCGTTTCGAATCTCCTTCAGGAGCTATTCAAATGGAAACGAGCATCACAGTCATCGCAGCCGCGCTTGCCTTCGTGGGCAGTCACTTCGCGCACACACGTTGCTCGGCGGCCTGGTTGTGTGGCTTGCCGCTACGTGGGCGCATATTCCGCTTTCGGGCTTCGCGGCAGGCATCTGGCGCTGGCTTTAAGTCGGACGCAAACATCGATTCTAATGGTTACGATACATAGATGATTCGTCATCCGAACAGTTTAACGCGCGAGATATGCTGATCTCCTATTTCTCCAGCGGCGATGCGATTCGCAGTCGGCGCGTGAGCGACGTAGTACTGTCGGGCGTCGTCGATATACCCATGCCCCCGCAGCGTGTGCTGATGGATTGGGAAAGAGAAACGTCGTCGCGCATGAACCTGGAACCCGGCGACGTCGAGGCGATGCCTTTCGCGCGAACGCGCGTGCGTTGGCCAGACTACCCGCGTTGCGTGCAGGCGATGTCGGACTGGACGCACTCACTCGGATTACCCGGCGTGCTGGCCTCGAGCGACGTCGCGTTGATGGCGTGCCGCGGCGCAAGGTATCACCACGACGCCGAGCAGTATGGCGGCGCGGCGTTCTGCAATCTCTTCCTCACCGAAGACCAGGGCTTCGACGTGCATTTCGCGGCCACAGGTCAGCGTATTCCGTTGACGCGCGGCACGGCGCTGATATTCGACACCGGCCAGCCCCATGGCGTGATCCGTCGCGACAGCAGAGGTTTTAATGCGAGCGACTTCACGCTGGATCAGCATTGCGTGCAGATCTTCCTGACGTGGGAGCTTCCTATCGAAGACGCGCATGTGGCGCGCGCGCTTCACATTGACTTCGACGTTGCTGCATTGCCCGCCTCGCATCCAGACACAGAGCAAGTGTTGCTGGACGGCGAACCGGTAGTCGTATGCGAGGAGTCTGGCCGCTGGCGCCGGGCCGACTGATCCGCAGCGCGATGCGCATGTCGTTGCACGGCCGCGCTCGCCTGTATCATGGCGGGCTTGCGTCCGACCGCACGCTTGCGTCGATGGTCGGCGCAAAATGCATACAGCAGCGCTGCCGCCACGCGGCGCACGCGCATTCTTTCACGACGACTCACAGGAACACCGCCATGACGGCCGCTACTCAATTCGATCAGGTTTCCGTTATCAAACGCGCCAACGTCTACTTCGACGGCAAGTGCGTGTCGCACACCGTTCTGTTCGCCGACGGCACGCGCAAGACGCTCGGCGTGATCCTGCCCGGCACGCTGAACTTCGGCACCGACGCGCCGGAACTGATGGAAGTGCAGGCGGGCCAATGCCGCATCCGCCTCGAAGGCAGCGACGAGTGGAAAACCTATACCGCGGGGGAGTCGTTTTCGGTGCCGGGCAAAAGCCGTTTCGACATCGACGTGATCGAGACGCTCGATTACGTTTGCAGCTATCTGTAAGCGCGATCGAGCGACGTCATAGGGAAGAATGAAGATGCTGGAGTCCCGGAACAGGACTCCAGCCAACGCAGCGATGCGTGCGTCGATGCGTGCGTGTCAGACAGTGCGGCGAACCATCAATTCCTTGATCTTGCCG
>NZ_JBFUPM010000017.1:0-125762 GCF_041355255.1 Paraburkholderia sp. RCC_158 | reverse complement strand
GCTTCACTTCGTTCGCTGTGGTCAACTCACGATGGGACTTGCACCCACAAGATTGCGCCCATGCTGGGCGCACAAAACAAAAGCCCGCCTGAGCAAAAACTCAGACGGGCTTTTTTAGCATGCAGCCGGATCATCAACCGCCCGGCGCGGCGCGGCACCTCAGTGCGCGCCCATTCCTTCGAGCACTTCGTCGTGCGTCTGACGCTCTTCCAGATACTCCGAGCGATAGCCGCTATTCACGCCCCAGTAATAGAAGACGAGCGAGAACGCGATCACGACCAGCATGTCCCAGCCGTACGGCAGAACGCCACGACCGCCGAACTCCTTGCTGCCGATCAGCGACAGGATCGCCATCACCGGCAAATAGGCGACCAGCCACCACGCCGCCTTCAGGTCGCGGCCCCAGCCGCCGAAGCCCGACTTCGCCTGGAAGTAGAAGTACACCGGCAGCGCGACGACCATCAGCAGAATGATTTCGCCCGTCAGCGGCCACTTCGCCCAGTACAGGATCAGCGACGCGCATACGAACGCGAACGGCGCGATCACCTGCATGCCGGGGATGTGCAGCGGGCGCTCGAGGTCCGTCGCCGCGCGGCGCAGCGCCATCAGGCTGATCGGGCCGGTCAGGTACGAGATCACGGTCGCAACCGAAATCACCGCCGCGAGGGAGCTCCATCCGCGGAAAAAGAACAGGAAGATGAACGAGACCAGCAGGTTGAACCACATCGCCGGACGCGGCACGCCGTAGAACGGATGCACGCTGCCGAAAATCTTCGGCATCGTGTTGTTGCGCTCCATCGCGTAGATCATGCGCGTGGTGGTCGCCATGTAGGTCGTGCCGGTGCCGCTCGGGCTGACGAAGGCGTCGACGTACAGCAGAATCGCGAGCCAGTTCAGATTCAGTGCGATCGCCAGTTCCGCGAACGGCGAAGCGAAATTGAAGTGGCTCCAGCCCTTCATCACGTCGGTCGGGCTGACCGCGCCGATATACGCGACCTGCAGCAACACGTAAATGACGAGCGCGAGCAGGATCGAGCCGATCACTGCGAACGGCACGCTTTTGGCCGGATTGCGCGCTTCACCCGCCAGGTTGATCGGGCTTTGGAAACCGTTGAATGCGAACACGATGCCGCTTGTCGCGACCGCCGTCAGCACCGCCGACCAGCCATACGGCGCAAACGTGCTCACTTCGCCGAAGTTTTCCTTGTGGAAGCCCGTCAGCATCAGTCCGAGGATGGTCGCGCCCGGAATCAGAAACTTGAAGATCGTGATGGCCGAGTTGGCGCGCGCGAACAGCTTCACGCCCCAGTAGTTCAGCAGGAAATAGATAACTACGAGGACCGCCGAGAGTAGCAGCCCGGTCGTAGTCAACGAGCCATCGACGAATAACGCATGCGCCCACGGATACGGCCACGTGCTCATGTATTGAATGGATGCTTCGGCCTCGATCGGAATCACCGAAACAATGGCGATCCAGTTGGCCCACGCGCTGATGAAACCCACCAGCGCGCCGTGCGAATAGCGCGCGTAACGCACCATGCCGCCCGATTCCGGGAACATCGCGCCGAGCTCGGCGTAGGTCAGCGCGATCGCGAGAATCACGACAGCGCCGATGATCCACGCGCAGATCGACGCCGGGCCCGCGATTTTCGCGGCCTTCCACGCGCCGAACAGCCAGCCCGAGCCGATGATCGAACCCAGGCCGGTCAGCATGAGTGCGAAGGGCCCGATGTTCCGTTGTATAGAACTTTTCACGTCTTCTCCTGTTTCAGAACCACGTCGGCACCCCATGAATCGCGCTTATGACGCAGAAAACGGGTGACGCGCATGTATGCGCGACGGTTATCCCAATGGTGCAACCGGCGCGGGCGCGTAGTTTAACGGTTGCACCCGGCGCCTGCAGTGAAACTAAGGGTTCTCCCTAGCAAAAAATCCACCCGCTCCGCAAGCTTTGTAAGCAACTTTTCGGGGCGGTATCGCGAATTTTTGTAAAGTTGGGGGCCGAGTGTTGACCTTCTCTCGAAATCGCCGTATAACGTTCGGGCAGGATTTCAAGCGGCGAGTGAATTGGTCTTTCGTAGTTCGCCCATCAACGGTACTCCGGTTGGTCCCATTACCCCCTTCCTTGATTTTCATGCACTCAACGGGCTTCGGCCTTATTCACCATCTTTAGGAACAAGTAATATGGAAACCGGTACCGTCAAGTGGTTCAATGACGCAAAGGGCTTTGGCTTCATCACCCCGGACGGCGGCGGCGAAGATCTGTTCGCGCATTTCTCGGAAATCCGCACGGAAGGCTTCAAGACGCTGCAAGAAAACCAAAAGGTTACGTTTGAAGTGAAGACGGGCCCGAAGGGCAAGCAAGCAGCTAACATCAAGCCGGTGTAAGCGCTACGCTGCTTCCTTCTGGACGCAAAAAAACCCCGCCTCGGCGGGGTTTTTTATTGCGCCGGCAATTCGCCGAGTTCGCGCGCGGCGATTATCTTCGCAATATAAAGCGGCGGTTCGCAGTTACGCGAACACGCGCCGCGCGTGAATGCCGAGTCCCGTTGCGACACTCGCGAGACGGTCGCCGAATACCGCTTCCGCATCGGGGAATGCCGCCGCCAACGCGCCGGATAGAAACGCGAGGCCGGTCGAGCCGCCCGTGAAGTAAATCGCGCTCACGTCGCGAATCGACACGCCGGCGGTCTGCACGGTGTCGCGCGCCGCCGCCACGATGCGGCGCGTTTCGTCCTCTCCCGCTTCGATGAGTTGCGCCTCGTCGAATGCAAGACGCAGATCGTCTTCCACTTCGTCGAGATCGATCACCGTCTCACCGCCCGCGGCGACGCCGATTTTCGCCTCTTCCGCATGCGCCGCCAGCGCGTGACCGAGGCGCCGCTCGACCACGCGCATCAGACGATCATGGTGTTTAACTTCCGTGAACAGGTGCCGCATGAGCGCCAGTTCGCTGACGCGCTTCGGTGCATAAACGGTATTGATCAGGTGCCACGTCGCCAGATCGAAATAGACGCGGTTCGGAAGTTCGCGGCCTTCGGGGTCCAGCGACTGATAGCCGAGCTCGCGCAGAATCGTCGCCAGTTCGACGCGGCGATCGAAGTCCGTGCCCGCGACGTGCACGCCGTGATGGGCCAGCACGTCGTCCTTGCGCTCGACGCGGTTCATCCGCTCGGGTCCGACGCGCACCAGTGAAAAGTCCGACGTACCGCCGCCGATGTCGGCCACCAGCACCAGCCCTTCCTGCGTGAGGCGCGATTCGTAGTCGAATGCGGCCGCGATCGGCTCATACTGGAAGTGAATGTCGCGCAGGCCCACCGCGCGTGCCGCCGCTTCGAGCTGCTTTTGCGCCATCTGATCGGCGCGCGGATCGTCGTCGACGAAGAACACCGGGCGGCCCAGCACCGCGCGCTCGATCGGCGCGCCCGTGGCTTTCTCCGCCGAGCGCTTCAGATGGTCGAGGAAGATCGCGATGATATCGGTGTACTTGATTGCCGTGCCGTCGCCGAGATCGGTCGAATGGTCGGCAAGCGGCGAGCCGAGGATGCTTTTCATCGAGCGCATCAGCCGGCCGTCGAAACCGTCGATGTACGCCGCGAGCGCCGCGCGTCCGAACTCGCGGGTGTCTTCGTCGGTATTGAAGAACACCGACGTAGGCAGCGTCGTATAGGCGCCTTCGACGGCTGCGAGCCTGAGCGCCGCGCCGTCAGGAACGGCTACGGCGGAGTTGGAAGTACCGAAGTCAATCGCGCAATAGTTCATGGCAGGAATGGCCGCTCACGGCTGGCGCGCACAGGTAGGAGCGGCTTTGTATCACGAAAGCCGGATCAGCATCAACTTGCCAAAAGCGCGAAGGCGCGCAACAGGGCGCCGAAGCCGCGGAATAGAAGTTGCTGCATAGGCCTGTTCGAGCCGCCGCATTTCAACGATTCAGGAGACCACCAGCAATGAGCGCGCCGCCTGCCGCCGACGTCCAGCGAAAAACCGCCGGGATCATCGAAACGGATTTGCCGTCCCGGCTCGACCGCCTGCCGTGGGGGCGCTTTCACACGTTGATCGTCGTCGCGCTGGGCGTGACGTGGCTTCTCGACGGACTCGAAGTGACGCTCGCCGGAGCGGTCGCGAGCGCGCTGAAGTCGAGCCCGTCGCTGCATTTCACCAACGCGGACGTGGGGCTCGCCGGCAGCGCCTACATTGCCGGCGCGGTGCTCGGCGCACTCGGCTTCGGCTGGCTCACGGACCGGCTTGGCCGGCGCAAGCTCTTCTTCATCACGCTCGCGGTCTATCTGACGGCGACTGCGGCGACCGCGGTGTCGTGGAATCTCGCCAGTTTCCTGCTGTTCCGCTTTCTGACGGGCGCGGGCATCGGCGGCGAATACACCGCGATCAATTCGACGATTCAGGAGTTCACGCCGCCTCGCGTGCGCGGTTGGATCGATCTCGCCATCAACGGCACGTTCTGGGTCGGCGCGGGTCTCGGCGCCGCCGGTTCGCTGATCCTGCTCGATCCGAGCCTGCTGCCGGGCGACTGGGGCTGGCGCGCGTGCTTTCTGATCGGCGCCGTGCTCGCATTAACCATCTTGCCGATGCGCATCTGGGTGCCCGAAAGCCCGCGCTGGCTGCTCACGCACGGCCACGAGCGCGATGCGCGCGCGATCGTCGAAGGAATCGAAACGCGTTTTCGCAGCGAAGGTCACGCGCTGGCCGCCGACGGCCTCACGCGCCTGCGTCTGCGTGCGCGCGGACACACGCCGCTGCGCGAGGTGTTCCACACGCTTTTCAATCTGCATCGACGGCGCGCGCTGGTCGGCCTTTCGCTGATGACCGCGCAGGCGTTCTTCTACAACGCGATTTTTTTCACCTACGCGCTGGTGCTGACGGACTTCTACGGCGTGCCGGGCGACCATATCGGCTGGTATCTGCTGCCCTTCGCGCTCGGCAATTTTCTCGGGCCGCTGATGCTCGGCCGGCTGTTCGACGTGATCGGGCGGCGCAAGATGATTGCGTCGACCTACGGCATTTCGGCGATTTTGCTGACGGTAAGCGGCTACCTGTTCCAGCAGCATGTGCTGACGGTCGTCACGCAAACGGCCTCGTGGATGGTGATTTTCTTCTTCGCGTCGGCTGCGGCGAGTTCGGCTTATCTCACCGTGAGCGAATCGTTTCCGCTGGAGATCCGCGCGCTCGCCATCGCCGTGTTTTACGCGTTCGGCACGGCGCTCGGCGGGATCGCCGGCCCGGCTTTCTTCGGACGGCTGATCGACACGCATCAGCGCAGCGAGGTGTTCTCAGGTTATCTGGTCGGCTCCGCGCTGATGCTCGCGGCCGCCGTGATCGCGGCGATCTGGGGCGTGGATGCGGAGCGCAAGTCTCTCGAGCATGTGGCCACGCCGCTTTCGAGCGTGACCGATGACGAGGCGGCTTAACGAAGTCGCTTTTACGCAGCCGATAAAAAAACGCGCGGTCGGCGCCGCGCGTTTCTTCCCGACGTATCCAGCAACGTAAGCTAGCTCAGAACGGCTTCTTCCAGCCGCCGCTGTAGGCGATTTCCGCAAGCGGCAAACGCTGGCGCACCGACTTCTCGCGTTCGCGCAGAACCGGGTCGAGCTTGTCGACCTCGCCGTAATGACCAAGCGAAATCATCGCGATCGGTTCGACGTCGTTCGGCAGATCGAAAGCGGTGCGGAACGCGTTCTGGTCGAAGCCGCTCATCTGATGCGCGGCGAGGCCGAGCGCATGCGCCTGCAGCACGAGCGCCATCGCGGCTGCGCCGGCGTCGTATTGCGCGCAGCGATTCACTTCGCCCTTGGCGGTGCGCGTTTGCGCGGTCACGGCGATCAGCACGGGCGCGGGCGCGTTCCAGCCCTGGTTGAACGGCACCAGCGTGGCGAACGCCTGCTTGAACGCCACTTCGTCGGCGCTGCGGTCGAACACGAGAAAACGCCAGGGCTGCGCGTTATACGACGAAGGCGCCCAGCGAGCCGCTTCGAGCACTGCGCGCAGATTGTCACGGCTCACCGGTTCGCTCGAATACGCGCGCGGGCTCCAGCGACCGGCAATCAACTCGTGAATGGCAACTTCGGTAGGGGCGGGTTTGTGGGTCATGCGCTTCTCTCAATAGAAATTCATGATCGCGGGCGGCTGCCCGAGGCCACATAGCATACCCAAGGTTCGACGCGCGCGCTGCCCGATGCACGCGGTTCTTTTTGCTTAGATGGCAAGACGCGGGTGCGCCGCAGCGCCGCCCGCGTTACTCCATGTGTGGCGTCAGATTGGCTGCGGCTCCGGCGCCTTGGCGGGCCGGTTGATCCGCAACACGATGACCGCGGCCACGAGACACAAACCGCCCGAAATCATCGACGCCACCGTGTACGTGCCGAGGCTCGCGCGCAGCATGCCCGCGCCGAGCGCCGCGAACGCCGCGCCGAGCTGATGCCCGGCCACGACCCAGCCGAACACCACGGGCGCCGCCTCCTTGCCGTAGACGTCCGTGGCGAGACGCACGGTCGGCGGCACGGTCGCGATCCAGTCGAGGCCGTAGAACACGGCGAAAAGCGGCAAACCGAAAAAGTCGATGCCAAAGGCGTGCGGCAGATACATCAGCGACAAGCCGCGCAGCCCGTAATACCAGAACAGCAGCACACGGCTATTGAAGCGGTCGGACAGCCAGCCGGAGAGCGTCGTGCCGAACAGATCGAAGATGCCCATCGCGGCCAGCAGCGACGCGCCCTGCACTTCGGTCATCCCGTAATCGCCGCACATCGCGATCAGGTGAGTGCCGACGTAACCGTTCGTGCTCGCGCCGCAAATGAAGAAGCTGAAGAACAGCAGCCAGAAATCGCGCGTCTTGCTCGCCATGGCGAGCGTGCCGAACGCGATCGCGAGCGGATTCTGCTTCGTGGCCGTAGCGGCCGCGGGTGCGTCGTGCGGCTCGCCGTAGGGACGCAGCGCGACATCCGACGGACGCTCCGGCAGCAAAAAGGCGACGAGCGGCAGCACGATCGCCGCAGCCGCCGCGACGACCCACACGACCTGGCGCCAGCCGTAATGCTCGGCGATGGCCGCGAGCATCGGCAGGAACACGAGTTGGCCGGTCGCCGAACTCGCCGTGAGAATACCCATCACGAGCCCGCGGTGCGTGGTGAACCAGCGCGTCACCACAGTCGCCGACAACGACAGCGCCGCCACACCCGTCGAGCCGCCGACCATCACGCCCCAGACGAGGATCATCTGCCACGGCTGGGTCATCAGCGAGGACAGCGCGACGCCCGCCGCCATCGTGCCAAGCGCGACCAGCAGTGTGGGACGCACGCCGAAGCGCTGCATGGCCGCCGCCGCGAACGGCCCCATCAACCCGTAAAGCGCGATGTTGACCGAGATCGCGAGCGAAATCGTCGCGCGGCTCCAGCCGAACTGATGCTCGAGCGGCACCATCATCACGCTCGGCGTGGCGCGCGTGCCGGCGGCCGCGAGCAACACCAGAAACACCACCGCGACCGTCAACCAGCCGTAGTGAAAACGCCTGCCTATCAGTCTTGCTGCCCAGTTCATCGGCTCTCCTGTCGCGCGGATTCGAGTTGCCCGCACGGGTCGTGTTCCTACTATTACGGTTTCCGTAAGGGACTTGTGACAGATCAGTCACAATCAGTGTTGCGATCTTAGTTACCGGTCGGTAACATGTCAAGGCGTCGATTGAATAAGGGGCCGTCCATGTCTGAAAGCCATACCTCCAAACGAGCCGGTTCGCGCGCTGCGTCTGCGACTGTGCCCGCCTCACGGCGCGTGCGCGCAACGCAGACGACCGGCCCCGAAGCGCAGCAGCATTTGCTGCGCGCCGCGGACGAACTGTTCTATCGCGAGGGCGTGCGGGCGGTCGGCGTCGATGCGGTCGTCGAGCGGGCCGGCGTGAACAAGATGAGTTTGTACCGCCAATTCTCGTCGAAAGACGAACTCGTGATGGCCTATCTCGAGCGCAAGGACGCGCAATTCTTCGGTTACGTGGAGAAGAGCTTCGCGAAACATCCCGGCGAGCCGGCGAAGCAGTTGCAGCAATATTTCGACGACCTCGCGGCGCGGGCGTCCCTCGATGACTATCGCGGCTGTCCGTTCGTGAACGTCGCCGTCGAGTTTTCCGATACCGAACACGCGGCCCGCCAGTTCGTGTTTCGGAACAAGGAGCGCCTGCTCGCGCGCCTGACGGAACTGGCGACGGCCGCCGGCGCGGACGATCCCGAGATGCTCGCGAACGCGCTCGCTTTGCTGATCGAGGGTGTGTATGCGGCGAGCCAGACGTATCGCGCGGGATCGGGCGCGGTGCTCGCCGCGCCGAAAGCGGCGGCGTTATTGATCGCGGCGGCTTGCGGTGCGAAGCCAGCGTCTTAGGCTTTGTTTGCTGGTCCGATTTCTTGCGGCAGTGGCGCAACGCAGACACACGCGCGCCCGTTAAAATGGCGCTTTGCCTCTCCCGCCGCTTGCCGCCTGCCATGCCGTTGCCCGCCGAATCGCACGATGCTGTCGTTGCCGCCACCCGTCACTGGCTGACTGAGGCCGTCATCGGGCTCAACTTGTGCCCGTTCGCCAAGGCCGTGCATGTGAAAGGGCAAATCCGCTACGCCGTGAGCGATGCGATAAGCCTGGAAGGCGTGCTGGCCGATCTGGAAAACGAACTGAACACGCTAGTCGCCGCGGACCCGGCGACCGTGGACACGACGCTGCTAATCCTGCCTCAAGCGCTAGGCGATTTTCTCGATTACAACGACGCGCTATTCTTCGCCGAAAGAATGCTGAAGCAGCTTCGGCTCGAAGGCATTATCCAGATTGCGAGTTTTCACCCGTTGTATCAGTTCGAAGGCGCCGATCCCGACGACATCGAGAATTACACGAATCGCGCGCCGTATCCGATTCTGCATTTACTCAGAGAAGACAGTATTGAGCGCGCGGTTCAGGCGTTTCCCGATGCCGAACAAATCTACGAGCGGAATCAGGAAACACTGCGGCGAATCGGATTGGCCGGCTGGAATAAATTGATGAAAATCTGATTCAGGCGGAAACGAAAAACCGCTCTTTCAGTTCCTCGATACCCAGTGTCTGCATCACTTCGCTGAGCCGCTCGGCCGGGCGCCGACGCGGCAAGTCCTTGAACTGGGCGATGATCAGTTCGTTTTTCATCGAATGCTCCCAGCCCACCAGTTCGGTTACGCTGACCTGATAACCGTGCGCCTCTAATTGCAGGCAGCGCAGCACGTTGGTAATCTGGCTGCCGAATTCGCGCGTATGCAACGGATGCCGCCAGATTTCCGTTAATGCGTGACCCAGCGATTTACTTTTGTTTTGACGTAAAACGCCCGCCACTTCGGCCTGGCAACACGGCACCACCACGATGTATTTAGCCTTCTTTTCGAGGGCGAAGCGAATGGCGTCGTCGGTTGCGGTATTGCACGCGTGAAGCGCCGTGACAATGTCGATTTGCGCCGGCAGTTTGTCCGACGTAATGGATTCCGCCACCGACAGATTCAAAAACGACATGCCCTTGAAGCCGAGCCGAGCCGCCAGTTCCTGCGAGCGGGTCACGAGTTCTTCGCGCGTTTCGATGCCGTAAATGTGCGACGCCCCACCCGCGGCATCCTGAAACTCCTTGAAGAACAGGTCATACAGGATAAAACCTAGATATGACTTGCCGGCGCCGTGGTCGACAAGCGTGACCGCGCCCTTCTGGTCCTTCACGTCCTTGAGCAGAGGCTCGATGAACTGGAACAGATGGTAGACCTGCTTCAGCTTGCGGCGGCTGTCCTGGTTCATTTTGCCGTCGCGCGTCAGGATATGCAGTTCCTTGAGCAGCTCGATGGACTGGTTGGGGCGGATTTCGTGGGTTTTGCTGGACATCGTGGGGGACCGTCGGCAAATGCAGCGTGAACGTGCGTCAGGTGACGGAAAAGAGCATAAGTTGCTGCCAGTTTACCCAAACGGCGGCCCTTTCACCGGCGAGCGTGCAAAAGTTGCAGGAAACGCTGCGTTCCTGGAACGCTTCCTGCTCTTTCCGGCGCGACCTGGGTCGTTTGGCGCCTGACGCGGATTCTCGCAGAACCGTTCAGCGCCGCCGTGGTCCCAGAGGCATAAGCCGTGGTGCCTATAACAACAAGCTGTCGGCCGTCGTCACGAACGCATGGCCCAAATGCATGTGGGGAGGACGGTCCGGTAACACGGGCCGAACGTTACGTAACCGACGGCGCGCCGCGAGCTCAACTGGACGCGCGCCCGGACAATAGAAGAGGCAGCAATGGATACGGTACCCAACGGAAACGTCGAACAGAAGTTCCAGGAAATGATGGCGAAGCTCACCGCCATGCCCGCCTGGACGGAGAAACAGCAGCTCGAGCTGGAGATGGCGCGCGACATCTCGACGGAAATGCTTCGCCTCGCCGAAGTCATGCGCGACGGCAGCGTCGACATGGAAACATGCCTGACGCTTCTCAAGTACGCGAAAGTGCTGGACTTCGTGATGACGACGCTCGCTTCGCGGCGCGACATCAAACCGCAAACGCTGCGCGTGATCTTCAAGCTGGCCGGGCTCAAGGTCGACGAGGCTTATCCGAGCTGACGGCTCGCGCACCGCGAGCGGCCAAAGCGCCGCTCGCCTCTGCCGCGAGTCGGCGCTTCGTTCTCTCGTGCCTGAACTCACATCCGACGCTCGAATCCGCGATTCACATGCGCGGCGCCTCTACCGGCGGCGTGCCTTCGTGAAAGAGCGTCCTCAATTGCGAGCGCAATTCCGGCGAATCAGCATGTTTGTGCACACTGACGGCGTGCTGCACGGCCGCGTCGAGCAGTTCGTCCTCGTTATCGGCCGATAGCGCGACCGTGCAGTTCATTTCGCTCGGGAACTCGCGGCAGTCGATGTAATGGCGGGTCATGGCAGTCTCCTTGATCGACATATGTGAACCTCCACGCGGGCCGTAAGGCGCGAACCCGCAGCTCACCCGTCACGCCACGGCATGCGGTGCGGCAACCAAGATCAGTGGAATCGACGCGGGAACGACGCGAATTGCGCCCGATGGAAGGTGTCCAAAAATTATAGTTCGCGATGCTGAATAACAAAGCGGCGCGCCGGCATGCGCTGCGGTATCGACGCGCCGAAATGTAGCGTTCTGGCGTCCGTGGCGGCGGTGCGCGCGTTTGCTCCGGGCCGTCTGCAATGTGAAAATAGCGCCCTTCGCAGCGCCGACAGGGCAGCTTGATTTCCTGGTCAGCGCTTGTGCCGTCATTCGGCTTCAGCCGTGAGTTACAGCGGCGGCGCGCCGCCTTTTCCGTTATCCACAGGCCCGCATGTCATCTTCATTCGATTCCGCCCGGGTCGCCGTGCTCGGCGGCGGACCCGCCGGCTTGATGGCCGCCGAGGCGCTTTGCCTGCAAGGCGTGCAGGTCGACGTCTACGACGCGATGCCCTCCGTCGGCCGCAAATTCCTGATGGCAGGCAAAGGCGGCATGAACATCACGCATTCGGAGCCGCTCGAGCCGTTTCTCGATCGCTATGGCGCGCGCCGCCCGTGGATCGCGCCGCTCTTCGAGGCGTTCGGTCCCGACGCGTTGCGCGCCTGGCTGCATGATCTTGGCGTCGAGACGTTCGTCGGCAGTTCGGGACGCGTTTTTCCAACCGACATGAAAGCCGCGCCGATGCTGCGTGCGTGGCTGCATCGGTTGAAGGAAGGCGGCGTGCGCTTTCACATGCGGCACAAGTGGAGCGGCTGGAACGGCTCGCAAACGGGCGGTGTAGCCGGCGCGCCCGCGCACGCGGTCGCCGGCTTGCGGTTCGAGACGCCTGACGGCGAACGGCTCGTCGACAGCGACGCCGTCGTGCTGGCACTGGGCGGTGCAAGCTGGCCGCGGCTCGGCTCCGACGCGGCGTGGGTGCCGTTCATCACCTCGCAAGGCGTCGACGTGCGCGCTCTGCAACCCGCGAACTGCGGCTTCGACGCCGACTGGAGCCCTTATCTACGCGAGCGTTTCGCCGGTCAGCCGGTGAAGTCCGTGGCCATTTCACTGACGGACGTAGACGGAAAAGTCCACAATCGACAAGGTGAAATACTTCTGACCGAAACGGGCCTCGAAGGCAGTCTGATCTATGCGCTTTCGGCGCCGATTCGCGAGCGGATCTTCGCTGACGGCGAACTCACGATCTCGCTGGACCTGGCGCCGGGCTTGGCTCTCGAGCGGGTGATCGCGGAAGTGACGAGGCCGCGCGGCTCACGTTCGATGTCGAGCCATCTGCAGGGAAGAGTCGGCATTAGCGGTGTAAAACTGGCCCTGCTGCACGAAATTCTGCCGAAGGACGTTTTCGCCGATTCAACCCGTCTCGCGCACGCAATCAAGGCGCTGCCGGTGCGGCTGTTGCGCGCACGGCCAATTGCGGAAGCGATCAGCAGCGCCGGCGGCATTCCGTTCGAGGCGCTGGATCGGCATCTGATGATCGAAAGTTTGCCGGGCGTTTTCTGCGCCGGGGAAATGCTGGATTGGGAAGCGCCGACGGGCGGTTATCTGCTGACTGCTTGCTTCGCGAGCGGGTTGGTGGCGGGGCGTGGGGCAGCGGCGTTTGTTGGAGCGCGGGACAGGTTGTCGTGAGGTGTGTGGCACGGCTGAGTGCCGCGGTGGCGAAGGGTGCGGAAGCCCGGCCGAATGGCGGGCGCTCCGCAGGAGTAGAGCCCAACGGGCGTTGGGCGTTGGGCGTTGGGCGTCGGGCGTCGGGCGTTGGGCGTCGGGCGTTGGGCGTTGGGCGTTGGGCGTTGGGCGTCGGGCGTCGGGCGTCGGGCGTCGGGCGTTGGGCGTTGGGCGTTGGGCGTTGGGCGTCGGGCGTTGGGCGTCGGGCGTTGGGCGTCGGGCGTTGGGCGTTGGGCGTCGGACATTGAGGCGACTGATGGGCCAAACGGCCGCCACCGCCCCGAACTGCGCCTCTAAGCCCGCGCCCTCAAGCAATCGTCAACCACGCGCCTTGAGTCGCCAAAGCGACGTCATCTCCGCCACCCGCGCCTTGTGCAGCGGGTCGCTCTCGTCGGTCGACTTGGGATGCCGCGGACGAATATCCTCGCGCGCCACCACCGTCAGCCCCGCATCCGCGATCGCGGCAAGCAACCAGTCGCGCGTGCGCAACCCGAGATGCTCAGCAAAATCCGACAGGATCAGCCAGCCCTCGCCTCCCGGCGACAGATGTTCCGACAAGCCCTTGAGGAAACCGAGCAGCATGCGGCTGTCCGGATCGTAGACCGCGTATTCGATCGGCGAAGCGGGCCGCGCCGGCACCCACGGCGGATTGCACACGATGAGCGGCGCGCGCCCTTCCGGAAACAGATCGGCTTGCACCACATCGACTTGCTGCTCGTATCCGAGCCGCGCCAGATTCTCGCGCGCGCATGCAAGCGCTCGCGGGTCCTGGTCGGTCGCGACGATCTTCTTCACGCCACGCTTCGCGAGCAGCGCCGCCAGCACGCCCGTTCCCGTGCCGACGTCGAACGCCTTGTTCAGCGAAGGCAGCGGCGTGCGCGCGACGAGATCCACATATTCACCGCGCACCGGCGAAAACACGCCGTAATGCGGATGAATCCGGTCACCGAGCGCGGGAATCTCCACGCCCTTCTTGCGCCACTCGTGCGCGCCAATCATGCCGAGCAGCTCGCGCAGCGACACGACCGACGCCTCATCGGTCGGCGGGCCGTACGTTTCGATGCACGCCTGCCGCACGTCGGGCGCGCGGCGCAGCGGAATCGCGTACTCGGCGTCGAGCGGAATCAGGATCATGCCGAGCGTGCGCGCGCGCTGCGACTGCGTCTGCCGATGCAGATTGAACGCGTCGAGCGGCGTCTCGCCCTGCTTGCGCGGTTTGCGCTCGAGCCGCCGCGTGACCGCCTGCAGCAATTGGCGCGCGTTCTGAAAGTCGCCGTTCCACAACAGCGCGGTGCCTTCACAGGCGAGCCGGTAGGCCGAGTCCGCGGTGGTCCGGTCGTCGGCGACGGTCACGCGTTTCGGCGGCGGCACCGCCGCTTCGGAGCGCCAACGTGCGGTGCGGGGGCCGTCGGCTTCCGGCCAGGTGATGCTTGCAGGGCTGTTCATGATGAAGTGGGTCGTTTTGCGAAAGGCGCGTCGCGGCGCGCTGCGGGTGGCGAGACCTCATCGAGTGTAGACAGTTTTGTCCACTATCGACAAGGTGAAAGAGATATGGCGATTTTAGCCCTCACCCGCGCTCACCTCGACCGGTTTCAAAGCCGGTGACAAAGCGCCGATTGGCCAATAAAAAACGGGGTTCCTGACTGAACAGAAACCCCGTTTCGCACTACTGGTGCCGGCTGCAGGACTCGAACCCGCCACCTCATGATTACAAGTCAAGCGCTCTACCTGATGAGCTAAGCCGGCATGAGGCCGTGATTCTACTTCATTTTACGATCTTGAGGCGAGCCCTCCCGCCACCTTTCGAGCCGTCGTCGTCGGGCTGGTCGCCCTGCGGCGCGCGCTCGGCTTTGGCGGCGGCATCGTCGGCTGCGGGCGCCTTTTCGACCGCGCGCGGCGCGCTCGACACGCTCGGCGCAGTCGACACGCTCGGGGCCGTGGACGGCTCGACCGTTTCGGCGTCGGCGCCCGAATCCTGCGCCTCGCCGCCTGTCGACTCGACCGGGAACGCCATGCCTTGCCCGTTTTCGCGCGCGTAGATGGCGAGGATATTGGCGATAGGCACTTCGATCTTGTGCGACTTGCCGGAGAAACGGGCGCTGAACTCGACCCACTCGTTGCCCATCTGCAGTTGGCTCGTGGCCTCGAAGCTGATGTTCAACACGATCTCGTTGTCGCGCACAAACTGCCGCGGCACACGCGTCTGATTGTCGACGCGCACTGCAATGTGCGGCGTGTAGCCGTTATCCGTGCACCATTCGTACAGCGCGCGCAACAGATAAGGCTTGGTGGAAATCTCTTGCATCAGCGGTCCTCTTACCGGGCGCGGGCACCGCGCGCGTCTGGCCGCGCGGCGCCCTTGCCCAAAGCCAAACTCAACGACGCATCACCTTTTCCGACGGCGTCAGCGCCTCGATATAAGCCGGACGGCTGAAAATGCGCTCGGCGTACTTCATGAGCGGCGCCGCGTTCTTCGACAGTTCGATGCCATAGTGATCCAGACGCCACAAGAGCGGCGCAATGGCGACGTCGAGCATCGAGAACTCTTCGCCGAGCATGTACTTGTTCTTCAGGAAGATCGGCGCGAGTTGCGTCAGACGGTCGCGAATCGCGAGGCGCGCCTTCTCGTGGTTCTTCTCCGCAGCCTTGCCCTTTTCGTTCTCGAGCGTGCCGACGTGGACGAACAGCTCTTTCTCGAAGTTCAGCAGGAACAGGCGCGCGCGCGCACGCTGGACCGGATCGGCCGGCATGAGCTGCGGATGCGGGAAGCGCTCGTCGATATACTCGTTGATGATGTTCGATTCGTACAGAATCAGGTCCCGTTCGACGAGAATCGGCACTTGACCATACGGATTCATCACGGCGATGTCTTCCGGCTTGTTAAACAGGTCGACGTCGCGGATCTCGAAGTCCATGCCCTTTTCGAACAACACCAGCCGGCAGCGCTGGGAGAACGGGCAAGTTGTGCCGGAATACAGAACCATCATGATTTACGTTTCCTCAAAAAGCTGAAAGGCCAGCGCGCGGAAAAACCGTTCAGCAGGTTTTTCCTGGCGCCGGCCCCACGCCGTATAGCGGCGTGATTATTTGATATGTTTCCAGTACGCGGCGTTCAGTCGCCAGGCGAAAAAGCTCAGAATACCGAGGAACAGCAGCACCCACACGCCAAGCTGCTTGCGGGTTTTCTGAGTCGGCTCGGACATCCAGGACATATACGACACAAGGTCGGCCACAGCAGAATCATAATCTACCGGCGACATCGTCCCCGGCGTGACCTGCTGGAAGCCCACAAATTTGTGCACCGTCTCGCCCGTTTTTTCGTCGACTTCGTCACCGAATTTCGCAGTACGTTGCCCCTGAAGCTGCCACAGCACGTGAGGCATGCTCACGTTTTCATACACCAGATTATTCCAGCCGGTCGGCCGCGTATTGTCGCGATAAAAACTGCGCAGATACGTGTACAGCCAGTCCTTGCCGCGCGCCCGCGCTTCCACCGACAAATCCGGCGGACTCGCGCCGAACCACGCTTTGGCGTCGTCCGGGCGCATGGCGACGGTCATCGTGTTGCCGATTTTGTCGGTGGTGAAAAGCAGGTTCGACTGGATTTCGCTCGGCGCGATGCCGAGGTCGGTCAGCCGGTTGTAGCGCATCAGGTTCGCGCTGTGGCAATTCAGGCAGTAGTTTACAAACAATTGCGCGCCGTGCTGCAAAGAAGCGAAATTGTCTGCGTTATCCGGCGCGCGGTCGAGATGAACATTCTCGTCCGCATACGCCGGGCCGCTCAGCACCGCGAGCAGTGTCGCGCCGATCAGCGCGCACGTCGAAAGCAGTTTTTTCATCTTCGTGTTCTCCTCGCTCTCGATTAGTGGGGCTTGTAGCGCACGCGCTCAGGCGGCTGCCTGAACGTGCCAAGCCGCGTCCAGAACGGCATGCCGAGGAAAAACGCGAAGTAGATCAGCGCGCACACCTGCGCAATCAACGTAGCGACCGGCGACGGCGGTTTGGTGCCGAGGAACGCCAACGTCAGGAAAGCGAGCACGAAAATCCCGTAGAACACCTTGTGGAAGAACGGCCGGTAACGGATCGACTTCACCGGCGAGCGGTCGAGCCACGGCAGGAAGAACAGCGAAACCACCGCGCCGCCCATCACCACGACGCCCCAGAACTTGGATTCGGTGAACGCCATGGCCAGAATCACGAGCACGGCGAGCACCGGCAAGCCGAGCTTCCACTTGCCGCGCGCGCGCACCAGCGCGAGCAGGCCGAGCAGCGCAATGACGATCATCAGGACGATCTTGAACGGATCGGTCGTGGCGCGCAGCATCGCGTAGAAGGCCGTGAAGTACCAGACCGGCGCGATTTCCGGCGGTGTCTGCAGCGGGTTGGCCGGCACGAAGTTGTTCGCTTCGAGGAAGTAGCCGCCCATTTCAGGCGCGAAGAAGATGATCGCCGCGAAGATCATCAGGAAAATGCACACGCCGAAGAAATCGTGCACCGAGTAGTACGGATGAAACGGAATGCCGTCGAGCGGAATGCCGTCCGGGTCCTTCTTCGCCTTGATCTCGATGCCGTCAGGGTTGTTCGAGCCGACTTCGTGCAGCGCGACCAGATGCGCGACGACCAACCCGAGCAGCACCAGCGGAATCGCGATCACGTGAAACGCGAAGAAGCGGTTCAGCGTCACATCCGACACCACGTAGTCGCCGCGAATCCACAGCGACAGGTCCGGCCCGATGAACGGAATCGCCGAGAACAGGTTCACGATCACCTGCGCGCCCCAGAACGACATCTGGCCCCACGGCAGCAGGTAGCCGAAAAACGCCTCGGCCATCAGGCACAGAAAGATCGCGCAGCCGAAGATCCACACGAGCTCGCGCGGCTTGCGATACGAGCCGTACATCAGTCCGCGGAACATATGCAGATACACGACGACGAAGAACATCGACGCGCCCGTGGAGTGCATGTAGCGGATCAGCCAGCCCCACGGCACCTCGCGCATGATGTACTCGACCGAGCCGAACGCGAGCGTCGCGTCGGGCTTGTAGTTCATCGTGAGGAAGATGCCGGTGACGATCTGGTTCACCAGCACGAGCAGCGCGAGCGAGCCGAAGAAGTACCAGAAGTTGAAGTTCTTCGGTGCGTAGTATTCGGAGACGTGCTTCTTCCAGGTGGACGTGAACGGAAAGCGCCGGTCGATCCAGCCGACGAGCCCGGTCGTCTCCACTTCGTGTTCGATCGCCATTACGCTTCTCCTTTCTCGTCCTTGCCGATCACGAGCCCATTGGCCGACGTGAACATATAAGGCGGGATGTCGAGGTTCTGCGGCGCAGGTTTGTTCTTGAAGACGCGGCCGGCCATGTCATAGGTCGAGCCGTGGCACGGGCACAGGAAGCCGCCAGGCCAGTCGTCCGGAAGATTGGGCTGCGCGCCCTCCTGGAAGCGCGGCGTCGGCGTGCAGCCCAGATGGGTGCACACGGCGACGGCGACAAAAACGTTCTTGTGGTCGGCGCGTGAACGGAATTCGTTGTTGCAGTACTCCGGCAGCGGCAACGAAAAGGGATTCTTGCTCGCGGGATCGGCGACTTCGTTGTCGGCCTTCTTGACGTCGGCGAGCATCTTCTCGGTGCGGTTGATGATCCACACGGGCTTGCCGCGCCAGGCCACGGTCTTCATGTCGCCGGGCTTGAGATCGCTGATGTCGACTTCGACCGGGGCTCCTGCTGCCTTGGCCTTTTCAGATGGTGCAAACGAACTAACAAAGGGTACGACAGTGGCAACGCCTCCAATGCCACCTGCTACGGTCGTCGCTATCAGCCAGGTACGGCGGCTGCCGTCGACGCGTTCATCTTCCTTGTCTCGCATTACACGCCCCACTTCTGAGTTGGATTTTTCCTTCACGTCGCTTCTACCGCCGCTAGTTTGCTCGAATGGAGTCGCCATTTACAAGGGCCGATTGCCAAAAACCGTGCGAAGCCCTTGATAACTCAGGGTTTCTCCGTACGCATCACAAACTTTTTTGCAGCAGCTTTTAAGTGTCCCCTCCGTTATTCGTGCCTTTTGCTTCGCTAATGCCCATTTGATATTTCAACGACTCAAACGGGATTCGGAATATCGATAAAGAGATGCTCGATGTCGAACTGCTCCGACAGATGCTTGCCCACCGCCTGCACGCCGAAGCGCTCGGTCGCATGATGGCCGGCCGCGAGAAACGCTACGCCGCTTTCTGCCGACGTGTGCATGACCGACTCCGACACCTCGCCCGTCAGATAGACGTCGGCGCCGGCGTTGATCGCCGCGTCGAACATGCCTTGCGCGGCGCCCGTGCACCACGCCACGCGGCGCAGACTGCGATCCGGGTCGCCGAACACGAGCGGCGTGCGGCCGAGCGTCTGCTCGATCTCGGCGGTGAAGTGCGCGAGCGTGATCGGCATCGCAAACGTGGCGAGCCAGCCGAGGTCGTTCTCGCCGAAGCGCGCGTCGCTGATCCAGCCCATCTTCGCACCGATCTGCGCGTTGTTGCCGAACTCGGGATGGTCGTCGAGCGGCAGGTGATAGGCGAACAGGTTCAGGTCGTTGGCGAGCAGCAGCTTCAGGCGCCCGTATTTGCGGCCGGTGATCTGCGGCGCCTCGTTGCGCCAGAAGTAGCCGTGATGGACCAGCACGGCGTCCGCGCCCCAATCGAGCGCGGCTTCGAGAAACGCAACTGACGCGGTCACGCCGGTCGCGAGTTTGCCGATCTTGCGGCGCCCGTCGACTTGCAGACCGTTCGGGCAATAGTCCTTGAACCGCGCGGTTTCAAGGAGATTGTTCAAGTACAATTCAAGTTCGATCCGATCCATATAAACCTCTAGTCTTCAGATGCTTAGACGCTTCTGGCTGTTCTTTGCCCAAGCGGTGACTGTGCTGTTGGCGCTGATGTTCATCATCGCGACCCTCAAACCGCAGTGGCTTCAGCGTCAAGGGCAATTCGGCAAGCAACTTGCCGAACCGATCGTCGCACTGCGCGAAGTCGCGCCTGGCATGGGCAGCGGGCCCGCAACGGCGTCTTATGCCGACGCCGCGCAAAAGGCCATGCCCGCGGTCGTAAACGTCTTTTCCAGCAAAGATGGCTCACTGCCGCCGGACCCGCGCGCGAAAGACCCGCTGTTCCGCTACTTCTTCGGCGACAAGAACAATCGCAGGCAGCGCGAACAACCGGCCGCGAACCTGGGCTCCGGGGTGATCGTGAGTTCGGAAGGGTACATTCTAACGAACCAGCACGTCGTCGACGGTGCGGATCAGATTGAAATCGCGCTCGCCGACGGACGCACCACGAACGCCAAGGTCATCGGCATCGATCCGGAAACGGATCTGGCCGTGCTCAAGGTCAACATGACCAATCTGCCCACCATCACGCTCGGCCGCATGGAGCAGACGCGCGTGGGCGACGTGGTGCTGGCCATCGGCAATCCGTTCGGCGTCGGGCAGACGGTCACCATGGGTATTGTCAGCGCGCTCGGCCGCAATCACCTCGGCATCAATACGTTCGAAAACTTCATCCAGACCGATGCGGCGATCAATCCCGGCAACTCGGGTGGCGCGCTCGTCGACGTGAACGGCAATCTGCTCGGCATCAACACCGCGATCTACTCGCGCTCGGGCGGCTCGCTCGGCATCGGCTTCGCGATTCCGGTGTCGACTGCGCGCAGCGTGCTCGAAAGCATCATCACGACGGGTTCGGTCACGCGCGGCTGGATCGGCGTCGAGCCGCAAGACGTGACGCCGGAAATCGCCGAGTCGTTCGGGCTCGACCAGAAGTCGGGCGCGATCGTCGCGGGCGTGCTGAAGAACGGTCCCGCCGACCGCGCGGGCATCAAGCCGGGCGACATTCTGATGAGCGTCAACGGTCAGGAAATCACCGACACCACGCGCCTGCTGAACGTGATCGCGCAGATCAAGCCGGGCACGGCCGCCAAGGTGCATCTGGTGCGCAAGAACCGCGAGCTGGATGTCGACGTGGTCATCGGCAAGCGCCCGCCTCCGCCGAAACAGCCCGCCGACGACAGCGAGCAGCAGGACGACGAAGGCGGTTGAGCGCAAGCGGTGTGCGGGTAGTAGCGCCCGTGCCGAATCCGCTGGTAGAACGCGTAGAACGTAAAAAGGGCAGTCCGTTGCGGACTGCCCTTTTGCTTTGTTTGCTTACGCGTTGCAGCCGCGCCACGCGGCATGCATTGCATTAGCCCGGCGGACTCGCGTCCTCGACCACCGCCGGCTGCTTGCCGACAATCAACCGCGCCGCGATGATCCCCGCCTCGTACAAAACGATCAGCGGAATGGCCAGAATCAGTTGCGAGAAGACGTCCGGCGGCGTGACCACGGCCGAAATCACGAACGCGCCGACGATCACATACGGCCGGATTTCCTTTAGCTTCTTCAGCGTCACCACGTTCATGCGCACGAGCAGTACGACGACGATCGGCACTTCGAACGTCACGCCGAACGCAATGAACATGGTCAGCACGAAGCTCAGGTAATTGTCGATGTCCGTCGTCATCTCCGCGCCGAGCGGCGCGTTGTAATGCGCCATCACGCGAAAGATGGTGGGAAACACAACGAAATACGCGAACGCCATGCCGCAGAGAAACAGCGTATAGCTGCTGCCGACGAGCGGCCCGACCAGCTTCTTCTCGTGCTGATAAAGACCCGGCGCGACGAACGCCCAGATCTGATACAGCACGATAGGCAGCGCGATCACGAAGGCGACCAGCATGGTCACTTTCATCGGCACGAAGAACGAGCCGGTGACGTCGGTCACGATCATCTTGCCGTCTTTGGGCAGGTTCTGCATCAGCGGGCGCGCCAGCAGCCGGAAGATGTCCGGCGCCCAATACACGAGCCCGACAAACACCACGATGACGGCAAGGCCCGCGCGGATGATGCGGTCGCGCAATTCAACGAGGTGGGAAATGAAGGTCTCTTCAGTGCCTTCGTCCTGGCTTTTCTGGGGGTCGCTCACACCGGCCCTCGGTTAGAGATTGTCGTTCTGATCATCAGAAAAACCGCGTCGGACGACGCATGCTGGCAGGCGTATGCCGCGCGACGCGTGCCGCCCCGGATTGCACGCGCGTGCGGCGCGTGGTGGCGCGCTTGTACCAGGTGGGCATTGCCGTTTGCTTGACGCGCCAGTTCTTGCGCTTCCCCGCCGCGGCGGGCGTGCTGTTCTGCCACGAAGTGCTGCCGGCATTGCCGGCGTCTTCGAGCGCCCCGCCGGCGATGCTCGGCGACACGGACGTCCCGCTGTTCCACGCGTCGTTCAGTTCGCTCTCATGCTTGCGCAGGTTTTCCTGAACGGCCGTTTCGACGTTGCTCGCCGCCGTCTCGAACTCGGTTTTCATGCGACGCAATTCGTCGAGTTCGATTTCCCGCGTGACTTCCGACTTGACGTCGTTGATGTAGCGCTGCGCGCGGCCGAACAGCGCGCCCGCCGTGCGGGCGACGCGCGGCAGCCGCTCAGGGCCGAGCACGACCAGTGCGACGACGCCGATGAGCGCCATCTTGGTTAGACCGAGGTCCAGCATGGAGGGAAATGTCCGTCAGTAACGCGGTTGGCCCGCGGCTTAGCGGTAATCGCCCGAACGCGGGGTCTTTTCCTTGGCTTCCACATCCACCGCGCCGTTGCGCGGCAGTTCGCGCTGCTGCTGCGCGTCCGCCGAAGGCGTTTCGTTCTCGCGCATGCCTTCCTTGAAGCCCTTCACAGCGCCACCCAGATCGCCGCCGATGTTGCGCAGCTTCTTCGTGCCGAACACGAGCGCCACGATCAGCAACACGATCAACCAATGCCAAATACTCAACGAACCCATGACTACTCTCCTTAACCCCGACGCCGCACGTAATGCGGCAAAAACTCGTCTGCCTTGCGGCGTGAATCGAAGCGCTTGCGCTTCATCTATACGTTACAGCAGCGTTGCCGCGCGTGCCGCTGTTTCGCCAGGACCTCGCCCGTATTGTGGCCAGAGAATCGCGTCGCCAAAATTACAGCGCGGCAAAAACAGCGCGGCAAAAACAGCGAGGCAAAAATGCTGTGCACCCGGCAACGCCTGCGCGGCCCGGCCAAGCCAGGCTGCGCCAGGCCCACTAACCCATGCGCTGCCACGGACGCGGCCCCGCCAGAATGTGCGCGTGCAGGTGATACACCTCTTGCCCGCCGCCCGGGCCGGTATTGATGACGGTGCGGAAGCCGGTTTCGCCACCGGTGTACGCCACGCCCAACTGATCGGCCAAACGCGCGGTCAAAACAAGCATTCTACCAAGCATGGGCGCATCGCTTTCGGTGCAGTCCGTGAGCGTGGCGATGTGCTTGCGCGGAATGACCAGCACATGGGTTTCGGCCGCCGGACGGATGTCGCGGAAGGCAAGAAACTCTTCGTCTTCATGGACTTTGGTCGACGGGATCTCGCCGGCGGCGATCTTGCAGAAGAGGCAATTCGGGTCGTGACTCATCGTATTCCTGACGCGGTAGGGCTAAAGCGCGAAGCGTGGCTCGATGCGGCAGAGCGGCTTTGCGCCGGCGCCGCACGACATGACACCAATTCAGAACCACGCCCGCGGATTCGCAAGCGGCTTGTTATCGTACAGATACAGCCAGCCCTTGATAATACGGTACAACATCCAGATGCTGACGGCCCACAACACCGCAAAGCCGATGAAGACGAACACCAGCAGCCCGCCTATCGCGTAACCCAGCAGGCCGATCCAGAACGTGCGGATCTGCCACTCGAAATGCGGTTCATACGGCGTGCCCGCCGCGTCGCCGCGCTTCACGTAATTGATGATGATCGCGATCAGGATCGTCAGGCCGCCCGTCAGCCAGTGAACCGCATACAGCGCGTACAGCACATGCGTCAGCGTGCGCAGGCTGCGTTCCCGCTCCGGCTCGATCGCGTGGCGGTAAGCCGGCGGCGGATAACTCTGGTGCGACTGTTCCATGCTGCGTCCTCCGGACGATGGGTTTGCGATGCGTTCACTGCAATGTGGGCGCCGGCGCTCGCCACTTCAAGGCAAACCGCGCGAAGAAACAGCAGAAATCGCACTCGGGAAAATCGCGCGCTCAATCGCCGTTCTGCTCGCGCTCGCGGCTCTTGCGCAGCGCTTTTTCCTCAATGCCCGACATGCCTTCGCGGCGCTCCAGCTCGGCGAGCACGTCCGCGGGGCTCAGATCGTAGTGCGACAGCATGACGAGGCAATGGAACCACAGATCCGCGACCTCGCCGACGAGCGCCTTCGTCTCGCCGCCGTGGCGCGTGTCCTTGGCGGCCAGCACGACTTCGGTGGCTTCTTCGCCGATTTTCTTCAGCACCGCGTCGTCGCCCTTATGGAACAGGCGCGACACATACGACACGTCCGGGTCGCCGCCCTTGCGGCTGTCGATGATCGCCGCGAGGCGCATCAACGTATCGGTCGTGGATGGATTGGCGGATGCGGCTTGGGTGGTCTGCGTCATTTGTAGATGTGTTCGGGGTCTTTCAGCACGGGATCGACGGCAATCCAGTCGCCGTCATCTGTCGAGCCTTCGAATTTCTGGAAAAAACACGAGTGGCGGCCGGTGTGGCACGCAATGCCGGACACCTGCTCCACCTTCAGCAGCACGACGTCTTCGTCGCAATCGAGCCGCACTTCATGCACGTGCTGAACGTGGCCGGACTCCTCGCCCTTGAACCACAGGCGCTGGCGCGAGCGGGAGAAGTACACCGCGCGGCCGAGTTCGACGGTTTTCGCCAACGCCTCGCGGTTCATCCACGCGAACATCAGCACGTCGTTCGTCGACGCTTCCTGCGCGATCACCGGCACAAGGCCGTTCGCGTCCCACTTGACCTTGTCGAGCCAATTGACTGCCGTTGGATTCACCACGTCACAACCTCACCGAAATGCCCTGCCCGGCCATGAAGCGCTTGGCCTCGCCCACCGTGTGCTCGCCGTAGTGGAAGATGCTGGCGGCGAGTACCGCGTCGGCGTGGCCGTTCTTGATGCCGTCGGCGAGATGCTGCAGGTTGCCGACGCCGCCCGAGGCGATCACCGGAATCGGCACCGCGTCGGAGACCGCGCGCGTGAGCGCGAGGTCGAAGCCGCTTTTCGTGCCGTCGCGATCCATGCTGGTCAAGAGGATTTCGCCCGCGCCGAGCTCGGCCATCTTGCGCGCCCATTCGACGGCTTCGAGGCCGGTCGCCTTGCGTCCGCCGTGCGTGAAGACTTCCCAGCGCGGCGGTTCACCGTCCGCGGAAACGCGCTTGGCGTCGATCGCGACGACGATGCATTGCGAGCCGTATTTGTCCGTGGCGTCCTTGACGAGCTGCGGATTCGCCACCGCCGACGAGTTCATGCTGATCTTGTCCGCGCCCGCGTTGAGCAGGCGCCGCACGTCTTCGACGGCGCGCACGCCGCCGCCGACCGTCAGCGGAATGAACACTTGCGAGGCGACTGCTTCGATGATCGGCAGGATCAGGTCGCGCTGGTCGGAAGTCGCGGTGATGTCGAGGAAAGTCAGTTCGTCCGCGCCCTGATCGTCGTAACGGCGCGCGATTTCCACGGGATCGCCCGCGTCGCGCAGTTCGACGAAGTTGACGCCCTTGACCACGCGGCCGGCGGTGACGTCGAGACAGGGAATGATGCGTTTAGCTAGAGCCATGATCTTGCAATTCTGCCAATACCGCTGATGGGGCCGCTCGCCTGGACCGCAGGCGAGCGGTGATGGGCCGGGGTGCCGGGCCGAGTTGCTCGCGGCGGGTTCGGCGCGTGCCGCTTGGGGCGCTTGGGGCGCTTGTTCAGAAAGCCACCGCCAACTGCGGCTCGGATTGCGCCGCATGCAGGCGAGCAGGTGAGCAGGCATGCAGCGCGTGCTTGCGTGCGGCGGGCGTTGTCCTCAGACGCGAGGCTGACCACGCCGCCGCGCTCATCCGTTCAACCGCTCGCCCGATCGACCGCCGCGCAGCCGCTCAGGCGTCGTCCGATTCCCGCAACCGGTCTGCCAAAGTCTGCGCAGCCGTGAAGTCGAGATCGCCCGAGTAGATCGCCCGGCCGCAGATCACACCTTCAATGCCTTCGCCCTCGACTTCGCACAGCGATTCGATGTCGGCCAGATTCGACAGCCCGCCGCTTGCGATCACCGGAATCTTCACGGCGCGCGCAAGGCGCACCGTCGCCTCGATGTTGATGCCCTGGAGCATGCCGTCGCGGCCGATGTCCGTGTAGATGATCGACTCGCAGCCGTAGTCCTCGAACTTGCGCGCCAGATCGGCCACTTCGTGACCCGTCAGCTTGCTCCAGCCGTCGGTCGCGACCTTGCCGTCTTTCGCATCCAGCCCGACGATGATATGGCCGCCGAACGCCGTGCACGCGTCCTGCAGGAAGCCCGGATTTTTCACCGCGGCCGTGCCGATGATCACGTACTCGAGACCGTCGTCGAGATAGCGCTCGATGGTGTTCAGGTCGCGGATGCCGCCGCCGAGCTGCACGGGAATCTCGCCGCCCACTTCCTCGATGATCGCGCGAATCGCGTCTTCGTTCCTCGGCTTGCCGGCGAACGCGCCGTTCAGGTCGACGAGGTGCAGACGGCGCGCGCCGCGCTCGACCCAATGTCGGGCCATCGCCGCCGGTTCCTCGGAGAATATCGTCGCCTGGTCCATATCGCCCTGTTTGAGGCGTACACACTGACCGTCTTTCAGGTCGATGGCGGGGATCAGCAGCATAGCAATCGGGTGTTGAGTGGGAATGGGTTGAAGGTCGGCGGCGGCGGCTGGTCGGCCAGCCCGCCCAAACGCCGTCTCGCTAGTTTAGTACAACTCTTTCGACGCTCTTGCGCACCGGCGGCGCAAAGCGAAATCAGGATGCGGCCGCCGCAGCGCGCGGCGAATGCCCCGCTTGCGGCAAAACAGCGCGCCGCGGCAGCAGGAAGCGAGGCGCTCACGGGTTCCAGTGCACGAAGTTGCGATACACGCGCAGCCCGGCTTCGGCGCTCTTTTCCGGGTGAAACTGGGTCGCGAAGATGTTGTCCCGCGCGACCGCCGACGTAAAAGGCACGCCGTACACCGTCTCGCCCGACGTGTGCGCGGCATTGTCCGGCACCACGTAATAGCTATGCACGAAGTAGAAGAACGCATTGTCGGCCACGCCGTCCCACAGCGGATGCGGCTGCGCCTGGCGCACGCGGTTCCAGCCCATCTGCGGGACCTTGAAGCGCGAGCCGTCGTCCTGCACCTGACCTTCCAGGTCGAAGCGCAGCACCTTGCCCGGCAGGAGCCCGAGGCCGGGCGTGCCGCCCTCGGCGCTCCAGTCGAACAGCATCTGCTCGCCCACGCACACGCCCATCAGCGGCTTCGTGCGCGACGCTTCCACGACCGCTTCCTGCAGGCCGGACTCGGCGAGACTGCGCATGCAATCGGGCATCGCGCCCTGGCCGGGCAGCACGACGCGGTCGGCCGCGCGGATCGCTTCCGGCTGGTCGACGATCGCCACGTCCGCTTCCGGCGCGGCCTTGCGCAACGCCTGCGCCACCGAGCGCAGGTTGCCCATTCCGTAATCCACAATCGCTATCGAAGTTTTCATTTCAAAGTAGGCAGCAAAGCCTTCAGTCCATCGACGATGAATTCCACCGCCAGCGCCGATAACATCAAACCCATGAGCCGCGTGCCGATGTTGATACCGGTGCGACCGACCCAGCGTGCAATCGGTTCAGCGAGGCGCAGCGAAAAAAAGCAGATCGCCGCCAGCACCGCGCCGATCGCGATCAGACCGATGCGGTCGTACCAATGCGGCGAACTGGCCGCATAGATGATCGTCGTGCTGATCGCGCCGGGGCCGGTCAACAGCGGAATGGCCAGCGGCACGACCGCGATGTTCTCCTTCTGCTCGGCTTCGTCGCGCTCTTCGGGCGTCGAACGACTGTTGCCGATCTGCGCGTTCAGCATGTTGATCGCCATCAGCAGCATGATGATGCCGCCGCCCACTTCGAGCGAACCGACCGAAATGCCGAAGAAGCTGATGATCTGCTGCCCGAGCAGCGTCGTCACCGCGATCACGCAGAACACCGAAATAGCCGCGATCCGAAGGGTCCTGCGCCGTTCGACGTCGCTCTGATTCGCCGTCAGGCTCATGAAGAACGGAATCGCGCCGACCGGATTGATCAGCGCGAGCAGCGAGATAAACGACTTCAGAATATCCATTGAACACCGGGCGCGCGCACGGCGCGGTTCCGGTCCCGGTAAATAAGTCGCTTAAAGACTGCCTTTGGTCGACGGAATCTGCCCCGCCGCGCGCTCGTCCAGTTCGACGGCCATGCGCAGCGCGCGGCCGAACGCCTTGAACACCGTTTCCATTTGATGGTGAGCATTCAGGCCGCGCAGATTGTCGATATGCAACGTCACGCCCGCATGGTTCACGAAGCCGCGGAAGAATTCGATCGACAGATCGACGTCGAACGTGCCGATGCGCGCACGCGTGAACGGCACATGAAACTCGAGGCCCGGACGGCCCGAAAAGTCGATCACGACGCGCGACAGCGCTTCGTCGAGCGGCACATACGAATGACCGTAGCGGCGAATGCCCTTGCGGTCGCCGATTGCTTTCGCGACGGCCTGGCCGAGCGTGATGCCGGTGTCTTCGACCGTATGATGGTCGTCGATATGCAGGTCGCCATGCGCTTCAATGTCGAGATCGAACAGGCCATGCCGCGCGATCTGGTCGAGCATGTGGTCCAGGAACGGCACGCCGGTGGCCAGCTTCTGCTGACCGGTGCCGTCCAGGTTGATCTTGACACGGATCTGCGTTTCGCTGGTGTTGCGAACGACTTCCGCAAGGCGCATGGTAATTCCTCGAATCTGGCTAGAAAGCGCTAGTAGTGTGGGAGGGGAGCGGCGAGCCGCCGCTTAATGCACGCTTATTGCACGCTCAGTGCAATACGAGCTTCAGCGCGGCAAGCAACTGGGCGTTTTCGTCGGGAGAACCAACGGTCAAACGCACGCAATTCGCCAGCAATGGGTGCATTTTACTCACGTTTTTGACCAGAACCCGCGACGTGAGCAGGGTTTCGAACAGAATCGACGCGTCGGGCACACGCACCAGCAGAAAATTGCCGGCGCTCGGAAACACTTCGGCACCGGGCAATTGAGCGACGGCGTCTGCGAGTTTCGTACGCTCGTCGCGCAATTTCGCCGCCTGCGAGTCGAGCACGTCGACGTGATCGAGCAGGAAATCCGCGGCCGCCTGGGTCAGCACGTTGGTGTTGTACGGCGGGCGCACCTTGTCGAGTTCGTTAAGCCACGCGGGCTTGCCAACCAGATAGCCGAGGCGGATGCCGGCGAGACCCAGCTTCGACACCGTGCGCATCACGACCACGTTGCCGAACGCGTCGGCGCGCGGCAGCCAGCTTCGCTGCGCAAACGGCTGATAAGCCTCGTCGATTACGACCAGGCTCTTCGTCGCCGCGGCGATGATGCGCTCCATGTCGGCGTCGTTAAAGAGCGTGCCGGTCGGGTTGTTCGGATACGCGAGATACACAACCGCGGGCTGGTGCTCGGCGATGGCCGCGAGCATCGCCTCGGTGTCGAGCGTGAAGTCGCTGTTCAGCGGCACGCCGACGAATTCGAGGTTCGCCAGCTTCGCCGACATCTGATACATGACGAAGCCCGGCACGGGCGCGAGCACCTTGGCGCCCGGCTTCGCGCAGGCAATCGAGAGCATGCTGATGATCTCGTCCGAGCCGTTGCCGAGCAGCACGTCGCAACCGGCCGGCACGCCCATCGTGCGTTTGATCTTCTCGATGAGCGCTTCCGGACGCGGCGCCGGATAGCGGTTCAGCGCGACGCCCGCCAGATGCTCGCCGAGGTGCGCGGCCAGCGTCGGCGGCAGCGAAAACGGGTTCTCCATTGCGTCGAGCTTGATGTAGCCGGTGGCGTCGGGTACCGGATAGCTCGTCATCGCGAGCACGTCGTGGCGGATGATGTCTTGAGGTGTCGTCATAAGTCAGTGGGCCGGGCCGCGCGCGTCGCATGCAAGGCGCATGGAACGCTGCGGACACGCCTCGTTGCGCGGCAGGCTCGCCGCGCCGGGTTGGTCTGTGTTGTGCGTTTGTTGTTCGTTCTTGTTATGAGGCGGCGATTCGTCGAACGGCTTATGCGGGGCAAGGCGCGCAGCGGTGGAGCGCCTGAGCCCCGATCCGCTCAACCGCCTTGCCGCATCCGGTACTCGGCGCTGCGGGCGTGGGCCTGCAAGCCTTCGCCGTAAGCGAGTTCGGCGGCAATTTCGCCAAGCGTCTGCGCGCCTTCCGCGCTCACTTCGATCACGCTCGAACGCTTGAAGAAATCATAGACGCCGAGCGGCGACGAGAACCGTGCGGTACGCGACGTAGGCAGAACGTGGTTCGGTCCCGCGCAGTAGTCGCCGAGGCTCTCGCTCGTATAGCGGCCGAGGAAGATCGCGCCCGCATGGCGGATCAGTTGCCCCCATTGATGCGGCTCCAGCGCCGAGATCTCAAGGTGTTCCGGCGCGATGTCGTTGGCGATCGCGCAGGCTTCGGCCATGTCGCGAACCTTGACGAGCGCGCCGCGCCCTTCCAGCGACGCCTGAATCACGTCGCGGCGCGGCATGGTGGGCAGCAGTTCGTCGATGGCGTCCTTCACGCGGCCAATGAACGCGTCGTCCGGACACAGCAGAATGGACTGCGCGAGTTCGTCGTGCTCGGCTTGCGAGAACAGGTCCATCGCGACCCAGCGCGGATCGGTCGTCCCATCGCACAGCACGAGAATTTCCGACGGCCCGGCGATCATGTCGATGCCGACCGTGCCAAACACACGCCGCTTGGCCGACGCGACATACGCGTTGCCGGGGCCGCAAATCTTGTCGACGGCCGGCACGGTTTCGGTGCCGTACGCGAGCGCGCCTACAGCCTGCGCGCCGCCGATCGTGAACACGCGATCCACGCCGCCGAGCAACGCCGCCGCCAGCACGAGCGGATTCTTCACGCCGTCCGGCGTGGGCACCACCATGACGATCTCGCGCACGCCGGCCACGCGCGCCGGAATCGCATTCATCAGCACCGACGACGGATACGCCGCCTTGCCGCCCGGCACGTAGATACCCGCGCGATCGAGCGGCGTGACCTTCTGGCCGAGCACGGTGCCGTCTGCTTCCGTGTACTGCCAGCTATGGCTGCCGCACTCGATCTTCTGCTTCTCGTGATAGCCGCGCACGCGCGCCGCCGCCGCTTCGAGCGCCGCGCGGCGCTTCGGCTCCAAACTTTCGAGCGCCGCTTCCAGCTCGGAGATAGGCAGCTCCAGCGCCGCGACGCTCTTCGCGTCGAGCCGGTCGAAGCGGTTCGTGTATTCCAGCACCGCCGCGTCGCCGCGCGCCTTCACGTCGTTCAGGATCTGCGCGACCGAGCGCTCGATTGCTTCGTCTTCGCTCGCCTCGAACGCGAGCACCGCGTGCAGCGACTTCTGGAAGTCGCGAGCCGTGGAATCGAGTTTGCGAATCTTGATAGACATACGGGTATCCGTTTCGGTAAGGCGCGCTTTAAAGCGAGGTCAGACTGATTCGATGCGGATGTCAGGCCGCCGCAACGCCGGCTTTGGTCGCGCGTTCGAACGCGTCGAGAATCGGCCGCAACGCAGCGCGCTTGAGCTTCAACGCCGCCTGGTTCACCACGAGGCGCGATGAAATCTGCATGACTTCCTCCACCTCCACCAGATGGTTGGCGCGCAGCGTATTGCCCGAACTCACCAGATCGACGATCGCATCCGCGAGACCGACGAGCGGCGCGAGCTCCATCGAACCATACAGCTTGATCAGGTCGACGTGCACGCCCTTGGCGGCGAAATGCTCGCGTGCGGTCTCGACGTACTTGGTCGCGACGCGCAAGCGGGCGCCCTGGCGCACCGCGTTCGCATAATCGAAACCCGCGGCAACCGCGACCGACATGCGGCAACGCGCGATGTCCAGGTCCACCGGCTGATACAGCCCGCTGCCGCCGTGTTCGAGCAGCACGTCTTTGCCCGCGACGCCGAAGTCCGCCGCGCCGTATTCGACGTAGGTCGGCACGTCGGTCGCGCGAACGATGATCACGCGCAGGTTCGCGTCGGTGGTCGGCAGGATCAGCTTGCGCGAGCTTTCCGGATCTTCGGCGACTTCGATGCCGGCCGCGGCGAGCAGCGGCAGCGTTTCTTCAAAGATACGCCCCTTCGACAAAGCCAGCGTCAACGGCGCGCTGACCGCCGGCGAACTCGACGTTTGCGGCATCGAACTCATGCCTGGCTCCCGGCAATGCGCCGCACCTTCGCGCCGATCGCGTTGAGCTTGGTTTCCATCCGGTCGTAGCCGCGATCCAGGTGATAGATACGGTCGATCAGCGTCTCGCCTTCCGCGCGCAACGCGGCAATCACGAGGCTCGCCGACGCGCGTAGATCCGTCGCCATGACCTTCGCGCCCGACAGGTTTTCGACGCCCGTCACGAGCGCGGTCTTGCCGTCGGTCGTGATGTTGGCGCCGAGGCGGTTCAGCTCCTGCACGTGCATGAAGCGGTTCTCGAAGATCGTCTCGACGACCTGCGCCTTGCCGTCCGCGACCGTGTTCAGCGCCATGAACTGCGCCTGCATGTCGGTCGGAAACGCCGGGTATTCGGACGTGCGGAACGACACCGCGCTCGGACGCTTGTCCATGCGCACGCGCATCCAGTCGTCGCCTTCGTCGATCGTCACGCCCGCTTCGCGCAGCTTGGCGGTCACCGCGTCGAGAGTCTGCGGACGCACGTTCTTCAGCGTGACGTCGCCGCCGGCCGCCGCCACCGCGCACAGGAACGTGCCGGCTTCGATGCGGTCCGGAATCACCGTGTGCTTTGCGCCGTGCAGCTTGTCCACGCCCTGGATCACGAGACGGTCGGTGCCGATGCCTTCGATCTTCGCGCCCATCTGCACGAGCAGGTGCGCGAGGTCGCCCACTTCCGGTTCGCGCGCCGCGTTCTCGATGACGGTTTCGCCTTCGGCGAGCACGGCTGCCATCAGCAGGTTCTCGGTGCCGGTCACGGTGATCATGTCGGTGATGATGCGCGCGCCCTTCAGCCGCTCCGCACGCGCTTCGATGAAGCCGTGATCGATCGTGATCTCGGCGCCCATCGCCTGCAGGCCCTTGATGTGCTGATCGACCGGACGCGCGCCGATCGCGCAACCACCCGGCAGCGACACGCGCGCATGGCCGAAGCGTGCGACGAGCGGCCCGAGTACGAGGATCGACGCGCGCATGGTCTTGACCATTTCGTACGGCGCGACGAGGTTGTCGACCTTCGACGCGTCGAGCGACACGCGCCCTTCAGCACTTTCGATGCGCACGCCCATTTGCCCGAGCAGCTTGAGCATGGTGCGCACGTCCTGCAGATCGGGCACGTTGTCGAGCTGCACCGGCTCCGCGCTCAGCAAACTCGCGCACAGAATCGGCAACGCCGCGTTCTTCGCACCCGAGACAACGACCTCACCCGACAGCGGGTAGCCACCTTCAATGACGAGTTTGTCCATGCCTGTGTGTTCCTGATCGATCCGGACTTCAGCCGGAACTGCCTTGATTGTGTTCGACGCGCCGCTGCCGGCGTCGCGTCCTTCCTGAGTAATTCGCACTAAATTTCCAGATTACGCGTTCTGCCATTCGGCGGGCGTCAGCGTTTTCATGCTGAGCGCGTGGATTTCTTCGCGCATGCGGTCGCCGAGCGCCGCATACACGAGTTGATGACGCTGGATCAGACGCTTGCCCTCGAAGCTCGGAGAAACGATGGTCGCAAAGAAATGCTGACCGTCGCCTTCGACTTCGAGATGCTGGCAAGCGAGCCCAGCGGCGATGTATTGCTTGACCTGTTCGGGAGTCGGCAACATGTGAGAAGCTCCTCGTCAGTGGCGCAGCTTGTAGCCGGACGCGAGCATGCGCATCGCCACCACGGCCAGCACCACGAAGAAACCGGCGACGATCGCAAGGCTCACGAGCGGATTGATATCCGACATCCCGAAGAAGCCATAGCGAAAGCCGTCGATCATGTAGAAAAAAGGATTGAGCCGCGATATTTCCCGCCACACCGGCGGCAGCGTATGCGTCGAGTAGAACACGCCTGAGAGAAACGTGAGCGGCATGATCAGAAAATTCTGGAATGCGGCGAGCTGGTCGAACTTCTCGGCCCAGATGCCCGCGATCAAACCGAGCGTGCCGAGAATCGCGGCGCCGAAAATCGCAAACAGAATGATGTAGAGCGGCGCGGTGAAGCTGACGGGCACAAACCAGATCGTCACGATGAACACTCCGAAACCGACCGCGAGACCGCGCGCGACCGCGGCGAGAACATACGCGGCGAACATCTCGTAGTGCGACAGCGGCGGCAGCAGCACGAACACCAGATTACCGGTGATCTTGGACTGGATCAGCGACGACGAACTGTTCGCAAACGCATTCTGCAACACGCTCATCATCACGAGGCCCGGCACCAGGAAACTCGTGTATTCGACGCCCGGATAAACCTGCACATGATTGCGCAGCGCGTGGCCGAAAATGGTCAGATACAGCAGCGCCGTGATGATGGGCGCAAGCACGGTCTGGAACGACACTTTCCAGAAGCGCAGGATTTCTTTATAGAACAGCGTGCCGAAACCGCTATAGCCGCTCATGCGAGCCCCTCGATCACTTCCGGACCGTTCATCACCTGAACGAAAACATCTTCGAGGTCGGCTTTACGGACCTCGATTTCTTCGAATGTGCAGCCCGCCGCGCGGCATTGCGCGAGAATCTTCTCGACGTCGTCATAACTCGCGAGACGCAGCAGATGCTGGCGGCCATTGCCGTTGCCCGCGCCGCCCTCGGCTTCCAGGGGACGCAGTTCGGCAGGCAGCACGCCTTGCGCGAAACGCACGAACAGTTGCATGCCGGCGAAGCGTTGCAGCAGCGTGCTGGTGCGATCCAGCGCCACCACTTCGCCGCGACGCAGCATCGCGATGCGGTCGCACAGCGATTCGGCTTCCTCGAGATAGTGCGTGGTCAGCACGATCGTGTGGCCTTCGCGGTTCAGGCGCGAGATGAATTTCCACAGCGTCTGGCGCAACTCGACGTCGACGCCCGCGGTCGGCTCGTCGAGCACGATCACCGGCGGCCGATGCACCAATGCCTGCGCGACCAGCACGCGGCGCTTCATGCCGCCCGACAGCGCGCGCATGTTGGCGTCGGCTTTCTCGGTGAGGTCGAGGTTGGCCATGATTTCGTCGATCCACGCGTCGTTATTGCGCAGCCCGTAGTAGCCGGACTGGATGCGCAACGTTTCGCGCACCGTGAAGAACGGATCGAACACGAGTTCCTGCGGCACCACGCCCAACGCGCGGCGCGCCGCGCGGAAGTCGCCCACCACGTCGTGGCCGCGCACCGCGATGCTGCCTTCGTCCGCGCGCGCGAGTCCCGCGAGAATGCTGATGAGCGTTGTCTTGCCCGCGCCGTTCGGACCGAGCAGCCCGAAGAACTCGCCTTCTTCCACCGTGAGGCTGACGCCCTTGAGCGCCTGCAAGTCCTTGTAGCGCTTTTTGACGTTACGAATTTCTATGGCTGACATGACAGTGCGCCGCGTGCGTCGCGGCGCTTAAAGGAGCCCTGGGCGGGCGCAAAGTGCTGGAAAAAACGGAATTGGGGCCGGTGGGATTGCCCTAACCGTGGCCCAAAAAACGTTTGATTATAGGGCAAAACCTGGCGGCCCTATCTCAGTCGGGGGATAGCGGGAAGCGTGATGAACGCGTCAGGTGCGCGCGCGTGTGGCGCTGACGGCAAGCTGGCGAACGACGTGAGCAGAATCGCGTGAAGCCGGCGCTGAAGCGCGCCGGACCGCTCACGCGGCGCGAGCGCCTTCGATGGAACCGGCGATCAGCGTATCGACGCCGTAGGCTTGCGCGAGACTCGCGAGCCCGGCCGGCAGATTGAGAACTTCGAATGCGCCGCCGCGCGCCTGAGCGGCGCGCCGCCATGCGAGAAGCACGGCCAGCGCCGATGAATCGAAGTGCGTGAGCGGCGCGCAATCGACGCCGCCCGCGCCCGCTGCGATTCGCTCGAGACCCGCCGCGAGCGCGGCCTTTGCGCTCGCGTGGGTCAGCGTCGCGCCGCTCGCGAACCGTTGAGCGACGGGGCTCAGCACTTCGCTCACGACTGCTTGCCCGCGGCGAGTTGCTGATTGCGCTGCGTGAGGAACTGGATCAGTCCGTCGACGCCCTTCTGCTGGATCTGCTCGCTGAACTGCTGCTGATAAGCCTGGATCAGCCACGCGCCGAGCACGTTGATGTCATACACGCGCCAGCCTTGCGGCGTCTTGTACAGACGGTAGTCGAGCTCGATCGGCGAACCGTTGTTCATCACGACCGAACGGACCACCGTGTCGGTGTCGTCCGGATTCATGCGGAACGGCTTGTACTGGATCTGCTGGTCGCGCACCTGCGCGAGCGCGCCCGAATACGTGCGGATCAGCAGCATCTTGAACTGTTCGACGACCTGGCTCTGCTGCTCGGGCGTCGCCGTGCGCCAGTTGCGGCCCATCGCCAGTTGCGTGGTGCGGCGGAAGTCCGTGTACGGCAGGATCTTTTCGTTGACGAGACGCGTGATGTGCGAAATGTCGCCCTGCTGGATCGACTTGTCGGCACGCACCGCGTCGATCACCTGCTGGGTGACGGTCTTGACGAGCACGTCGGGCGCGCTGCTGTCGACGGCTTGCGCCGATGCTCCAACACTCACGAAAGAGAACAACGCTGCAAACAACGGAATCAGAAAGAATTTTTTCATATCGAGCCTTGCTTAAAAAATAGTGCAACCGTTTGAGGCGACATTAACACGCGAGTTCAGCGGCAATCCATGCGCAAACTGCGAGAGTCGTATCGATCTGTTACGGCCGCGCCGGCACGCTCAACGCAACTTGAACGACGGTAAGTTGAAGCGCGTGGGCGGCACCAGTTGACCCGCCGGAATCTGCGTGGTTTCCGGACCGCCGTTGAGGTCGAGCGGCGGCGTTTCCGCGCCCGAAGCCGCTTCGGGCGCCGAGGCGCCGTTCGCCGTTGCAGCGGCTGACGCGGCTTGCGGCGGCGTCGCGGCGCTCACACCGGATGCACCGGATGCAGCCGACGCCTTGGCGGCAGCACCGCTCGTTCCCGCCGCGCCCGCGGTTCCGGTCACTGCACCGGCCGGCGCGCCGGCGGGCGTGCCGTCGACGTCTTCGTACTTCGGCAGCGGCGCTTCATCGCCATAGTTCGGCAGCGCCTGCGACTGCTTGCCGTCCGACAGCAGATACTCGCGGCGTTGCAGATATGCGTTGCGCACGAACGAATACTTGTCGAGCGCGGCGCCTTCCAGCACGTCGCTCGCATTCAGCAGATTCGCACGCGTATTGACGATGTTCAGACCGTACAGCGCCCAGCTCAAGCCCGCCGGATCGACGTAGCTGAGCGGGTTGATATAGTAATTGCCGATCGAGCCGACCGCGTCGCGCGCGGTGCTCGGCCCGAACAGCGGCAGCACCAGATACGGACCGGCAGGCACGCCGTAGTGGCCGAGCGTCAGGCCGAGGTCGTTGTCGTGCTTGGGCAGCTTCGCGAGCGTCGCCACGTCGAACAATCCGCCGACACCGAAGATCGTGTTGATCACGATCCGCATGATGTCCTGCACGCCGTCGGTGATCTTCAGTTGCAGCAGGTTGTTCGCCGCAATGTAGACGTCGCCGATATTCGAGAAGAAGTTCGTCACGCTGTCGCGCACAGGCTGCGGCGTGATGAACACATAGCCCTTCGCGACCGGCTTCAGCGCGTACTGGTCGAGCTTGTCGTTGACCGTGAAGATGGTGCGGTTCAGGCCCTCGAGCGGATCGCCCTTGGTCGGCGTCTGCACCGTCGTGCAACCGGCCAGGATCGCGGCCGCAACCGCCAGTCTACCCATCCGGAAGACGCGCGCGCCCCCGGCCTGTAAGGTCTGCATTGTTGTTCTCCTTATTGACCGGCCGAGCCGGAAGCGGGCACCGCCGCCGCGGGCGCCGGAGCGGGTGCTGCAGCCGGTGCCACCGATGCGGCGCCCGGCTTCGATGCGCCCGAATCGGCCGCTTTGCTGTAGAGGAACTGTCCGATCAGGTTTTCAAGCACGATTGCCGATTGCGTCATCGAAATGGTGTCGCCGGCTTTGAGCATCTCGGTATCGCCGCCCGGTTCGAGGCCGATGTATTGCTCGCCGAGCAGCCCCGAAGTCAGGATTTTCGCCGACGTGTCTTTCGGAAACTGATACTGCTTGTCGATGTCGATCGTCACCTGCGCCTGATAGGCGTTGCTGTCGAACCCGATCGAGGCGACCCGGCCCACCGTCACGCCCGCGCTTTTGACGGGTGCGCGCGCCTTCAATCCGCCGATATTGTCGAACTTGAGCTTGACCGGATAGGTCGCCTGGAACGACAGCGAGCTCATGTTGCCGGCCTTCAGCGCGAGAAACAGCAGCGCCACGAAACCCAACACCACGAACAGGCCGACCCAGAAGTCGAGAGCAGTCTTTTTCATCGTCATCCCAAAGTGAATCGCCGCGCCGCCGTCGCGCCGCCGCGCGCGCTCAGTGACGCGCCGCAGCGGCAAAACAGGCAACGCAGTCTTAACTGAACATCAGCGCGGTCAGCAGAAAATCGAGGCCGAGCACCGCGAGCGACGCATACACGACCGTCTTCGTCGTGGCGCGCGACACGCCCTCGGGCGTCGGCCGCGCTTCGTAGCCCTGGAAGAGCGCCACGAACGTCACCGCAAGGCCGAACACCACGCTTTTGACGACGCCCGCGCCAACGTCGCGCCAGACGTCCACGCCGCCTTGCATCTGCGACCAGAACGCGCCGGCATCGACGCCGATCAGCAGCACGCCGACCACATAGCCGCCCGCGATACCGACCGCGCTGAAAATCGCCGCGAGAATCGGCATCGCGATAATGCCGGCCCACAGACGCGGCGCGACCACGACCTTGACCGGGTCGACCGCCATCATTTCCATCGCGGTCAGTTGCTCGCCCGCTTTCATCAAGCCGATTTCGGCGGTGAGCGAGGTGCCCGCGCGGCCGGCGAACAGCAGCGCCGTGACGACCGGCCCGAGTTCTCGCACGAGCGAGAGCGCGACCAGCAGCCCGAGCGCCTGCTCGGAACCATAGCGATTGAGCGTGTAATAGCCCTGCAAGCCCAGCACGAAGCCGACGAACAGCCCCGACACCGCAATGATCACCAGCGAATAATTACCTACGAAGTGGATCTGCTTCGTGACAAGCCGCGGACGGCGCAGCAGCGGGAAAAATTCGACCAGCAGCCGGAGAAAAAAGCGCGTCGCGTAGCCGGCCGTGCCGAGCCCGTCGAGCACCACGCGGCCGACCGAGGAGATCAATGTGCCGATCATGACCGCCCTCCGCCGACGCCGAAGTCCGCCGCGAGCGGCGTTCTGCTCGGATAGTGGAATTTGAACGGACCGTCCGGCGCGCCGTCGATGAACTGCCGCACCGTCGGATCAGTCGACGCGCGCAGTTGCGCCGGCGTGCCCTCGGCATGAACGCCGCCGTTGGCGAGGAAATAAACGTAGTCCGCGATCGCGAACGACTCCGGCACGTCGTGCGTGACCAGAATCGACGTCGCGCCGAGCGCCTGGTTGAGCGCGCGAATCAGGTTCGCGGTGATGCCAAGCGAGATCGGGTCGAGGCCGGCGAACGGCTCGTCGTACATCATCAGTTCGGGGTCGAGGGCGATGGCGCGCGCGAGCGCCACGCGCCGCGCCATGCCGCCGGAAATCTCCGACGGCAGCAGGTCGCGCGCGCCGCGCAGGCCAACCGCGTTGAGCTTCATCAGCACGAGATCGCGGATCAGTTCCTCCGGGAGATCGGTGTGCTCGCGCAGCGCAAACGCCACGTTTTCGAACACCGACATGTCCGTGAACAGCGCGCCGAACTGGAACAGCATGCCCATCTTGCGGCGCAGCGCGTACAGGCCGTCGCGCGTTTGCGCGCCGACGTTTTCGCCGTGGAACAGAATCTCGCCGCGCTGCGCGCGAACCAGACCGCCGATCAGCCGCAGCACCGTTGTTTTGCCGCAACCCGAACCGCCCATGACCGCGACGACCTGGCCGCGCGGAAAGCGCAGGTTCAGGTTCGACAGGACGAGCCGGTCGCCGTAACCGAAGTCGACGTCGCGCAGCTCGAGTAAGGTCTCGGATGGGGAAGACACTGAGTGACAATCCTTTTGCACGGAAGGCCGAATTATAGGGCCATCATGCAAATGTTGCCGTGAGGCGCCCTGTCCCTTAACCAATCATGACGATTATTGCGTAAAAGCTTGTTGCAGTGCGGCAACGGCGGCCGCCGGATCAGACGCTTCGGTGACCGCGCGCACCACCGCCGCACAACCGACGCCCGTCGCGAGAACCTCAGGCAGCACCTGCAAATCGATTCCGCCGATCGCGACCAGCGGCACGACGCCGTCCAGCAGCCGGACGTAGCGCGCGAGGCGCTTGACGCCCTGCGGCGCGGTCGGCATCACTTTCGTCGTGGTCGGGAACACCGCTCCCAACGCGATATAGCTCGGGCGGAAGTGCAGCGCCTTCAGAATTTCGTAGAAGCCGTGCGTCGACAGACCGAGCCGGATGCCGGCCGCCGCCAGCGCCGCCAGATCCGCCGTGTGCACGTCTTCCTGGCCGAGGTGCACGCCGTAGGCGCCCGCATCGAGCGCGGCCTGCCAGTGATCGTTGATGAAAACCTGCGCGTCATGCCGCTTTCCCGCCGCGACGCAGCGGGCGATCTCGCGCTGAAGCTCGTCGGCGGGATGGGCGGACTTGCGGCGCAGTTGCGCCGTTTTCACGCCGTAGCCGACCACGCGTTCGACCCACTCGGCACTAGGCAGCACCGGATAGAGTCCGAGCCGCTCGGGGCAGCGCGGGAACGGCTGCGCCGGCGCTGGCGGCAAACCGGCAAGACGCGGAAAGGCAGCCAGATCGCAGGGGAAGGAGTCGCCCGCGGCGTTGGTCCGCGTTTCGTCGCCGTCGCGCCACGCGAGCGCCAACACGAGCGCGTCGTGCGGATCGAAACCGCAGTCGAGGAACGCGGCGAGCGCGGGGATCCAGTCTTCGGCGAGATGGCCTTCCAGACGGTATTTTTCGCCTCCGAGATGCAGCGTCGCCTTGTTCTCGGCGGCTTCGACCACCGCCGCGCCCTGCACGAGCCAGCGCGCCATCTGTTCGCCGTGCCGCGCGGCATCGGCGAGCACGATCAGATCGCCGCCATTCGGCTGATCCGGCGCGGTCAGGCAGATGCGCCACGGCGCGTGCGTGGGCGGCCAGTCGCCGAGACGGGCGCGGATGCGTTCGGTCGCTTCGGTGAGTTCGTCGGCGGGCGGCCAGAACAGGTCGCGGTCTTTCAGGGCCAGGGTCTGCGTCATGCGGCGCTCCCGTCCTGATGCCAGAACGGCATGCCGACCACCGGCGTGCTCGCGTGCGCACTTTCGCGCTCGGCCATCGGTCCGGCGAGAAACGCCTGACGGCCCGCTTCGACGCCCAGCGCAAACGCGCGCGCCATCGCGTCGGGATGCGTGGCCTGCGACACCGCCGTGTTCAGCAGCACGCCGTCGAAACCCCACTCCATCACCTGGGCCGCGTGCGACGGCACGCCGAGCCCGGCGTCGACGATCAGCGGCACGTCAGGCAGCCGCTCGCGCAACACTCGCAAGCCATACGGATTAATCACGCCCTTGCCGGTGCCGATCGGCGCGCCCCACGGCATCAGCGCCTCACAGCCGGCGTCCAGCAGACGGCGGCCGATCACCAGGTCTTCGGTGCAATACGGCAGCACCTTGAAGCCGTCCTTGACGAGCTTCGCCGCCGCCTCGATCAGGCCGACCGGATCGGGCTGCAGCGTGTAGTCGTCGCCGATCAGTTCGAGCTTGATCCACTCGGTTTCGAAGATTTCGCGCGCCATGTGCGCGGTCGCCACCGCCTCGCCGACGGTCAGGCAACCGGCCGTGTTCGGCAACAGCGGCACGCCGTGGCGCTTGAGCAGATCGAAGAAACCGGCTTCGGCGCCGCCTTCGTTCATCTGCCGGCGCAGCGCGACGGTCACCATGCCGGGGCGCGCGGCGTCGATCGAATCGGACAGCGATTGCAGCGACGGATAGCGCGACGTGCCGAGCAGCACCCGGCTCGCGAAGGGTTGGCCGTAGAGCGTGAGCGCGTCGGCGGTTTGGGGGGAAGTCATTTGCATCATCTGGTCTCCGGCAAGGCGGGGCGGGCGGCGATTGCTCGTGATCGTGCGTGGTCGTGCGTGGTTGTGTTCGCTCGTCTGCGATTGCGTGATCGGCTGGCTTGGTTTGGCGCGGCAACGCGCTCAACCGCCGGCCACAGGCTGCACGACGTCCAGCTTGTCGCCCGGCTGCAATGCGCGCGCCGCATGCTGCGTGCGCGCGACGAAATCGCCGTTCAGCGCGACGGCGAACGGCGGCCGCGCGCCGTACGCAGCGAGCGCATCGGCGACAGTCGCGCCCTCGGGCAACGACAACGGCTTCTGATTGATATGAATGTCCATGGTGTTCGAATACGGTTCAGTCGATGGCAATTGCGCAGGCGTTCGCAGCGTCGCGCCGGCAACCGGTGCTCACGCGGGCTCCCGCGCGCGCTGCTCGTGGAACAGTTCGCTCCAGCGCGCGGCGCGCCGCCAGTCCGCGAACGCGTCGGCGTCGCCGATGCGTCCGTCCAGCAGCGCCGCCGCGAAGCGCGCGGCTTCGTCGGCGACCTCGGGCACGATCATGTAGCCGTGCCGGTACAGCCCGTTCACGCGCAGCGTCTGCGCGCCGTCCCACAACAGCGCCGGCCGATGATCGGGCAAGGTCGGACGGCACTGCGAATTCAGCTCGAGAATGCGCGCCTCGCCGAAGCCCGGATGCACGGAAAACGCCGCGCTCAGCAGCTCCAGCGCGGATCGCACGCTGACGGGCGACATGTCCTCGCCTTCCACCTCGGTGGCGCCGATCACATACAAATCGTCCTGCTTCGGCGCGATGTAGAGCGGATAGCGCGGATGCAGCAGCCGCACCGGCCGCGTCAGATTAATGCCGGGCGCGTGCACGCGCGCGACTTCGCCGCGGATGCCGCGCAGCGTCGGCAGCACGGGTTTCGCGCCGAGACCGCGGCAGTCGATGGTGATGCGCGCAGGCGGCAGCGCCCCATCGAGCGCGGGCGTATTCCAATGCGTTTGTACGCCGCGTTGCCCGAGACCCGCCGCCAACGCGCGCAGCACCTGGCGATTGTCCAGTTGACCTTCGCGCGGCAGCAGCCAGCCCTGATTGAAGCGCCCCGCGAGCGCAGGTTCGGCGGCACCGAGTTGCGCGCCGGCCAGCGTGACGAAGCCGCCGTCCAGCAGTTCGGCCGGCGCGTTCGAGCGCACCCGTCTTTCGAACAACGGCGCCTCGGTCCGATCCGCGTGATGCCAGACGACGAGCGTGCCATTGCGCTGGAAAAACACCGGCTCGGGCAACCCGGCCAGCACTTGCGGCCAGGTTTCGAGCGATGCGGCGCCGAGACGCGTAATCAGAAGTTCGGCGCTGGCGGCTTCGGCAAGCGGCGCGAGCATGGCGGCCGCGACCCACGCGGCAGCCTGCGAGCCGTCGGCGTCGCCGCGCTCATAAAGCGCCACGCGATGTCCTTCTCCGGCGAGCCGCCACGCGACGAGGCGCCCGCACAGACCGCCGCCGAGCACAGCGAAATCGGGTTGTGCGGCGCGGCTCATCGTGCGCGCTCCGCTTCGATACGACGGACAAAAGCAATGCAGCGCGCGTCAAGAACGGCGCGACAAGGAGCAAAACACATAACTGAACAATAGGCGGTCATCGAGTCCTTTCCGTACGGCCGACAAAAAGCGCGTACCCAGGACGAAACCGGCGGGCAAGGCCGGCCAGGCAACATGCGTACTCCAATGAAGTACGCCGCCCGGCGGGGAATGGAAGACTGGCTGCTTCCGGAAACTTCCCGCGCCGGTATTACCCGGATCGGGTGCAAAGGGTCTCTCTCAGCCTCGCAGCCGCAGCGTGAGAATCACGCCGCTCAAGTGCAAAGCACCCCTGTTTCGTCGAAGGTCATTAGACCATAAAAGGCGCGGCGCTCGCAAACGAGCGGCGCATCGCGCCGCGCGCGGCTTGATCCGGCACCACCTTTTGCGCCTTACGCTTTAGCCGGATGAGCGGCCCACCGCTCTGGCACAATGCCACGAGAGATGACGCGGAAAACGCGGCATCGCGCGAACGGTCGGCGGTTATGTCGCGGCGGCGCTCGCGCAGAGGCGGCAGCAATGACTGCCGGCTTTGCGCCGGCGCCGCGAATTAATTTTCGCTTAAGGGCTTCGCGCCAGAATCGGCAGTCGCCGCGGCGCCCGGCCGTCAGCCGCCGTGACCGCGCAGATACGCACAGACAAGACACGACAGATACGAAGACCCGCGAGGGGTCGGCCCGCGTGGACCGGCCCGAATCGAACAGCATTCCCAGGACGCTCATGACAACGAATACTTCTGTCAGCCCCGCGCTGCCGCCCGACGAGAAAGTCTCCGCATGGAGCCTCATCAAGCCTTACTGGGTGTCGGAAGAAAAAAAGACGGCGTGGGGGATGCTCATCGCGATCATTGCGATGAACCTCGCGGTGGTGTGGATCAACGTCCGCCTGAACCGCTGGAGCGCCGACTTCTATAACGCGCTGCAAACCAAGAACGTGCGCGACTTCCCGCATCTGCTGATGATCTTTTCCGGGCTCGCGTTCGGCTACATCATCCTCGCGGTGTACGGACGCTATATGCGCCAGATGCTCGGCTTTCGCTGGCGTCAGTGGCTGACGACGCGCTATCTGAACGAGTGGCTGCACGACAGCGCGTTTTACCGGATCGAGCGCGACCGCCTCGCCGACAACCCAGACCAGCGGATCAGCGACGACCTGCAGTCGTTCGCCACGACCACGCTGTCGCTCACGCTCGATCTGCTGTCCACGGTCGTCACGCTCGTCTCGTTCATCACGATCCTGTGGGCGCTGGCCGGCGCGCTGACCATCACGCTCGGCGGCGTGCCGCTGCAGATTCCCGGCTACATGGTGTGGGCAGCCGCGCTGTACGCAGTGGTCGGCTCGCTCGTGATCCAGAAAGTCGGTCATCCGCTCGTGCCGATCAACTATCAGGCGCAGAAAGTCGAGGCCGATTTCCGTTTCGGCCTGATCCGCCTGCGCGAGAACGCCGAGCAGATCGCGTTCTACAACGGCATGGACACGGAGAAGACGAACGCCCATTCGCTGTTCGGCCGCATCCGCGATAACTGGTGGCAGGTCATGAAGTACACGAAGCGGCTCACCTTCGTGCTGAGCTTCTACGGTCAGATCGCGATCATCTTTCCGCTCGTCGTCGCCGCGCCGCGTTACTTCGCGGGCGCCTTCACGTTCGGTGTGCTGATGCAAATCTCCAGCGCATTCAACACGGTCAGCGACTCGTTCTCGTGGTTCATCAACAGTTACTCGACGCTGGTCGAATGGCGCGCCACGGTCAACCGTCTGCGCGAATTCAAGCGCGTCGTGCATGCGCCGCGTCTGAAGGAATCCGTCTCGCCGGCCACCGCGCACGGCGGCATCAACCTGCATTTCGTCGACGCCGACAAGCTCTCCACCGACGGCCTCCAGCTCGCGCTTCCGAACGGCAGCCCGCTCTCGCGCATCCGCGACATCGTGATTCATCCGGGCTCGCGCTGGCTCGTGCGCGGGCCGTCCGGCTCGGGCAAGAGCACGCTGATGCGCGCGCTCGCCGGCTTGTGGCCGTTCGGCGATGGCGCGATCGACGCGCCGGTCAACGCCCGCATGATGTTCATTCCGCAAGTGAGCTACATGCCGATCGGCACGCTGAAGGCGGCGCTCGCGTATCCGTCGGCGGCCGACACGTATACGGACGACGAATGCCGCGAGGCGCTCGTCGTTTGCCACCTGTCGCAATACGCGGACCGTTTGCAGGAATCCGCGCACTGGACGCGCGTGCTCTCGCCGGGCGAGCAACAGCGCCTCGCCGCCGCGCGCGTGCTGCTGCACAAGCCCGACTATCTGTTCCTCGACGAAGCGACGAGCGCGCTCGACGCCGAGAACGAAGCGCGTCTCTATCGCCTCTTCACCGAGCGGCTGCCGAAGGCGGCCATCGTCAGCGTCGCGCATCGCGAATCGCTGGCGGCGTTCCATGACGAAACGCTCGAAGTCGAGCGCGCCGGCGAAGCGGTCGCGGCATGAACCCGGAGAGCGCCGCAGCGAGCGAAGCCAGTGCGGGCTTTGATCGCGTCGTGCTGATCACCGGCGCGGGTTCCGGCATCGGCGCGGCGCTGGCCCGGCGGATCGCCGCGCCGCGCACCGCGCTGATGCTGCACGCACGCGGCGCCGAGCGCGAGTCGCGCGAGCGTCTCGCGCACGTTGCCGCCGATTGCAGCGCGAACGGCGCGGCCTGCGCAACGGTGACGGGCGATCTCGCCGAGCGCGGCGCCGCGGAACATGTGGTGCATCAAACGCTCGCGAACTTCGGCGCACTCGATCAACTGGTCGCGAACGCGGGGCATGCGCAGCGCCAGACGCTCCAGACGCTCGATTCCGATGTGCTCGGCGCCGCATTCGCCGCGATGCCCGCCGCCTTCGCGGCGCTCGTGAAGCGCGCCACGCCTGCGTTGGAAACCTCGAAGCGAGGCCGAGTGATCGCGTTGAGTTCGTTCGTCGCGCATCGTTATCGAGCGGATACGCCGTTTGCCGCGACCGCCGCGGCCAAGGCGGCGCTCGAGTCGCTCGCGAAAACCGCAGCCGCCGAACTCGCGCCGCATGGCGTGACCGTGAATTGCGTCGCGCCCGGCTATACGCGCAAGGACCGCGGACCGAGCGCCGATAACGCCGCCGTGTGGACGCGTGCCGCGGAATCGACACCGCTCGGCCACATCGCCGAGCCAGCCGACATTGCCGCGCTGATCGCCTTCCTGCTTTCCGACGAAGCGCGTCACATCACCGGCCAGGTGATCCACGTCGACGGCGGACTGACGCTCGGCTGATTCACACCGCCGCGCGCCGTTCGCCAACGCACTCGCACCCGTACTCACATTCGCGCGAGCCGCGGCAAGATCCCGAAACGCGCGAGAACACCTCGAAAGCATTTGCGAAGCGGGCAAGCTTTTCAGCCCTTTGAAACGAGCCCGAAACAGCGACGATAGTCGTGCGCGCCGTCCCCTGCGGCCCGCACGCCATCCACTGCTAACGGACTCTCGCTCATGTCATTCGATCGCCGCTCTTATCCTTCGATTCACCGGCTCGGCCTCGCTCTCTCCGCAGCGGTGCTGCTCGGAAGTGCCGCTCATCTTGCTCACGCCGCGCAAACCACGCCGCCGAACGAACCCGCCGACGTGTGCCCCGCGCTCAGGCACATCGTCGAAGCATCCGACTACAAGCAATTGCACACGCAACCGGCCGCGCAACTGCCGGGCGTCGCGAGCACCGAAGATTGCCGCGCCAACACGCACGCGTACGACTGCCACTGGCGCGCGCACTGGCAAGCCGACGGTGTCGTCAACGATCCGCTCGAGGAAATCGGCGCTGACATCGCCGCGTGCTTTCCGAACGTCGTGCATGACGTGAACACGCCGACGCGCCAGCATTTCATCGTGACGACCGGCGAGCGGCGCGTGAATGTCACTGCGAGCGTGCAAGGGCAAAACGAGTTGCGGCTGCGCGTCGCGCGCTGAATGCAGACGCGTCGAGGACGATGCGCGTTCCGCCGCATTTCGCTTCGCTCGGTCGATCTCCATGATCGGCTTAATCGCCCTGGCTCCGCCTCATGACCTTCCTGACCACCACACGCGCTAACGCTTTAACGCGAGCCCCTCGCGCGGCCTGGGTCAGGTTGCGGCGGCCGAGCGCGCGGTTCGTCGCCTGTACGACGCTGACGGTCGGACTGAACGGCTGCGCGTGGACGCTGATCCAGGCAGCCGACGCCACCGGCTCCGTGATCCAGGCCGGCTACGCGATCGCCGCGAACTATTCGTCGCCGACCTTCGTGAGCGGCCGTCCCGCGGATGTGCGGCACGTTTGCATCGAAGTGAACACTGCTGTGTCGGTCGGCGATTTCGTGCCGGCGCTGCAACTCGCGCTCGATCGCCGCGGCATTCGTTCGGATGTCTACAATCCCGGCACCTCGCCCGCCGGCTGCGAGGCGCGCCTCGTCTACAACGCGGCGATCGACTACGGCCGCCGCTCGTTCAGCGACGACGCGATCCAGTATCTGTCGGTCATCGACCTGACGCTCGTGCAGAGTGGCCGCATTCTCGTCACCGCGCGCTACCAGACGGGCGGCCTGAACAGCGACCGCTTCTCGTCGGCGTCGACCAAGCTCAATGGGTTGATCGACAAGATGGTGATCGACCGGACCGATTTCGGCCGCGAAACACGGCAGACCATTCAGACCTCGCAGGTCAACTAGCCGCATGCCGGTTGCTTTCTCTTACGCGAGAAAGGATTGGAAAGCGTTAGCCGCTTTGCTGCGCGCGCGCGGATCACTAAGATGACCTGAATGAACCAATCCATTCTGGTCGTCGACGACGACCCCGTCGTACGTGAGCTCGTCAGCCAGTATCTCGAAGGGCGCGGCTTCAAGGTTGCCACGCTCGAGCATGGCATGGCGCTGCAGCGCAAGCTTCAGGACGAGCGTCCCGCGCTGGTCGTGCTCGACATCATGATGCCCGAGCTCGACGGCATCAGTGCGCTGCGCGCGCTGCGCGTGGCGGGCGACGATATCCCCGTGATTCTGCTGACCGCACGCGCCGATCCGATCGACCGTGTGATCGGTCTCGAACTCGGCGCGGACGATTACCTGGGCAAGCCGTTCGAACCGAGCGAACTCGTCGCGCGGATTCGCACGGTGCTGCGCCGGCGCGGCTCGATTGCGCCGAGCGCGCCCGAACAACGCGCGCCGTATCGCTTCGGCCGCTTCGAGGTGAATTTCCCGGCGCGTGAATTGCGCCGCGACGGCGAACGCATCACGCTGCGCTCAAGCGAATTCGCGATGCTAAAAGTGTTCGTCACTCACGCGATGACCGTGCTCACGCGCGCGCAACTGCTCGAAAAACTGCATGGCAATAGCGAGACGCATCGCAACCGCAGTCTGGATGTGTCGATCTGGCGTTTGCGTCGGCTGATCGAAGTCGATCCGTCCGAGCCGCGCTATGTGCAAACGGTGTGGGGACGCGGCTATGTGTTCGTGCCGGACGGCGAGATCGGCGCGGCCGAGCGCGGAGCGGGCGCGGCTGCGCAGTGAGCGCGTTCGTTGACGACGCCTCAGAAAGTCAGCACGCTCAAAAACATTCTCTGCAGCCAGCCCATCGTCGTCGCGTCGGAGATCATGCCGGCGCCGGCCTGCTCGATGCGCGCATTCGCGACCTTACTCGACGCGACGTAGTTGCCTGTTTCGATATCCTTAGGATTCACCACGCCTGACAGCCGCAAGCGGTCGCGGTTGCCGCCCATCGAAATCACCTTTTCGCCCGACACGACCAGGTTGCCGGTCGGCATCGTGCCGATCACGGTCACGGCGAGCGTGCCGGTCATCGCGCTCGCGTCGGTGAGACTGCCTTGTCCTTTGAATTCGGTGCTGGCCGAGCCGATGTTGAAGAGCCTCGCGAGCCGCGCGGCGGCGCCCGTCGATTTATCGGCGGCATCGGCGGTGATGCTGCTCGCCCGGCTCGCGGCCGCCGTCGAACTGTTGTTCCCGCTATACGACTCCGACAGGCGGATCGTCAGCACGTCGCCGATGTGTTGCGCGCGCGGCGTCTCGTACAGCACCATCAGCGTGCCCGCCTGATAAATTGCGCCCTGCGTGTTGACGTTCAGCGGCGCGGACACGAGCGGCGGCGCCATCGGTGTTTCGACAATCGACCTCTGTCCGCTCGCGCAAGCGGACACACATGCCGCCGCGCATAGCGCGACGGAAAAACGTAGCGTAGGCATCGGGTTTACTCCCTCGCTGAATGGTGCTGATCCGCGCATCGGCGCCGCTGCATCAACCGGCTTCTGCATCGCTCGCCTGCCACTGCCGCACGACGGACTTCACCCACGCGTCCGAACCCTTCAGCAGATAAGTGAGCGTGCCGTTGCGCGTGCCCGGCAGGAAACACAACGTGATCGAACTGACCGCGTTTTCCCACACGTAGACCGGCAACGCGCCCGGCGACGACACGTTCCGCGTCGCATGACGCGGCGGGCCGTAGCGGTCCGCGAGCGCGTCGCGCAGATCTTCGGCGGTGACTTCGTCGATCACGAAGGAAATCTCGTAGAGCCGCAGCGCGCTTTGCCCTTCCATGCGCGCGAAACGCAGCACATGCTCGGCCGCCGGCGCACCGTCGACGACCGCTTGCGACAGCGCCCAACCGTTGTCGTCGCGATGCGCCCACCGGCACGCGACGGTCAGACTCTCGTGCGACTTCAGCCGCATGCCGAGCGCGCCCGCCTGCACGTCCGTCTCGCAGACCGGCACGCTGCCGACCGGCGTCGCACGCACTTTCGAACCGGCGCGGAACTCATCGAGCGTGATGCCGAGCGCAATGCCGCGGAATGCAAATGGCGTGTCCTGCGCGCGTCGGCGGGCGTCGGCGAATGCGTCCTTCGATGCCGACGCCGAAGCTGCGGCGCCCGCGTCGCGCGCCGCCGGCTGCGCCGGCACGGTCAGCGAGAATGTGCCGCACAGCAGCGCCAGCGCGCAGGCAATCCGTTGTGGTCTCATGTTTCAATCGATCGCGGATGAGCAGATGTCGAACGGCGTGGCCGCCGCATGGCCGACGACCGGGATGATCTTCAGCGTCGCCGACGTGAGCCGGCAAGGCAGCGCCGCAACGGCGCAGCCGTCGAGCGGCAACAGCGCCGCGCCGAGCGCGAGCCACGCAGCGGCGCGCACGAGGCGCCCGGAAATTATTGATGTCGACACGCGCGCCTCGGTACGTCAGGCGGTCGTGTTGACGTGATGGCCGACGAGGCCCGCGGGCACCGACGGCTGCGGCTGAGTCGCCGAGCCCTTGGCTTGCGCGTTGCCGCTGCCGCTCCCGCTTGTCGCTGCGGAACTGCCGTTGGACGCCGGCTTTTCCGTCGCCTTGGTGGGCGCAATCGAAGAAAAATGGGTGGAATTGAGGTTACTGGGAACAGTCATGATGAGCCTCGCATGGCGCTGGTTGGGCTGGGTTTGGCAAGATGTCGGTCGCGCACCGCGTGCGCCGGATGAGAGCCTGAAGCTCTGCCGGCGTGCGGCGCGACGTATCGCAGGACGAATCATCTCGCCGCCCACGCCTCGCCGATGCACGAAGAAAAGCGCGCTTTTCGACGGTGCTTACGACGCGTTGCGAGTGCTTTCCGGCACTTGCCGTTGTGCGCAAACTGTTTCGAGAAATACCGCGTGCGCACATCGAATGCGAGCCCGCACGCGCGCCCGCGTTGCCAGAAGCGGCAGTGCTGAAATATGCTGTGAACCTTGGTTGACGGGCCTTACGCTCGCGTGTGCGGACATTGCGCCCAATTGCGCCAGAATCGCGCCGAAAAACTCGCACCGCATCGGGTAAGCATTGGTAAGAAAACAGTCGGCCGCGCGTCGCGCGCGCCGGTCTAGAATTTCGCCATGAATCCACAGGTCCTTATCGTCGACGACGATCCGGTCGTACGCGATCTGCTTTGCAAGTTCTTGCAGTCGAACGGCTTTGACGCGTCGGTGCTGCATGACGGCACCCATCTCCAGCGCCGGCTCGAGCGCGAACGGCCGTCGGTCGTCGTGCTCGACATCATGATGCCGAACACCGACGGCCTGCGCGCGCTCACCGCGCTGCGCGCCGCTGGCGACGACATTCCGGTGATCTTCGTGACGGCGCGCGGCACGGTGGCCGACCGCATCGTCGGGCTGTCGCTCGGCGCGGACGACTATCTGACCAAGCCCTTCGATCCGCGCGAACTGCTCGCGCGCATCCACACGGTGCTGCGGCGCCGCGGGCCGTCGACCACGAGCGCGCCGGAAGCCCGCAAGCCGTACAGGTTCGGCCCGTTCGAACTGGATTTCGCCACACGCTCGCTGTCGCGCGCCGATACGAAGCTGCCGTTGCGCGACAGTGAGTTCGCGCTACTGAAGATCTTCGTCAACAACCCGTACAAGGTGTTATCGCGTGTGCTGATTCACGACCTCGTGCATCGCGACAACCTCGCCTTCCGCGATCGCAGCCTCGACGTGCCGATCTGGCGTCTGCGGCGCGTGATCGAGGACGATCCGTCCAATCCGTGCTACGTGCAAACGGTGCGCGGCAAGGGCTATGTTTTCGTCCCCGACGCCGACGGCACACCTTTCTCCGACGAGGCCGCCTCGAACGCATGAGAAACCCGCTGAACACGCTGTTCGGCAGAATGGCGTTGCTTTCGACGGCGGTGCTGTTGGCGATTCAGGCCGGCTGGTTCGTGCTGGTGGTGATGCAGCCGCCGCGCCATGAGATCGACGGCTTTGCGCGCGGCGTCGTGCTGGCGCTTCAGGCCATCAACGGCGAGCCGATCAAGGGCGCCGCGCTCGCGCCGGCCATGCGCGTGCATCTGGTTCCGACCTGGAACATGCCGCCGAGCGTCCACCTGCGCGAACCCACCGAGCACCTGGTTGTCCAGTTGACGCAGCATCTGCGTGAGACGCTTCCGCCAGGCACCCAGATTGCCGTCGACGATCTGCGTCCGCCGCAACTGTGGGTGCTGTTTCCGGGCAAGTCGAACTGGGTCGTGCTGCCGGTCGATCTGCCGCCGCCGCCGCGCTTTCTGATCGAAGCCATTTCGATGCTGGCCGCCGCGTTGATCCTGTCGTTGTTCGCGGTGTGGCAGATGCAGCGTCCGCTGTCGCGCGTCGCCGACGCCGCGCGCGTCTTCGGTTCGGGCGGCCGGCCGGAACCCGTGACGGTGCAAGGCCCGCGCGAACTGCGCGAGCTGATCGGCTCGTTCAACGACATGATGCGGCGCCTGAACGAGGCCGGCGACGACCAGGCGGTCATGCTCGCCGGCGTCGCGCACGACCTGAAAGCGCCGCTCACGCGCCTGAAGCTGCGCGCGAGCGTGCTGGTCGCGGAAAGCGAACGTGCCGGCCTGATTCGCGATGTCGATTCGCTGACTAACATTGTCCAGCAGTTTCTTGAGTTCGCCGGTCAATCCGCCGATGCCGGTCCGCCGGTTCAGGTCGATGAATTCCTGCGCGAGCAGTTTTCGGATAGTGACGGTGTAGGTGACTGCACGACCGACGGCGCCGTCGATGGCTCGGGCTCGCAGGACGCGGGCGGCGAAGCCCGGCTGTTCGCGCTGGATCTGCGTGCCGGCGCGTCGTTCACGCTGCCGCGCACGCTGCTCGACCGGCTGGCGACCAACCTCGTCGATAACGCACTCGAGCATGGCGCGCCGCCCGTCGATATCCGCACCGCACGCAGCGACGGACATTGGGTCATCAGCGTGCGGGATCATGGCGCGGGCATTCCCGACGACCGCATTGCCGCCGCGATGAAGCCGTTCGTGAGGCTCGACGCCGCGCGCGGAGGTGAAGGCCATTGCGGTCTCGGTCTCGCGATTGTCGCGCGGCTCGCGCACGATCGCGGCGGACGTTGCCACGTGCGCAATCACGCCGAGGGTGGGCTGGAAGTGTGTATTGAGTTGCCGGTGGCGATGGTGGCGGCGTCGGCGTCGGCGTCGGCGTGACAGGTGGGCTCGCGGTAGCGGTAGCGGTCGTGATCGCACTGCGCGGCGCGGCGCAAGGCGCGCGCTTACGCTGCCTTACCGCATCGGCTAACGCATGATCGCGGGCCTTATAGTCGACCCCGGCAACCTCGATGCCGCCCTCTCAGTCCGCCCGCGTATCCGGGGCGGATTTTTTTTGACTGCGTGTTCGGCCTGCGTGTTTTGGCCTGCGTGTTTGGCCTGCGTGTTTGGCCTGCGTGTTTGGCCTGCGTGTTTGGCCTGCACGTTCGGCCTGCGCGTTCGGCCTGCGTGCTTGGCCTGCGTGTTTGGCGTGCGCGTTCGGCCCGCGCGTTCGGCGCGCATCTTCAGCCGCTGTTTTCAGCTAGCCCGTTCAGCCCACGCGCCTAACCCGCTCCCTCGCCGCCACATCAAACAACCAGCCGGCTCCGCAAGCTCTCGATAGCCGCCTCCGATACGCCAAGCCCGTCAGTCAGATAGCGCGTCATCGTGCCGTAGCTCGTCTGCACCTGATCGAAGCCAGCCTGCAGAAAACTCTCCTGCACGCCGAGCAACGGTTCCTGAATCGCGGCGAGCGCGTCGCCGTCCTGCGCGCGCAATGTTTCCTTCAGCGACCTGATGGCCTGCGCGCGGTAGACGTTGCTCAGCAGATAGTCCTGCATAATCACATCGAGCGGCACATTCGCGATGCTCTGCAGCAGCGCCGCAACCCAGCCGGCGCGATCCTTACCCGCGTTGGAATGAAAGAGCTGCGGGCCCGTGCCGTCCGCGAGCTGGCGCAGCAGCGCGCCGAAGTTCGCCCGCTGCGCCGCGCCGGTCACATAGCCGCGCGCCTGCGACTCCATGAACGCGGTCGCGCCAGCGGCTGAATCGAAAGGCGGCGGCGTGAAGTCGCGCACACCGAGCACATCGAGCGTTTGCGAAACCGCGCCGCGAGGAACGATGTCGGCGGTTCGTTCCACCTCGCCCGGCGTGCGCAAATCGTAGACGCTCGCAATGCCGAGCCGCTCCATTTCCGTCTGATCGGCCACGCTCAGCGTCAGCACGTTCGCGCGGAAAAAGAGGCCGCGCCGCATCTTCTTGCCGTCGACGGTCGGATAGCCGGCCGCAGCGCCCGCGACATCGCGGAAATTGTCCACCGATGCAAGCCGCGGCGTGTCGCCCTGCTCGTCGCCGAGGCCGCCGCCGCATGCGGAGAGCAGCGAGCTGCCCACGCCGGACACCAGCAGCACGCTGGCGGAGCGCTTCAGGAACGTCCGTCGCGACGCGCATGCCGCCAGCGAGTGCGCGGGCATGGCCGGGGGAACAAGGTGGCGGCGAGTTGCCGGACAGGTTTTCGCGGTGGCGGGCATTAGGCGATCTGATGTGTCATGCGCGAGGTGAGTAAAAAAAGTGCAGCCTGAGCGCTGCGGGCGCAGTTTAACGTTTCCAATATTTTTTTGGTTACGACGTATTAGTTCGTAAGCAACGGTCAGCTTGGTCTTTGCCCGTGCCGCGCGCGCTTCCGATATGCCCGCTGCAATCACGCGCGAAAAAGCGCTTCTTAAGCCATTCTCCTAGGCATTTCGTCTCCTGTCGGCTGCTTACTCCCTGCTTACCGTCTGCTGCCAATTTTGACCACAAGTGGCCGCACGACGCCTCGCCCCGTAGAATGCAAAGACCTCCCCTCGAGCCGCACGCACACAAGAAAAGCCCAGGAGAACACAACAAACATGCCTTCTCTCCAATGGTTCACCGAATTGACGCAGCGGGAACGCCGCACGCTCTACGCGGGTTTCGGCGGCTACGCGGTCGACGCGTTCGACTTCATGATCTACTCGTTCCTGATTCCAACGCTGATCGCGACGTGGGGCATGAGCAAAAGCGAAGCGGGCATGATCGCGACGAGTTCGCTGATTTCATCGGCGCTCGGCGGATGGCTTGCCGGCATTCTGGCCGACCGCTACGGCCGCATCCGCGTGCTGCAATGGACCATCGCGACTTTCGCGCTGTTCACGTTTCTGTCCGGCTTCACGCATTCGTTCTGGCAACTGCTCGCGACACGCACGCTACAAGGCATCGGCTTCGGCGGTGAATGGTCAGTGGTCACGATCATGATGGCCGAGACGATACGCTCGCCGCAGCATCGAGCGAAAGCCGTCGGGACCGTGCAGAGCAGCTGGTCGTTCGGCTGGGCGGCCGCGGCCATCGTCTATTGGGCGTTCTTTGCGTTGCTGCCGGAGCAAGTCGCGTGGCGCGCCTGTTTCTGGATCGGCCTCCTGCCCGCGGCGTGGATCATCTACATTCGCCGCAACGTCAGCGACCCGGACATTTATCTCGAGACGCGCCGTGCGCGCGACAGCGGCCTGGAGACCGCGCATTTCCTGCAGATTTTCTCGCTGCCTCATCTGCGCACGACGCTGCTCGGCAGCGCGTTATGCACCGGCATGCTCGGCGGCTATTACGCGATTACCACCTGGCTGCCGACCTATCTGAAGACTGTGCGCCATCTGTCGGTGTTCAACACGAGCGGCTATCTGATCGTGCTGATTGTCGGCTCGTTCACCGGTTATATCGTCGGCGCGATTCTGTGCGACAAGATCGGCCGGCGCGCGTCCTTCATCCTGTTCGCGATCGGCTCGTTCGTGCTCGGCATGATCTACACGATGCTGCCGATCACCGATGGCATGATGCTCGCGCTCGGCTTTCCGCTCGGCATCGTCGTGCAAGGGATTTTCGCCGGCGTGGGCGCGTATCTGTCGGAGCTGTATCCGAATGCGATTCGTGGATCGGGCCAGGGCTTCTGCTACAACCTGGGGCGCGGCTTCGGCTCGTTCTTTCCGATTCTCGTCGGCACGCTTTCGCAGGGCATGTCGCTCGTGAAGGCGATGGGGATTGTCGCCGGTTCGGGTTATCTGCTCGTGATCGTCGCCGCTTTGTGCCTGCCTGAGACGAAGGGCAAGGTGCTCGGCGCGGCGCATCCTGCTGCATGACATGGCGGCCTGAGTTGCGGCCTGAGTTGCAACCCGACGTTGCCGCTGATTTGCCTGATAACAGCACATGAAAACGATTGTTCTCGGAGGCGGCGTGATCGGCGTCGCCACCGCCTTCTACCTGCGCCATCAAGGCTGCGAGGTGACGCTGATCGAACGCGAGCCGGACGTTGCGCTCGCCACGAGCTTCGGCAACGCGGGCGTGATCGCGCCCGGCTATGTGACGCCGTGGGCCGCGCCCGGCATGCCGGCCAAGATTCTCAAATACCTGTTCAAGCCCGCTTCGCCACTGATTTTCCGGCCGACGCTGGACCCGGCTCAATGGCGCTGGATCGCGCGCTGGCTGCGCGAATGCGAGCTCGAGCGCTTTCGCGTCAACAAGCAGCGGATGCAGCGCATCGCTTACTACAGCCGCGAGTGTCTGCGCGAATTCCGCAGCCGTCATCCGTTCGATTACGGCCGCAGCCAAGACTACCTGCAACTCTTTCGCAGCGAGTACGACGTCGAACTCGCGCAGCCGGCGCTCGCGGTGCTGCGCGACGCGGGCATCGCCTATCGGGAAGTGAGCGCCGCGCAATGCGTCGACATCGAGCCGGGCCTGCGCTGGGCACGCGCGACGCCGGTGTCGGGCGTCCATCTTCCCGACGACGAAGCCGGCGACTGCGCGCGCTTCACGCGTGAACTCCGCGCCATCTGCGAACGTCATGGCGTGCGCTTTCGCTTCGACACGCGCGTGACATCGCTCGACGTGGAAGGCGGCGTCGTGCGCGCGGTGCGTGTCGAAAGCGAGCGCGGCACGGAGGCGGTGCCGGCCGACGGCGTGGTGGTGGCGCTTGGTGTCGACAGTGCGGCGTTGCTCGCGCCGCTTGGCGTGAAGGTGCCGCTCTATCCGGTGAAAGGCTATTCGGCGACGCTGCCTGTGATCGACGACGAAAAGGCCCCGCGCGCCGCGCTCATGGACGAATCGCTGAAGACGGCGATCACGCGTTTCGGCGACAACCTGCGGGTGGCCGGCACGGCGGAACTCGGCAACCGCGACGCGACGCTGCGCGAGCAGGCGTTGCAGACGCTGATGAAAGTGCTGGCCGACTGGTTTCCGCACGCCGCGGCGCCGACGTCCGCGCATTTCTGGGTCGGCCGCCGCCCGATGACGCCCGACGGCGCACCGTTGCTCGGGCCTTCGGGCATCGGCAACCTATGGCTCAACCTCGGCCACGGCTCGACGGGCTGGGCGATGTCGATGGGCTCGGCGCGTGTCGTCGCGGATCTGATCACGCAGCGCGAACCGGAGATCGATCTGGACGGGCTGACGCTGGCGCGTTATGGGAAGTAGCTAGCCTCTGCGCAATTTAAGGCACTAAGGCACGCAGAAACCGCACGTTAAAAAGCCGGGTCACCTTCTCAGGTGCCCGGCTTTGTTCTCACTGCTCTCAGCGGTGCCGCCCGCTATAACGCGAAGCAGGCACTGTCGTCGTCTCCACCTCTTCCTGCAAACCCTGGCTGGCGGCGAGACAGACGTTTAACGCGGCAGTTCCGAATGACCCATCAGGAACGCATCGACCGAACGCGCGCACTGACGACCTTCGCGGATCGCCCACACCACCAGCGACTGGCCGCGGCGCATATCGCCCGCCGTGAACACCTTGTCCACCGACGTGTAATACGCCTTGTCGCCCTCAGTGGAAGCACGCACGTTGCCGCGCGCATCCTTGTCGACGCCGAACGCCTCGAGCACCGGCGACACCGGCTGCGTGAAGCCCATCGCGAGCAGCACGAGGTCGGCCTTCATTTCGAACTCCGAACCCGGCACTTCGACCATCTTGCCGTCCTTCCATTCGACGCGTGCCGCGATCAGCTTTTCGACCTTGCCGTTCTTGCCTTCGAGGCGCTTCGTGGCGACCGCCCAATCGCGCGAGCAGCCTTCGTCATGCGACGACGACGTGCGCAGCTTGATCGGCCAGTACGGCCACACGAGCGGCTTGTTCTCTTCTTCCGGCGGTTGCGGCAGCAGTTCGAACTGCGTGACGCTCTTCGCGCCATGACGATTCGACGTGCCCACGCAGTCCGAGCCCGTATCGCCGCCGCCGATCACGACCACATGCTTGCCCTTCGCGAGCAACTGGTTCGCGACCTTGTCGCCGGCGTTGACCTTGTTCTGCTGCGGCAGGAATTCCATTGCATAGTGAATGCCTTCCAGCTCGCGTCCGGGCACCGGCAGATCGCGCGGCGTTTCGGAACCGCCGGCAATCACGACCGCGTCGAAGTCTTCCTTCAACTGTTCCGGCGTGATGGTTTCCTTCGCCGTGTTGCCGATGTACGGCGGCAGCGAGTCCACCTTGCCGACGAACACGTTGGCGCGGAACGTCACGCCTTCCGCTTCCATCTGGCGCATGCGGCGGTCGATCAGCCACTTCTCCAGCTTGAAGTCGGGAATGCCGTAACGCAGCAGGCCGCCGATGCGGTCGTTCTTCTCGAACACGGTGACCTCGTGGCCCGCGCGCGCGAGTTGCTGCGCGACGGCCAGGCCAGCAGGGCCCGAACCGACCACGGCGACCTTCTTGCCGGTCTTGTGCTTCGGCGGCTGCGGCGCGACCCAGCCTTCGGCCCACGCCTTGTCGATGATCGCGTGTTCGAGCGACTTGATGCCGACCGGATCGTCGTTGATGCCGAGCGTGCACGCTGCTTCGCACGGCGCCGGGCAGATGCGGCCCGTGAATTCCGGGAAGTTGTTCGTGGAGTGCAGCACTTCAATCGCGGTCTTCCAGTCCTGATGGAACACCAGGTCGTTGAAGTCCGGAATGATGTTGTTCACCGGGCAGCCGTTGTTGCAGAACGGGATGCCGCAGTCCATGCAACGTGCGCCTTGAATCTTCGCTTCGTCGTCGGTGAGTGCCGCGACGAATTCCTTGTAGTGCTTCACACGCGTGAGCGGAGCTTCGTACGCCTCGTGGCGGCGCTCGAACTCGAGAAAACCGGTTGCCTTGCCCATGTGGTTCTCTTCTCTATCTGTATCTAGGGGTAATCTGGACCCACCGCGCTTCGGATTGTCGAGCGGCGGCGGGTACGGCTAAAGGTGACGTCTACTGTGCGGGAGCGGTCGGCGCTTAGTCAGCGCTTAGTCAGCGTTCAGTCAGTGCTCAATCCGCGCTCAGGCGGCGAGCACTTCCTTGTTCGCTTTCTTCGCTGCCATTTCGCCGAGCGCGCGCTTGTATTCGGTCGGGAACACCTTCACGAATTGACGGCGCGACGCGTCCCAGTTTTCGAGCAGCGCCTTTGCACGCGGCGAGCCCGTGAACTGGAAGTGACGCTCGACGAGACCCTTCAGCAGCGCTTCGTCGGTGGTGCCGGCGTGCCACAGGCCGCGGTCGACCGTGCGTTCCTGTTCGGCCTGCTGCAGAACCGGATCGAGTGCGACCATCGACTTGTTGCACTTGCCCGCGAACGTGTTGTCCGGGTCGTACACATAAGCGATACCGCCCGACATGCCGGCAGCGAAGTTGCGCCCGGTTTCGCCGAGCACGACCACCGTGCCGCCCGTCATGTATTCGCAGCCGTGGTCGCCCGTGCCTTCGACAACCGCCGTCGCGCCCGAGTTACGCACGCAGAAACGCTCGCCCGCCACGCCGCGGAAGAAGGCTTCGCCTTCGATCGCGCCGTACATCACCGTGTTGCCGCAGATGATGTTCTCTTCCGACTTGCCGCGGAAATCGTTCGTGGGGCGAATGATGATGCGCCCGCCCGACAAACCCTTGCCGACGTAGTCGTTGCCGTCGCCGACGAGATCCAGCGTGATGCCCTTCGCGAGGAACGCGCCGAAGCTCTGGCCCGCCGTGCCCTTCAACTGGATGTGAATCGTGTCGTCGGGCAAGCCGTCGTGGCCGTACTTCTTCGCGATCGTGCCGGACAGCATCGCGCCGACCGTACGATTGACGTTGCGCACCGGCTGGATGAACGACACATGCTCGCCCTTCTCGATGGCCGCCTTCGCTTTCTCGATCAGCGTGTGATCGAGCGCGCGATCGAGACCGTGATCCTGCTGTTCGACGTGCTTGCGCGCGACTTCGGCCGGCACTTGCGGCTGATAGAACACGCGCGAGAAGTCGAGACCCTTCGCCTTCCAGTGCTCGACGCCCTTCTTCATGTCGAGCAATTCGGCGTGGCCGATCAGGTCGTCGAACTTGCGGATGCCCAGTTGCGCCATGAGTTCGCGTGCTTCTTCAGCGACGAAGAAGAAGAAGTTCACGACGTGTTCCGGCTGGCCCTTGAACTTCGCACGCAGCACCGGATCTTGCGTCGCGACGCCGACCGGGCACGTGTTCAGATGGCACTTGCGCATCATGATGCAGCCTTCGACGACGAGCGGCGCCGTCGCAAAGCCGAATTCGTCGGCGCCGAGCAGCGCACCGATCACGACGTCGCGGCCAGTCTTCATCTGACCGTCGGCCTGCACGCGGATACGGCCGCGCAACTGGTTCAGCACCAGCGTCTGCTGCGTTTCGGCGAGACCGAGTTCCCACGGCGTGCCGGCGTGCTTGATCGACGACAGCGGCGACGCGCCCGTGCCGCCGTCGTGGCCCGCGATCACGACGTGATCGGCCTTCGCCTTGGCAACACCCGCGGCAACCGTGCCGACGCCCGACTCCGACACGAGCTTCACCGAGACGCTCGCCGCCGGGTTCGCGTTCTTCAAATCGTGGATGAGCTGCGCCAGATCTTCGATCGAATAGATGTCGTGGTGCGGCGGCGGCGAAATCAGGCCGACGCCCGGCACCGAATAACGCAGCTTGCCGATGTAGTCGGACACCTTGTGGCCCGGCAACTGGCCGCCTTCGCCCGGCTTCGCGCCCTGCGCCATCTTGATCTGGATCTGATCGGCGGACGCAAGATATTCCGCCGTCACGCCGAAGCGGCCGGATGCGACCTGCTTGATCTTCGAGCGCAGCGAATCGCCGTCCTTCAACGGAATGTCGACGATCACTTCGTCGCCGATCACGGACTTCATCGTGTCGCCGTTCTTGATCGGAATGCCGCGCAGTTCGTTGCGATAGCGGTTTTCGTCCTCGCCGCCTTCGCCCGTGTTCGACTTGCCGCCGATGCGGTTCATCGCGACCGCCAGCGTGGCGTGCGCTTCGGTGCTGATCGAGCCGAGCGACATGGCGCCGGTCGCGAAACGCTTGACGATTTCCTTCGCCGGTTCGACTTCGTCGAGCGGAATTGCCTTGGCCGGATCGAGCTTGAATTCGAACAGGCCGCGGAACGTCATGTGACGCTTGGTCTGATCGTTGATCAGATGCGCGTATTCCTTGTACGTCTGATACGAGTTGCTGCGCGCCGAGTGTTGCAGCTTGGCGATCGCATCCGGCGTCCACATGTGTTCTTCGCCGCGCACGCGATACGCGTACTCGCCGCCCGCGTCGAGCATGCTCGCGAGAACCGGGTTGTCGCCGAATGCGTCACGATGCAGACGGATCGCTTCTTCGGCGACGTCGAACAAACCGATACCGCCGACCTTCGACGACGTGCCCTTGAAGTACTTCTGCACGAGGTCTTCAGCGAGGCCGACTGCTTCGAAAATCTGCGCGCCGGTGTACGACATGTAGGTCGAAATGCCCATCTTGGACATGACCTTCTGCAGGCCCTTGCCGACCGCCTTCGTGAAGTTGTAGATCGCCTTCTCCGCCGACAGGTCGCCCTTCAGGCCGGCCGCGAGTTGCGCGAGCGTTTCCATCGCGAGGTACGGATGCACGGCTTCCGCGCCATAGCCCGCGAGCAGCGCGAAGTGATGCGTCTCACGCGCGGAGCCGGTTTCGACGACCAGACCCGTGCTCGTGCGCAGACCTTGCTGCACGAGATGCGTGTGAATAGCGGCCGTGGCCAGCAGCGCCGGGATCGCGACGTTGTCGCGGTCGGTCTTGCGGTCCGACACGATCAGCATGTTGTAGCCGGACTTGACGGCGTCGACGGCTTCCGCGCACAGCGACGCGAGGCGCGCCTCGATGCCTTCCTTGCCCCACGCGACCGGATAGCAGATGTTCAGTTCGTACGAGCTGAACTTGCCGCCCGTGTACTGATCGATCGCGCGGATCTTCGCGATGTCCTTGAAGTCGAGCACCGGCTGCGACACTTCGAGGCGCATCGGCGGGTTGATGTTGTTCGTGTCGAGCAGGTTCGGCTTCGGACCGACGAACGACACGAGCGACATCACCATGTTTTCGCGGATCGGGTCGATCGGCGGGTTCGTGACTTGCGCGAACAGCTGCTTGAAGTAGTGATAGAGCGTCTTGTTCTTGTTGGACATGACCGCAAGCGGCGAGTCGTTGCCCATCGAACCGACGGCTTCTTCACCGGCTTGCGCCATCGGCGCCATCAGGAACTTGAGGTCTTCCTGCGTGTAGCCGAACGCCTGCTGACGATCCAGCAACGCGGCGGCTTCGCGGCGTTCCGTCGCGACGTCTTCGGCCTTCGGCTCGATCTCGTCGAGCTTGATGCGCACGGCGTCGATCCAGCTCTTGTACGGCTTCGCGTTCGCGAGGTTGTCCTTCAGTTCCTTGTCGTCGATGATGCGGCCGTGCTCCATGTCGATCAGGAACATCTTGCCCGGCTGCAGACGCCACTTCTTGACGATCTTCGACTCGGGGATAGGCAGCGTGCCCGCTTCGGACGCCATGATGACGAGGTCGTCGTCCGTGACGATGTAGCGCGCCGGGCGCAGGCCGTTACGATCGAGCGTCGCGCCGATCTGGCGGCCGTCGGTGAAGGCGATTGCAGCGGGGCCGTCCCACGGCTCCATCATCGCGGCGTGGTATTCGTAGAACGCGCGGCGGTTGTCGTCCATCAGCGTGTGCTGTTCCCAGGCTTCCGGGATCATCATCATCATTGCGTGGACGAGCGGATAGCCGGCCATCACGAGCAGTTCGAGGCAGTTGTCGAACGATGCCGTGTCCGATTGGCCCGGATAGATGAGCGGCCACAGCTTCGGCAGATCGTCGCCGAGCACGTGCGACGCGATCGCGCCGGTACGCGCGTTCAGCCAGTTGACGTTGCCCTTCACCGTGTTGATTTCGCCGTTGTGGGCGATCATGCGGTACGGGTGAGCCAGTTCCCACGCCGGGAACGTGTTGGTCGAGAAGCGCTGGTGCACGAGCGCGAGCGCCGACACGGTGCGCTCGTCTTGCAGGTCGCGGTAGTACACGCCGACCTGACCCGCGAGCAGCAGCCCCTTGTAGACCACCGTGCGCGCCGACATGGACGGCACGAAGTATTCCTTGCCGTGCTTGAGCTTGAGCGCCTGGATGCGGTGGCTCGCGGTCTTGCGGATCACATACAGCTTCCGCTCGAGCGCGTCGGTCACCATGATGTCCTTGCCGCGGCCGATGAAGATCTGGCGGATCAGCGGCTCGCTCGCCTTCACAGTGGGCGAGATCGGCATGGTGTGATCGACCGGCACATCGCGCCAGCCGAGCACGACCTGGCCTTCGGCCTTGACCGTGCGCTCCAGTTCCTGCTCGCACGCGAGACGCGACGCGTGTTCCTTCGGCAGGAACACCATGCCGACGCCGTATTCGCCGAACGGCGGCAAGGTCACGCCTTGCCTCGCCATTTCCTCGCGATAGAAACCGTCCGGAATCTGGATCAGGATGCCCGCGCCGTCGCCCATGAGCGGATCGGCGCCGACGGCGCCGCGGTGGTCGAGATTCTCGAGAATCTTCAGGCCCTGCTCGATGATCTCGTGGCTTTTCTTGCCCTTGATATGAGCGACGAAGCCGACGCCGCAGGCGTCATGTTCGTTTTGCGGGTCGTACAACCCTTGCGCGGCGGGAACCGGGTGAACCGGTTGCTGGTGATCGTTCATGGGGACACCGTCTGTGAGGGGCCGGACAGGCCGTTAAACCGTTTTTTCTATTGCCGCACGTGCACACCCGCAACGGCGAAGGCGCTTCTGAGGCTGCATCCTGCACATATCAAAAACGCCGGAATTCGGAATATACGCGACGAATCAACGGAATAGCAAATAAAACGTTGCGTTCGATCCCCAATTATCAATTTGGTGCATTGCGGCTCCTTTTTATTGGTGCCATATCGAAAGTGGGCAAAATAAAACGGCATGTCCGAATGCCGTTCAAAAAATAAACCGTTGATTCTGATTGCCTATCGAGCGTGGGGCGCTCGCTGCGTTTATTGCGTCTGCGGCGTCTCGCGGACTTTGCGCGGCCGTCCGCGCGGCAACGGAGACACGCGCCGGTTCGCCGCGCGCGCCGCCCATTCGCGATACGTGTCGCTGCCGAGCACCCAGCCCTTTAACGTGGCCTGCTGAAGCTGGCTTGCCTCGCGTTCGTCGAGCGGCTGCTCGCAGAGCTCGCGGTACGCGCGCTGCCGCTCGAACGGCGTATTGCCGAGCGACCAGTAAAGCGGATGGTCGGTGATCAGGCTGTCGAGCGTGAGACCGATGTGGTGCCGGTAGCTCGACCACCGGTAGTCTTCCGGCGCGCTCACGAGCTGCATGCGCACCGGACACATTTCGACGACGCGGCTCGCCAGCAGAAAGTACCGCTCGCCCTCGATCACCGTGGCGCGATAACGCCCTTCCCACAGCGTGCCGCGCCGCGCGTAGCGACGGTTGAAGTGCGCCACATAGCGGCGCCCCACCGCCTGCATCGCCTTGGGCAGACTCGACTCCTCGGTCGGCGTGACGAGCAGTTGAACCGCGCCCGGCATCAACGCATAAGCGTGGATCGACAGGTGATGGTCGCGGGAAGCCGCTTTCAAACAGTCGATGAACAATTCATAGTCCTGGTCGTCGACGAACGCAGGCTGCTGATCGAGTCCGCGGAGGATGACGTGCTGCGGCTGGTCAGGAACATAAAGACGTGCAAGCCGTGCCATGCTGAAGTATCCGATAGTCGCGTTGGTACATACCCGAAGGTCCGAAGAGCCGCATGCGCCGGAGATTCGGCGCGGCGCGGCCAGGCCAGAAAGCGCGCGTGGCTTAGGGAGAAAACTCTAACCGCCGCGTATGGTTAGTTTCAAACGTTGTGTTCATAATGAGCGGGCCTTTTTTGGAGGAGCACATATGAAATTAAAACAGGCCGTAGTGGGGACCGCGATGCTAGCCGGCATGACAACGGCAGCATACGCACAATCGGCCGGTAGCTTTACCGTCACAACAGGCTGGTTCCATCTTGCGCCTCAATCGAGCAGCAAGCCCCTGAAAGTGACGAGCATCGGCGGTAGTCCGACCAACATCACCGAACCGAACACCGGAGCAACGCTGAGTTCGGCCGACACCATCGGCCTGGCTCTTGGCTACTTCATCACCGACCATATCGCGACCGAATTCGTGGTTGGCTATCCGCCTTCGTTCGACCTGAACGGCAGCGGCAGCCTCGAACAATTCGGCAAGATCGGGCAGGCGAAACAGTGGAGCCCGACGCTGCTGTTCAAGTACTACTTCAACGCCCCCACCGCTACGTTCCGTCCGTATCTCGGTATCGGCGTGAGCCGTATCTGGTTCACCGACGAGAAGATCACCAACGGCGCATTTCAGGCAAACGTCCTGCATGGTCCGACCAGCGTCACTACGGATAGTTCGTGGGAGCCGGTGTTTAATCTGGGTTTCACTTACGCGTTCAACGAGCACTGGTTCGCAGGCGCTTCGGTGTCGTACCTGCCGCTCAGCACGACGGCCAAACTGAACACGCAGGCGAAGACGCCGGTCGGCACGCTCAATGTGCAATCGGAAACCAAGATCAAGCTGAACCCGATCGTTACCTACGTCAATATCGGTTACCGCTTTTAACACTCGCTTTTTGCAGTCGCTCCAAACGCCCGCTTCGCACAGCGTTCAACGCGCGGGCATGAAACTATGCCGTGCGATTAGGGTAGTCGAATTTCGGGGGCTTGAACAACGCCGTCATTCATCCAATGGCGGCGTTTTTTATTTTGTGCGCGCGGCGAGCCACCGCGCCGGCTTTACCGATGCCGCGCGTCCCGTTGCCGCTGCGTTTGTAAATTTGACCCGTCGCGAAGGCAATATGTGCTGAGGAAATTCGGCGCGCGCCGCCGTGGGCGGAGCATTCGGCTGTGGCACCGAAGTTGCGTTCTGCTGGTGTTTCCTGCGTTGCGATCAGGTTTAACGCAACCGTGAACGTGGGCCTTTTTCACCCTCATCGACGGAGCGACCATGACAGCACTTCCGAATACGCGAGACGCCCTCGGCGAATCCTGGACCAGCACGAGCCGCCGCGCGCGACGCATTGCGCGACACAGCCGCCACGCGGCAGAAGACATTGCAGGCGAACTGCGCACGCTGATGTCCGAGCTTGAATCCACCCTGGCGGACGGCACGCAGGCCGACGCCGTCGCACTGCGCGGCAAATTGCGCAAGCAGCTCGACAACGCGCGCGCCCGTTTAAGCGACACGCGCGAAGCCGTGCGCGAACGCGCCAACGTCGCGCTAGCCGATGCCGACGACTACGTGCATGAGAATCCGTGGCAGACGCTGGCGATTGTCGGCGGCGTCGCGTTGATCGTAGGCGCGCTGTTTGCCTCGCGGGTGCGCTGACAGGCGCGGCTAGTGCGAACGCGCGCTTGCCGGGCGCGCGGCCACCGCGGCACGCTACGGCGTCGCCGTCGTGGCCGCTCAGTTGTCGTCGATGACGAAAAGGCGCTGATACTCCTTCAGCGCATAGCGGTCCGTCATGCCCGCGATGTAATGCGCGATCAGGCGCGGTTGCAGCGCGGCGTCGGTCGACTGATAGCCGGGCGGCAGGAGCCGCGGATCGTCGGTGAACGCGTCGAACAGACCGACGACGACGCGGCGCGCCTTGTTGGCCATCCGCATCACGCGGTAATGGCGGTACAGGTTCTTGAACAGAAAGCGCTTGAGCGCCGCCGCCTGAGCCGCGATCGGCTCGCTATGCGCGACGAGCGCCGGCGCCGCGCGCACGGCGTCGAGCGAATCCGGCGCATGATGCGCAAGGTTCAGCTTGGTCGTGTCGATAAGATCGACGATCAGCGTATTGATGATGCGCCGCACCGTCTCGTGAATCAGCCTGCGGCCTTCGATCTGCGGGAAATCGCGCCGCGCCGCTTCGAAGTGCGTTTGCCAAAGCTCGACTTCGGCGAGTTGCTCGACGGTCAGTAGACCCGAGCGCAGGCCGTCGTCGACATCGTGATTGTTGTAGGCGATTTCATCGGCGACATTCGCGATCTGCGCTTCGATGGACGGCTGACGCCCTTCGAGAAACCGCTCGCCTAAAGCGCCGAGCCGCCGCGCATTCTCACGTGAGCAATGCTTGAGAATGCCTTCGCGCGTTTCGAAACACAGGTTCAGGCCGTTGTACGCGCCATAGTGCTCCTCGAGATCGTCCACCACTGCGAGGCTTTGCAGATTGTGCTCGAAGCCGCCGTGCTCGCGCATGCACTCGTTCAGCGCGTCCTGGCCGGCATGGCCGAACGGCGTGTGGCCGAGATCGTGGGCAAGAGAAATGGCTTCGACGAGGTCTTCGTTCACGCGCAGGTTACGCGCCACGGAGCGCGCGATCTGCGCGACTTCCAGACTATGCGTGAGACGCGTGCGGAACAGGTCGCCCTCATGGTTCACGAACACCTGCGTCTTGTATTCGAGGCGGCGGAACGCGGTCGAATGAACGATGCGGTCGCGGTCGCGCTGGAACTCGGTGCGCGCGCTCGGCGGGGCTTCCGGATAGCGGCGCCCGCGCGAATGCGCCGAGTGCGCGGCATACGGCGCGAGATGCGCTTCGAGCGCTTCCTGCGTGAGCGCGCCGAGCGCGGCCGCGGCCGCGGCTGCGGCGGGTTGCTGCTTTACATCGTCGCTGCGCCTGTCTGTCACCGGCTTCTCCGAAACATGGGCGGCGCCGCTCGACGCCGTGCGCGGCGCCTTGCTGGAATGTCCGCGTGTCAGACGGCGGCGGCCAGCGTGGCGTGCACCTCGGCGTCGGGCGCCTGGGTGATGAGCGTCTCACCGAAACGCTTCAGCAGAATGAACTTGATCGCGCCGGCTTCCGCCTTCTTGTCGACCTGCATAAGTTCGATGTAGCGCGATTCGCCGAGCGCGGGCGCGCGGGTCGGCAAATGCGCGGCGACGATCACGTCGACGAGCCGCTTGCGCGACGCTTCGTCGAGATAGCCGAGACGCACGGACAGATCCGCCGCCATCACCATTCCGCAGCCGACGGCCTCGCCGTGCAGCCACTCGCCGTAGCCAAGGCCCGCTTCGATCGCGTGACCGAACGTGTGGCCGAAGTTGAGAATGGCGCGCAGCCCGCCTTCGCGCTCGTCCTGCGCGACCACCGACGCCTTGATCTCGCACGAGCGCTTGACCGCCTCCGCGAGCGCCGTGGGTTCGCAGCCGTTCAACGCCTCGACGTTGGCCTCGATCCAGCGGAAAAAGCCGGCGTCGGCAATCGCGCCGGTCTTGATGACCTCGGCGATGCCCGCGGCCAGTTCGCGCGCGGGCAACGTGCGCAATGCGCCGATGTCGGCGATCACCGCCTGCGGCTGATAAAACGCGCCGATCATGTTCTTGCCGAGCGGATGATTGATGCCCGTCTTGCCGCCCACCGACGAATCCACCTGCGAGAGCAGCGTGGTCGGCACCTGGATGAACGGCACGCCGCGCATATAGCAGGCCGCCGCAAAACCCGTCATATCGCCGATCACGCCGCCGCCCAACGCGATCAGCGTCGTCTTGCGGTCGGCGCGCGAACCGAGCAGCGCGTCGAAAATCAGGTTCAGCGTTTCGAGGTTCTTGTACGCCTCGCCGTCGGGCAACACGACCGTGGACACCTGCTTGCCGAGCGGCGCAAGCGCCGCGCGCAGCGTGTCGCCATAGAGCGGATCGACGGTGGTGTTGGTGACGATCGTGACCGAATTGCCCGCAATGTGCGGCGCGAACAGCGCAGTCTGGCCGATGAGATCGGCGCCGATATGGATGGGGTAGGCGCGTTCGCCCAGTTCGACGTTGACGGTAATCATACGGCCCATTATGACGCAGGATGTTTGGCGACGCCGGCCATCTCGAGCTGCATCAGAACCATATTGACGAGTCCGTTGACCGAAGGCCGGCCTGTTTCAATCACAAAGTGCGCGCACTCGCGGTAGAGCGGATCGCGCACTTCGTAGAGCGCTTCGAGCCGCGCTTTCGGGTCGTCGGTTTGCAGCAGCGGACGATTCTTGTCGCGCCGCGTGCGCAGCCACAGATCGTGCGGATTCGCGCGCAGGTAAATCACGACGCCGCGGTTTTGCAGCGCCGCGCGGTTTTCCGGCCGAAGCACGGCGCCGCCGCCGGTTGCCAGCACGATGTTGTCGCGCTCCGTGAGTTCCGAAATGACGCTCGCTTCGCGGTCGCGAAAGCCGGCTTCGCCCTCGAGCTCGAAGATGACCGGAATGCGTGCGCCCGTACGCGCTTCGATTTCATGGTCCGAATCGAAGAACGGGCGATCGAGACGGCGCGCAATGGCCCGGCCCACGGTGGTCTTTCCTGCCCCCATGAGCCCTACAAAAAATACATTGGCGTGTGCGTCCCGCGCTTGCAACGGTGTCCTCTGGCTAATCCGGTATGGTTCGTGCCGCAGCTTACTGGCAAAGCGGCTGCCTTGTCGAGCCTGCGCGCCGCCGCTTTCGAGCGGCGGGCGCGTGCCCTCAATTCGTCTGAACGACGCGCGGCGTGATGAAAACAGCCAGTTCGCTGCGCTGGTCGCGATGAGCCCGATGGCGGAAAAGCGCGCCTAAAACCGGTATTTTGCCCAGGAGCGGCACCCGAGTCACATCGTCGCGACCGTCCGTCGCGTAGATTCCGCCGATCGACACCGTACCACCATCTTCCACTTCGACCCGGGTTTGCACATGCTTGGTGTTGATCGCGGGACCGGCGTCGGTCTGTTCGCCGACGCTGTCCTTGGCCACATCGAGGTCCAGCACGACGCGGCCGTCCGGCATGATCTGCGGCTCGACTTCGAGCTTCAGCGTGGCCCGCCGGAACTGCACGCCCGACACGCCCTGCCCGACTTTCGCCTGATACGGCAGTTCGGTGCCCTGCTCGACCACGGCCTTCATCCGGTCGGCCGTAACGACGCGGGGGCTTGAAACGACCTCTCCACGCCCCTCGGCCTCGAGCGCGCTCAATTCGATGTTCAGAAGCCGCGTCGCGCCCGCCGCGAACAGCGTGAGCCCGGCCGTGGCGGCGTCGAAGCCCGCGATCGGCCGCGCGGACAGATCGGCGACCAGCCCGTCCTTGCCGCCGCTGAGGCCACGCGTGGTGCCGTCGGCGCTGGTGCCCGCCATCGAAAGCCGCACGCCGAGATTGCGCGAAAAACCATGCTCGCCTTCGACGATGCGCGCCTCGATCAGCACCTGCCGCGTCGGCCGGTCGACGGAAGCAAGCAGCGCGGCTATCTGCGCGAGGCGGCCCTCCAGGTCGGTCACGAACAGCAGATTCGTGCGCGGATCGGCGGTCACAGCGCCGCGCTTTGACAGCACGCGCTGGTTGCCCGAGCCGGTCAACAGACGCCGCACGTCTTCGGCGCGTGCATAGTGCAACTGGAATGTGCGGCTCGCGAGCGGTTCGAGATCGGCGGCCCGCGCGTGGGCCTCGTAGCGCTGCCGCTCGCGCGCCGCCAGATCCGCGATGGGCGCGACCCACACGACGTTGCCGTGGCGCTCCATCGCGAGGCCGTGAACGTCGAGCAGCGTGTCGAACGCGACGCGCCACGGCACTTTGTCGAGGCGCAGCGACACCGCGCCGCGCACTCTCTCGCTCGCGACGATGTTCAAGCCGGTGAATTGCGCGAACGCATTCAGCACCGCGCCCAGCTCGGCGCGCTGGAAGTTCAGCGAGATCGGCTTGTCGTCGGCGGCTAGCGAGGCGTCGGCGGCGGTTTTCGGCGCGCCGCTCAGGCGTGCGAGCGGCGGCAACGGGACGGGCGGGCCTTCGAGCGCGGATGATGTCGCAGCGGCCTCGCGGCTTAATGCTGCCGCTTGCGGGCCAAGAGGCGCGGAGCCGTCGGCGGGGTCGGTTGCATCGTCCGTGCGGGTTGGGCCGGCCAGCGCAGGCGTCGTGTGCGAGACCGCCGTGTCATCGGGAGAATCGTCGCGGAACGGGTTCGGCGTTTGCGCGACTTCGCCGCGTGGCAGCGGCGGGGCATCGTAGCGCGCGTCGGACTGCGCCGGTGTGTCGTCGAGCGGCAGATAGGCAGGCAACGGTGGCAGCGATGGAATCGCCGCCTGCGCGATGCCCGCACTGAGCGCCACGCCGATTGCGATGCTGACGCACACGCTGAGATGCACGCTGATCGACAGGCCAAAGCCAGAGCATGCGCGGGCCACACGTTGGAAAACAGCCCCCACCATCGACCGCGCGGCGGCACACAAGACCTTCCTGATGCTCATCACGATGCCTCCGCGAGCAGCAGCGTGCGCGTCGCATCACCTCGGGCGAGCGTGATACCCGACGCATCGAAGCGCGTGAAGCGCTCGTCGCCGATCTGCTGACCGGACGCGACAGTCGCTGCGCCGTCCGGCGTATCGACTAACGCCAGACCGCGCGCACGGTCATGCAGCAATCCAACGAGGCGCAGTTGCGCGAGCCCAGGCAAGTCGATCGCGGCCTGCATCTGGGCGGGCGAGAACGGGTCGAAGAACACGACATCTTCTTCGTCATCCGAATCAAGGCTTGCGTCGGCGAGCTCCTGCACCGAGAGGCTCGCGGGCGCCGGGCGCAAGCCGCTGTACACGCGCAGCGTCGCGTTCACCGAGAGCGACGCCGCATCGCGCTTGATCGTGACGTCGACGGGAACCATCAGCACCGGCAACTCCGTCAAGCCACGCAGAAACGACATCAGATGAACGAAGTCCGTATGCGCCGAGAACTGCAACGGTCGCTCGCTTTGTGCGCCCGTGCCGCTCGCGGTACCGGGCTCCACGGCCAGCAACATCACGCCGTTTTGCGCGGCGAGTTCGGAGACGACGCGCACGTCATCCGCCGAAGTCCATTGCGCCCGCGACGGCCACGCGCCTCCTGTCGTTCCGCTCGCCGCATCGGCTTCGCGACGCAACGCGGGCAATTGCAAAAGCGCACGCTTTGCCTCCGCGAGACGCTGCGCGCTCGCATGCAGCGCCGCGCGGCTTGCTTCGAGGCGCCCGAGATCGGCCACGATCCATCCATGCGCGCCGAGGCCGAACACCACCAGCGCAATCAGCAACGCAACCGCCCAGCGGCGACGCCTGCTCCACGTATGAAGCGGCGCGCGCGCACGTTTGATCCAATGCGCCAGCATGGAACCTGGCTGTTGCGCGCCGCCGAAGTCGATAAACGTCGTACTCATTTCAAACCTCCGCTGTGATCGGCGCTCGTTTTCCGCGATGCCGCCAGGCCCGCATGCTCGGCCGTATTTTTTATGGTGTGCTCCCAGCGCAGGCGGGCACCGAACTCCGTTGAGCCGGCAGTGCTCGCCGCGGCATTCGCCTTGCCCGACGCGCGATGCGATTCGCTCATCTCCGCGCTCTCCACGCCGCGTATCGCACCGAGGCGCTTGAGCCACTGCGCGGAATCGATGTGCGCTCGCGAACTCGCCACGAGTTCGGTCTCATGCTCGCGCTGGCGAAGCTGCTGCAACAGCACACCGTCGCCAGGTTCGAAACTCAGCGCATCGAGCAGATCGCGCAAATAGGTGAGCGGCTCGGCGAGACGTTTTGCGCGGGCGGCTTCATCGCGTTGCCTGTCGCGCGCGCGCAGCAGCTTCGTATGCTCCGCCAGCGGCGCGGCGAGCTGCGCAAGCGCCTGCTCGGCCGACTCGCGCTGCGCATCGAGCCGCGCTTTCTCGACCATCTGATATCCGGCGAGCGCAATCACAGCAGCGCAGCCGGCCAACGCGGCGGCGGCCCATAGAAGGACGCACCGCCGACGCGCAAGCCGCGCGTCGCGTTGTCTGTGCGGCAGCAGATTGAAACCGCCGAGCCTCGGCGTGAACGAATGCGCGGCGCGCAGCCGGCGCATATCGCGCGCGACATGCGATTGCGCCGCCGCGCCGAGACGCCCTGCATCGAAAGCGGCCGCGCTCATTCGAGCACCCCGCGCAATGCAAGCCCGAATGCAACGGCGCCTGCCGGTTCGTGCAGCAGCGGATCGCTCAGCTTGCGCGCGACGCCGCCCAATGCGCCGCACTCGAACGGCAACACGGTGCAGCCGAGAACATCCGCGATATCCGCCATCGAGAAGCCGACGCCCTCCAACAGATCGAGCTCGCCGCCCACCAGCGCACAGTCGCACTCCGGGCCATGCGCCAGATCGCGCAATGCATCGGCGAGATCGGAATGCTCAGGCGCGGGATAGCGCATTTCGGCGGCGACGCTGTCGTCGACGAGACGCCAGCCTTGCACGCCGTCGGCGCCGATCCACAACGCCACATACGGTTCATGTGGATCGAGCTCGCGACTCGCCGCGTAGCGCATCGCACGCAGCGCGGCATGCGGCTCGCCGTCTATCGCGGTCAGCGAAATGCCCGCGGCCGCCGCGCATTCGATGCGCGCTTCGATATGCTGACGCGCGGTCGCGGCAATCGTCACCGAACGAACCGGCGACGGCCGGTCATCGACAAACCAGTCGACGGCCAATGCATGCCGCTCGAGCCCCGCGATGCGTTCCACTTCGCTCATCACCGCCGGTTCGAGTTCGGCGAGTTCATATCCGCCGTCTTCGGCGCCACCGCTTTGCACGGCGAGGCGTGCGAGCGGGACCGTAGCGGTCAGCGTCGCGGACGCGGGCACCGCCATCGCGCATCGCAATGCGGACGTCGCGCATGAATGAGGCAGATCGGCAAACGCATCGCGCAACGCGCGCGAGACCGCTTGGCGATCCGCGATCTCGATGCCGGCCATTGCATTCGGCGGCAACGGCACCGTGCGCACATATTCGATCTGCAACGACGCGCAGGCTCGCGCACGCTGACTCACCACGACGAGCCGCACGTCCTGCGAACTCACGTCGATACCCGCAGCGAAACGCTGCATACCCGCCTGCACAGCTTCCAGCCATGAACTTCTTATTGTCATCACGCCCTCCCTGAGACTCGCGCGGCGAACGATTCGAACGCGAGCAGCGAGGAAGAATTGTGCGCATCGGCGCGTCTGAGCGACACTCAGCCAAACGGCCAACGTCGTCGAAACCGACGCGCCGGCGATCGTCAAAGCAGCTACAGTGAAGCCTCATTCAACGTGGCGCGGAGACTTGTAAAGAACTGTCAGTAAGCATGCCGAAAGCTGAAAAGCGGGGCGGCTATAATCGCGGGACTGTTTTTTGGTGCCTATATGCAATCCACGTCTCCCACCTCTCCGCCGCCCGCGCCGCCTAAGCGCAAACGCCCGTTGTGGCTCAAGCTCCTGCTTGGGTTTTTTGGCCTGATCGTCGCGGGCATCGCGTGCGTGCTGCTGGTGCTCGGTTATGCGCTCGTGGTCGCGACGCCTAACCTGCCCTCGCTCGAAGCGCTCACCGACTACCGGCCGAAAGTGCCGCTGCGCATCTATACGGCCGATCACGTGCTGATCGGTGAGTTCGGCGAAGAACGCCGCGACATCGTCCGCATTCAGGACGTGCCCGACAGCCTGAAGAAGGCCGTGCTCGCCATTGAAGACGCGCGCTTTTACGACCACGGCGGCGTCGACCTGACGGGCATCGCGCGCGCCGGCTTCGTCGCGCTGACCAACGGCCACGCGACGCAAGGCGCGAGCACGATCACGATGCAGGTCGCGCGCAACTTCTTTCTCTCCAGCGAGAAGACCTATACGCGCAAGATCTACGAGATGCTGCTCGCGTACAAGATCGAGTCGAAGCTCAGCAAGGATCAGATTCTCGAGGTGTATATGAATCAGATCTATCTGGGTCAGCGCGCATATGGGTTCGCGAGCGCGGCACGCGTGTATTTCGGCAAGGATCTGAAGGACCTGACGCTCGCGGAATCTGCGATGCTGGCCGGCTTGCCGAAGGCGCCGTCCGCGTATAACCCCGTGGTGAATCCGAAGCGCGCGAAGGTGCGCCAGGAGTACATCCTTCAGCGCATGTACGAGCTGCATTACATCAACCAGCAGCAGTACGACGAAGCGAGCCGTCAGCCGCTTGTCGTGAAGGGCGCCGGCAAGGAATTCAGCGTGCACGCGGAGTATGTCGCGGAAATGGTGCGGCAGATGATGTACGCGCAGTACCGCGAGGAAGCGTACACGCGCGGCCTGAACGTCGTGACGACGATCGACTCCGCCGATCAGGACGTCGCCTATCGCGCGTTGCGCAAAGGTTTGATGGACTACGAGCGGCGCCACGGTTACCGCGGCCCGGAGGCGTTCATCGACTTGCCGTCGGACGCGGACGACCGCGAGCAGGCCATCGACGACGCGCTGCTCGAGCATCCGGATAACGGCGAAATCATTGCGGCAGTCGTGACCGCGGCGAGCCCGAAGCAGGTGCAGGCCACGTTTATCGACGGCAATGTGGCGACCATTCAGGGCGACGGCCTGCGCTTCGCGCAATCGGCGCTAAGCGCACGCGCGCAGCCGAATCAGCGGCTGCGGCCCGGCGCGATCATTCGTCTCGTGAAGAACGACGAAGGCGAGTGGGCAATCACGCAGTTGCCGCAAGTCGAAGGCGCCTTCGTTTCCGTCGTGCCGCAGGACGGGGCGATTCGTGCGCTCGTCGGCGGCTTCGACTTCAACAAGAACAAGTTCAATCACGTCACGCAGGCATGGCGTCAGCCGGGCTCGAGTTTCAAGCCGTTCATCTATTCGGCTTCGCTCGAAAAGGGACTCGGCCCGGCAACCGTCATCAACGACGCGCCGCTCTTTTTCAGCGCCGCGGAAACAGGCGGCCAGCCGTGGGAGCCGAAGAACTACGGAGGCGGTTTCGACGGGCCGATGAGCATGCGCACCGCGTTGCAGAAGTCGAAAAACCTGGTGTCGATTCGTATCCTCAACCACATCGGCACGAAGTACGCGCAGCAGTACATTACGCGCTTCGGCTTCGATGCGGACCGTCATCCGGCGTATCTGCCGATGGCGCTCGGCGCGGGTCTCGTCACGCCGTTGCAGATGGCGGGCGCGTTCTCGGTGTTCGCGAACGGCGGCTATCGGATCAACCCGTACCTGATCGCCGAGGTCACCGATCCGCGCGGCGTCGTCGTCGCACACGCACAGCCGCTCGTCGCCGAGCAAAGCGCGCCGCACGCTATCGAGCCGCGCAACGCGTATGTGATGAACAGCCTGCTGCAAAGCGTCGCGCAGCGCGGCACGGGCGCGAAGTCCAACGCGCTCAAGCGCACGGATCTCGGCGGCAAGACCGGCACGACGAACGATTCGCGCGACGCCTGGTTCGCCGGCTATCAGCACACGCTCACGGCGATTGCGTGGATCGGCTATGACAACCCGCGCAGTCTCGGCGACAAGGAAACCGGCGGCGGCCTCGCGTTGCCGGTGTGGATCGAGTACATGGGACGCGCGCTCAAAGGCGTGCCGGACTACAAGATGCCGAAGCCCGATGGCGTGACCGAAATCGGCTCGGAACTGTATTTCGACGAATTCACGCCGGGGCACGGCTTTGTCTCGACGGTCGGCATCAGCCAGGCCGCGCTCGATGAAGCGAGCGCCGCATCCGCCGCGCCGGGACAGGTCGGCGAACAGGAGAAGCAGGACATCATGAATCTGTTCCGCGGGCACTGACACAGCGCCCCGCTTGCTGAAGAAAAAAGCCGCCGCGCATGATCTGCGCGGCGGCTTTTTTTGACCTTCTTTCCGTCGACAGCCCGACTCTGCGTTCAGGCTTCGAAGTGGACCGGTTCGCCAGCCTGCTGCGTCGCGTATTCGGAGAGCGCCTCGAAAAACTCCTTGCCGCTGCGCGTGTCGCGCCACTCGCCGTCGACGAAACGGTAGTGAAAACCGCCCGCTTTCGCGGCGATCCAGATCTCGCTCATAGGCGGTTGCAGGTTGACGATGATCTTCGAGCGATTCGCGAACTCGAGGGTCAGCACGTTGCCGCTGCGCTCGAGTTCGATGTCGGCCTCGGTGTCGTCCAAAGCGCGTTCGATGACGGCTAGCGCGGCCTCCGCGCGGGTCAGGTAATCACTATCGGACATGCTAAACTCCATCGATTATTTATTCAGGGACAGTCATGCGAGTCGTATCTCGGATGCGCGCGGCGGCGCCCGGCCGCGCGATTGTAGCGGGTTTAGCCATTCTCGCAGGTTGCGCGCTCGGCGGTTCGCTCACCGGTTGCGGGCAACGCGGTTCGCTCTATTTGCCCACGGTGCCGCCGTCGCCGGCCAAGCCGATCGACCGCACGCAGCCGTCGTCGCCTGATGAAGTGAAACCGGGCGCAGAAACCGCTACCGACTCGGACTCCATTCCCGATACTTCCGGCACGCCGCTTTCGCTTGCACCGGCAGATGAACTGTCCGCATCGCCTACGTCCGCAGCTTCCGCTGCATCGGCTTCAAAGGCAGCTTCGCAGCCGACCTCGCAGCCCGCCGCCACTCCCGCTCAATAAGACCTTCGCATGACTCGACCTGCATTTGACTACGTCGACGGCGTGCTTCACGCCGAAGGCGTGTCCGCCGTTTCGCTCGCCGAACAGTTCGGCACGCCGCTCTATGTTTATTCGCGCGCCGCGCTCACCGCCGCGTGGAACGCGTACGCCGGCGCATGCGCCGGCCGTCGCGCGAGCGTGCACGTCGCCGTCAAGGCCAACAGCAATCTCGCGGTGCTGAACGTGTTCGCGCGCCTCGGCGCGGGCTTCGACATCGTGTCGGGCGGCGAACTGGCGCGCGTGCTGGCCGCCGGCGGCAAAGCGGAAAACACGGTGTTTTCCGGCGTCGGCAAGCATGCCAACGAAATGCGCGAGGCGCTCGCGGCGGGCGTCAAGTGCTTTAACGTCGAGTCGATACCGGAGCTCGATCGGCTGAACCAGGTCGCTGAGCAAATGGGCAAGAAGGCGCCGGTCTCGCTGCGCGTGAATCCGGATGTCGACGCGAAAACGCATCCATATATTTCCACCGGGCTCAAGTCGAACAAGTTCGGCGTCGCGTTCGAAGATGCGCGCGCGACCTATCAGGCGGCCGCGGCCATGGCGAACCTCGAGGTGGTCGGCATCGACTGCCATATCGGTTCGCAGATTACCGAGATAGCGCCTTATCTCGACGCGGTCGACAAGGTTCTGGAACTGGTCGAGCAGATCGAGCAGGACGGCGTCACGATCCGTCATATCGACGTGGGCGGCGGTCTGGGCATTACTTACGACGACGAGACGCCGCCGGACATCGGCGAGTTCGTGCGCACCGTGCTCGATCGGATCGAGGCGCGCGGCCACGGCCATCGCGAGGTGTACTTCGAGCCGGGCCGCTCGCTCGTCGGCAATGCGGGCGTGCTGCTCACGCGCGTCGAGTTTCTGAAGCCGGGCGCTGAAAAGAACTTCGCCATCGTCGATGCGGCCATGAACGATCTCGCCCGTCCCGCGATGTACGACGCGTATCACGCAATCGACGCCGCGGTTAAGCGCGACGTGCCGGCGCATGTCTACGACATCGTCGGTCCCGTTTGCGAAAGCGGCGACTGGCTCGGGCGCGAGCGGCTGCTGTCCGTCGAGCCGGGCGATCTGCTCGCAATTCGTTCGGCCGGCGCCTATGGCTTCGCGATGAGCTCGAACTACAACACGCGTCCGCGCGCAGCGGAGGTGATGGTTGATGGTACACAGGCGCATGTGGTCCGCGCTCGCGAGGAAGTCCAGCAACTGTTTGCGGGCGAAGCGATCTTGCCGGCGTAACCAGCACCGCGACGTCTCAACCGGCGATTGAATAAAAAAGGCGATGCCCTCGGTGGCATCGCCTTTTTTGTTTGCGGCACGCGCTCGTCTAACGCGGCTTCAAACTGCGCGCTCGCAGCCACACGATCAGGCGCCAGCCCAGCAGCGCCAGCATGATCGCGCCGTAGATCTTCGGCAGAATCAGGTCGTGTTTGCCGGCCTTCATCCACCAGAAATGCAGAATCGCCAGCGCTCCGATCACGTAGATCGCACGATGCAAAGTCTGCCAGCGGCGGCCGAGCTTGCGCACCATTGCGCGCGGCGACGTGGCAGCCAACGCGATCAATAGCACGAAAGCGGCAAAGCCCACGGTGATGAACGGCCGCTTGCCGATGTCCTTGATGATTTCAGCGACGTCGAACCACTTGTCGAACCACAGGTACGTCGTGAAATGCAGCGTCGCGTAGAAAAACGCGTAGAGCCCAAGCATGCGGCGAAAGCGCACGAACGCCGCGACGCCTGTCAGACGACGCAACGGCGTCACGGTCAGCGTGATGCACAGAAACACGAGCGTCCAGAGACCCGTGGAACGCGTGATGAACTCGATCGGGTTGGCGCCGAGCCGGTCGGTCATGCCGAACAACACGATGCGCGCAAGCGGATACCACGCCGCGATAAACACCGCGATTTTCGCGGGCACGACCCAGCGCGCGCCGGCGGTCGGCCGTTTCGCCGTCGCGCCCGCCGTCTGCGTTGCGCGAGCCTGCGCTCGCGGCGCATTGCGCTCTGTGCGAGCGACGGATTGAGTGTCGGAAGCCATCGTCATGTCGCTCAGAAGTTTTTCTTCAGGTCCATGCCCTGATACAGCGACGCGACCTGATCGCCGTAACCGTTGAACATCAACGTCTTACGCTTCGGCGTGAAAAATCCGTCTTCGCCGATGCGCCGCTCGGTCGCCTGACTCCAGCGCGGGTGGTCGACATTCGGATTCACATTCGAATAAAACCCGTACTCGCTCGACGCGTACGTGTTCCAGCTCGTCGGCGGCTGCTTCTCGACAAAGCGGATTTTCACGAGCGACTTCGCGCTCTTGAAGCCGTATTTCCAGGGCACCACGATGCGAACCGGCGCGCCGTTCTGATTCGGCAGCACCTGACCGTAGACGCCCATCGTGAGCAGCGTGAGCGGATTCATCGCCTCGTCCATGCGCAAGCCTTCGGAATAAGGCCAGTCGAGTATCGGCGTGGAAAGCCCCGGCATCTGCGACGGGTCCGCGAGCGTGATGAACTGTACGTATTTCGCGTTGCCGGTCGGCTGCACGCGCTTGATCAACTCCGCGAGCGGCACGCCGATCCACGGAATCACCATCGACCAACCTTCGACGCAGCGCAGCCGATACACGCGCTCCTCGAGCGGCGCGAGCTTGAGCAACTCGTCGATGTCGTACACCTTCGGGTTCTTGATCTCGCCTTCGACGCTCACCTTCCACGGACGCGGACGCAGCGTGCCCGCGTGCTGCGCCGGGTCGGACTTATCGGTGCCGAACTCGTAGTAGTTGTTGTAGCTGGTGATGTCCTTGAACGGCGTGATCTTGTCGAGCGCGATGAACTTCGCGTTGGTCTTCGCGGCGAGTTTCTGCGCCTTCGGATCGGTCGACGTGTACGCAGCCAGCGCTTCGCCGTTCACGCCGATCAGACCGCCGAGCGCCAACGCGCCGGCCGCCTGCAGCACGCGCCGCCGGTTTTCGAAAATGTGCTGCGGCGTGATTTCGCTGCGAGCGATATCGTCGCCGGTGAGTTGAATCCTGTCGCTTCGCTTGATCCACATCGTGCTGCTCCTTGCGGCCCTTGCGTTGAAACATCTAACGGGGCCAGGTGATGATCGCTCGTCGGGCTATCCATGCGCGCTCTTCAATACGAACACATTCGATGCGCAAATATTCCGCCAGCCATAAAAAAACCGCCGGTGTGAAACACGCGGCGGTTCTTTGTCGGTCGAGAACGGCGGATATTACAGCTTGCCGTAACTATGCAGCCCCGACAGAAACATATTCACGCCGAGGAACGCAAACGTCGTGACCAGCAGGCCGGTCAGCGCCCACCATGCGGCAACCGCGCCGCGCAGCCCCTTCATCAGACGCATATGCAGCCAGGCCGCGTAATTCAGCCAGACGATCAGCGCCCACGTTTCCTTCGGGTCCCAACTCCAGTAACCGCCCCACGCTTCGGCCGCCCACAGCGCGCCGAGAATCGTCGCGATCGTGAAGAACGCGAAACCGACGGCGATCGACTTGTACATGACGTCGTCGAGCACTTCGAGCGCCGGCAGACGATCGGCCAGCACGCCGCGCTCCTTGGCTAGATACGCGACCGCCACCATCGCCGACAACGCAAAACTGCCGTAGCCGATGAAGTTCGCCGGCACGTGGATCTTCATCCACCAGCTTTGCAGAGCCGGAACGAGCGGCTGGATCTGCTGCGCGTCGCGGGCAACCGAGTACCACATCAGGAAGCCGACGGCGGCGCTGATCACCAGCAGAACGAAGGCGCCGAGCGCGCGCGTGTTGTAGTGCTGCTCGTAGTACAAATAGAAGAGCGCGGTGATCAGGCTGAACAGCACGAACACTTCGTACAGGTTCGAGATAGGGATATGGCCGACGTCCGCGCCGATCAGATACGACTCGTACCAGCGCACCATCAGGCCGACAAAACCCATCAGCACCGCAACCCACGCCATGCGCGAGCCGATCGCGCCGCCCGTCGGCGAACGGGACAGCAAACCGATCCAGTAGAACACGGTCGCGAAGACGAAGAGCGCGCTCATCCACAGAATCGCGGACTGGCTCGACAGGAAGTATTTCAGGAAGAACGCGTTGTCGGCGCGGCTCAGATCGCCGTGATAAATCTGGATGGCCAGCAGCGACAGCGCCGCGATTCCCGCCATCAGCGGACGCACCGGTTTCCAGCGCCAGCCGAGCACGACGAACACCGGCACCGAGCACACCAGCACCAGTTTGTCGTAGTAATTCATGAACGGGTGATAGCGCGTCAGCGCGAACCCGGCGCCCGCGACCATCGCGAGGGCGAACAGCCAGTCGACAATGCCGAGCCGCTTCAGAAACGGCCGCTCGTCGTATTGAGCCGCGTTGAGCGCTTCCTCCGCGGCCGCCCTGGCAGGCCGGGAGGAGGAAGGAGAGGATGAGGAAACCTGAGTCAAGTCCATGGTATTACCGGGTTGAATCTTGTGAGCTTGCGGACTGCGCGCCCGCGTTGCCGGATGCTGGATCAGCGGGTTTCGCGCCCAGCGCGGCGCCGACCGCGTCGCGCGTCTGAGCAAATTCTTTCTCGAAGTCGAGCGTCTTACGGGCGCTCGACATTGCCATCACGACATGCGTGCCCTGCTCACTATCTTTGAGCCAGAACCAGAGGCGCCGTTCGCGGACGTAGAACATCGAGAAGATGCCCAATACGAGGAGCAGGCTGCCAAGATACACGACTTTTTTGCCGGGCGCGCGCGTCAGCTGAAATACCGAGGCTTGCACCTGCTTGAAGGAATCGAGCTGCAAGTAGACCGGCGATCCATACAAAAAGCTGTCTGATAGCGCGTTGATCGAGCTTTGGACGAAGCGGCTCGCGTCCGCGTTCGCGTCTGCCTGCGGCTCGCCGAGTTGCTGGCGCGACAGTTGCCACAGGTCCCACATCGAGCCTTCCAGCATACGCAGCAGCAAACCCGCGGCCTTTTCCTGCTCGCCCTTCGGCACCGAATGGTCGATGAATCCGGCGATCGCCTGGAAGCCGCCCACCGGCTGGCCGTTCGGCATCTTGACGCTTGTGTCTGCGCCGGCAAAAAGGGTCAGCACGCGCAGCGCGCTTTCTTCCAGGTGCTGCTGCAATTCGGTGTTCGCTTCGGGCACCGAACGCTGCGCGAAGCGGCGAGCGGCTTGCGCGCGCGCCCCCGGATTTTCCAGCGTGGCGCGCAGGTTCATCCACTCCTTGACGGTGCCGCCGCTGTCCGCGGGAATGCGCAGGTAGCGGAACGGATCGTCCGGATTCAGGCGCATGCCGGCGAGGAAGAACCGCTCGCCGCCCACCGTGACCGGCAGCATGTAGTTGTTGTACTCGCGCGCCTGGCCGTCCTTGTCGCGCACCTTGTACTGCACCGAAGGACCGACGTTGTGCAGCTCGAGCGGCTTCGAAGTCTTCGCGCCGGAGCCGAGGCGCTCGTCGAACGCTTCCTTCAGCGAGCGGTGCGCGGCGACGCCGCGGGCATCCGTCTGGCCGTTGGCGTTCGAAATGTTTTCGACGTTGATCGCACGGAAATCGGTGAACTCGACCGTCTGGCCGTCTGCAAGCGGCGTCGCGGAACTCAACGGCGCATTGCCGCCGATCGCGCCGCCGAACGGCGCGGTTGCCGCGCTTGCGCCGGTCATCGGAAACGCGGTCATCTGCATTTGCGAGCCGCCGTCCTGGAAGCTCGATTGATAGATCGACACGCCGTCGTACTCGAACGGCTTGTTCACCTCGATGCGCGCCGGCACGCGGGCGCCGGTCTTGTGATCGACCACGACGATGTCGCTCGCGAACAGCTTGGGCATGCCCGTCGAGTAATAGTCGACGATGAACTTTTGCAGCTCGATCGAGAACGGCAAGTCCTGAATCAGCGAGCCGTCCGGCTGGTTCAGGATCGCCGTCGACACGTGCTGCCCTTCCGGCACCCACGCGTAACCGCGGAACGTCGGATTGGATTGCGACAGACGGTGTTCCGGAGGAATGTCGTTGATGACCGTGTTCGCGCGGATCGGCGACTTGTCGAAGAGCCACATTTGCAGCTTGATCGGCAGATTGCTGTCGAGCAGGCCACCCAGGCAGATCACCACGATTGCAATGTGCGCGGAAATGTAGCCGAGCTTGGTCAACGCGCCACGTTTGGCCGCGATCAGCGTCGCGCCCTCGGACTCCCGCGTGACGAACTTATAGCCGAGTTTCGCCGATAGTTTCCCGAGCACCGCCGCGGTCTGCGCCCGCGTGCCGTGCACCGCGAATTCGCCCTTGTGATGGAACGCGCGCAGGCTGGCTTCGCGGACCTTGTCTTTCCAGCTCTTCGTGTCGGCGATCATTTTCGGCGCGTTGCGGATCACGCACAGCGACACCGACACCATCAGAAAGCCGAGAATCAGCATGAACCACCACGAGCTGTAGACCGTGTAGAGGCTCAGCGAGCGGAAGATGTCGGCCCAGAAAGGACCGAACTGATTGACGTAGTTGGGGTAGGGATCGTCCTGCGTGAGAACGGTGCCGATGATGCTGGCGATCGACAGAATCACAAGCAGCGCAATGGCAAAACGCATCGAACTCAATACTTCGATGACGCTGCGCAAGACGCGATTGCCCGACTTCGACTGCAAACCCGACGTGGTGACGCTCATTCATACTCCGACTGAACAGCAAAAAAGGGTGAAGGGCGATCGTAGATACGACGCCCCCACCCTTTTCTTGTTTTTCACCGGCCTCGACGGGCCGGTTGCACTTGCGCGCGAACCTCTTAGTGCAGGCCCGCGATGTAATCGGCAACAGCCTTTATCTCGCTGTCCGACAGACGCGTTGCGACAGCATGCATCGCCTCGTTGTTATTGCGCGCGCCCGGACCTTGCGTGAACGCGTTCAACTGCGCCACCGTGTACTCCGCCCATTGTCCTGACAAACGCGGATATTGCGACGGAATACCTTGACCCGTGGGCCCGTGACAGCTTGCACATGCCGGCACGCCCTTGTCGGCAATACCGCCACGATAGATCTTCTGCCCGAGCGGCACGGTGTTCTTGTTGTGCGCATAGCCGGGCTTCGGAGCCTGCGTCGCGAAATAGGCAGCGACGTTGACCATGTCCTGATCCGACAGCGCTGACGCCATGCCCGTCATGATCGCATTGTTGCGCACGGGCTGCTTGGCGCCGGGCTGCAGCTTGAAATCCTTGAGTTGTTTGACGAGATAGTCGGGATGCTGACCCGCGAGCTTCGGATAGGCACCGCCGGCGCTATTACCGTCTGCGCCGTGACACGACGCGCAAACCTGCACCGCGATTGCCTGCCCCCGGTTGATGTCCGGCTTTGCCGGATCTGCTGCTCGTGCCTGAATTGCCAAACCTGAAAGACCTGCCGCTACCTGAAACACCATCAGAGCCTTGCACAGTCGATTCATTCGCACACCCTGTCTCGTCTTGTGGGATTTTAGAGGTTTTGCACAATACGACGGCGACCCAAGTGACCGCCAGGAGCCGCCGAGGCACGCGGGCTGGCCCCCTCAGGTTTTCAGTAAACCATCGTATTGTACAATAACTCGCTAATCGCTAAGACGCCAGTCGGGCTTGACCCGTCCCCACTCCGGGTTCCCCGGCGTCTCGAATTCTGGCCTGCTCATGTCCTTCCTGCTCCACCAATCGCGCTTCTTCACGACCGTCAATCACCTGCGCGATCTGCCTGCCACCGCCCAGCCCGAGATCGCTTTCGCGGGGCGCTCGAACGCGGGCAAATCGACGGCTATCAACATTCTGTGCAATCAGAAGCGGCTGGCATTCGCGAGTAAAACGCCGGGGCGCACGCAGCACATCAATTACTTTTCGGTCGGACGCGAGGACGAACCGGTCGCCCATCTGGTCGACCTGCCGGGCTACGGCTACGCCGAAGTGCCCGGCGCGGCGAAGGCTCACTGGGAGGCGCTGCTTTCCACGTACCTGCAGTCGCGCTCGCAATTGCGCGGCATGATTCTGATGATGGATTCCCGCCGTCCGTTGACCGATCTGGACCGGCGAATGATCGAGTGGTTCGCGCCGACCGGCAAGCCGATTCACGCACTCCTGACCAAATGCGACAAATTGACGCGCCAGGAAAGTGTGAATGCGTTGCGCACAACGCAGAAGGGTTTCGCCGAGTATCGTGCCGCGGGCTACCAGGGCGAACTGACGGCGCAGCTTTTTTCGGCGCTCAAGCGTGTCGGTATCGACGAGGCGCATGAATTGGTCGAAAGCTGGCTGATCCCCGGCGCCAAAGGCGAAACGGACGCCGCGCAGTAAGCCGAGTCCGGGTTTTCGAATCAGGGAAAGCGCCGTTTTCGTCGGCGCATAAAAAAACCCGCCGCATTAACGGCGGGTCAAACAGCCTAATCGAAAAACGACAGGCACCCGCTCAGGGAGGAGAAGCGGGGAGGTCAGCGCCAGGCGCCTTGCTCGATCGGTATGATATACCATTGTCTTGAAAAGTTTCCGCGAGTGGCCGCCTGCAGTTGGTGCCGCTCGTGTCACCGCCCCACTCAAGACACTCACGTTTTCTATCCCACATGAGCTTCTACCCGCACTATCGCCCGCGCCGCATGCGCCGCGACGACTTTTCGCGCCGTCTGATGCGCGAAAACATTCTCACCACCAACGACCTGATCTATCCCGTGTTCGTGGTCGAGGGCACTAATATTCGCCAAGCGGTGCCGTCGATGCCCGGCGTCGATCGCGTTTCCGTCGACCTGCTGATGAAAGTCGCCGAGCAATGCGTCGAGCTGGGCGTGCCCGTGCTGTCGCTGTTTCCGGCGATCGAGCCGTCGCTGAAAACGCCCGATGGCCGCGAGGCGGCGAACCCCGCGGGGCTGATTCCGCGCGCGGTTCGCGAACTCAAGAAGCACTTCCCTGAGCTCGGCGTGCTCACCGACGTCGCGCTCGACCCGTACACGAGCCACGGCCAGGACGGCGTGCTCGACGAGACGGGTTACGTGATCAACGACGAAACCGTCGAAATCCTGATCGAGCAGGCGCGCGCGCAGGCCGAGGCGGGCGTCGATATCGTTGCGCCCTCTGACATGATGGACGGCCGCATTGGCGCCATCCGCGAAATGCTGGAAAGCGAGGACCATGTGCATACGCGGATCATGGCTTACGCGGCCAAGTTCGCGTCCGCGTTCTACGGCCCGTTCCGCGACGCCGTGGGCTCGGCCACGAACCTCGGCAAAAGCAACAAGATGACGTACCAGATGGACCCGGCGAATTCGAACGAAGCGCTGCGCGAAGTCCAGGCGGACATCAACGAAGGCGCCGATATGGTGATGGTCAAGCCGGGCATGCCGTATCTCGACATCGTGCGTCGCGTGAAGGACGAGTTCCAGTTCCCGACCTACGTCTATCAGGTCAGCGGCGAGTACGCGATGCTGAAAGCGGCGGCCCAGAACGGCTGGCTCGATCACGACAAGGCGATGATGGAATCGCTGCTCGCGTTCAAGCGTGCGGGCGCGGACGGCGTTCTGACGTATTTCGCGCTGGATGCGGCGCGGATTCTGCGGTCGCAGAAGTGAGTTGGGTTGGGTTTTAGGTTAGCGGGTGTAGCGAAGAACTCGCTAGAAATGGAAAACGGAGGCGGACTTTGAGTCGCGCCTCCGTTTTTTTTGTGCGCTCACCGGGCGTAAGCCCCGCGCGTTGCACATCGTCGTGTGATTTGCGTGCGATCAGGTCTGCGGCGCACTCGCCCGCTCGAGCGAACGCAGGAATTTGTCAGCCGATTCGTAACCGACGACGCGCAGCACCTCTTTGCCGCCGCGGTCGAAGAAGATAATCCCCGGCGGGCCGAAAAGGCCGAATCGCTTGAGCAGAGCCTGATCGTCGCCGTTATTCGCGGTGACGTCGGCGCGCAGCAGATTCATCTGCTTTAACTTCGCCTGGACGCGCGGATCGCTGAAGGTGAATTTCTCCATCTCTTTGCAGCTCACGCACCAGTCCGCGTAAAAATCGAGCATGGCGGGCTGTGCCGCCGCTTTGACGGCGCCGTCCAGTTCCGCCGATGAACGCACCGCCTGGAACGCCAGATCGTCGTGCGACGCGGTTTGCGGCGCGCCGGCCACAGACGTCGCGGCCGGCGCCGCCGACCGCGACGCCAGCACGGCGAGCGGACGCAATGGATCGGACGAACCCGCAGCAAGTCCGACCAGCAGCACGGCCGCCCAAACAGCGAGGGCCGCGCCGATGCCGCGTCCAAGCCGCCGCCATATCGACGCCTGCGCGCCAGACGCGGAAAAAAGGCCCAAGCATGCGGCGGCGATCAGCAACCAGAGTGCGCTGAGCAACATGGTGGCGGTTGCTCCAAGCACGGGCCACACGATCCACAGCGCCGCGGCGAGCAGCACGACGCCGAACAGCACCTTGATGTCGTCCATCCATGCGCCGGCGCGCGGCAGCAAAGTCCCGGCGCCGAGACCGACAATCATCAGGGGCACGCCAAGCCCCAGCCCCATTGCGAACAGCGCCGCGCCGCCGAGCACCGCGCTCCCCGTATGCGCGATGAAGGCCAGCACCGCGAAAAGCGGCGCAGTCATGCAGGCGCCGACCACCAGTGCCGACAGCGCGCCCATTCCGGCGACGGCTGCGAACTTGCCGCCCGAACGTCCCGCCGACGCGTGCGACGCGCCTTCCTGCCAGCGCTGCGGCAACGCGATGTCAAACCCGGCGATCAGCGTGAGTGCGAAAATAGTCAGCAGCACGCCGAACGCGCCCAACACCCACGGATTCTGCAGCCAGGCGCCAAGACTCTGCCCGACCAGCGCGGCGGCAATGCCGAGCGCGGTGTAGACGAGCGCCATCCCGATGACATAGGCCAGCGACAGCGCGAAGCCGCGCGCCCGCGTGACCCGCGCGCCTTCACCGATGATGATCGCCGACAGGATCGGAATCATCGGATAGGAACACGGCAGCAGGCTCAGCACGATGCCCGCAACGAAGTAAAGCCCAATGATCGCGAGGAAGCCTCCGCCTTGCAGCAGCGATTGCGCGTAGTCGGCGCTGGTGGCGCGCTCGTACCAAGGCGCGTCGTTTGCCGCGGATTGCGGCGCAGCCGCGCTGCCGGCCGGCAGCAGCGCCGCGCCGCTGACGTGGTAGACGCGCTCCATCGGCGGATAACAGATGCCGGCGTCCGCGCAGCCTTGCGATGTGACCGCCAGATCGAACCCACCTGCGGCCTGCTTCACGGGAATCCGGATCGTCAGTTCGTTGCGATACGTCTCAACGTTCTTGTTGAACGTCTGATCGAATTTGATATGACCCGCCGGCAACTGCGGTTCGCCGATCGTCGCGTTTCCGTTGCGGGCCGCAAATGCGAAGCGCTCGCGGTACATGTAGTAGCCGTCCGCGATCTTGTAGGTCACGTCGACCTCGCCGGGCTTCTCGGTCGCGCTGAATTTGAAGGCGACGGCAGGATCGAGGAAGTCGTCCGAAGCGCGGGCAAGCGTGCCGAACTGCGCGAGAATCAGGCACGCGGAAACGAGGAATGCGGCACGCAACGCGTGACGCGCGCGTCGGTTGAGACCGTTAAACATGTAGGGGACGTTGGGTTTCAGAAATGATCCACTGGCCATAGGCGGCCGATGCGGCAGCTTGCCATGACAGGATTTCCGGCGTGTCGTAGGGATGGTTCGCCTGTAGGTACTGCTCGAGCTCGAGCACGCGGGCGGCGCTGGTCTTGAACAGCAGCTGGATTTCTTGCGCCGTTTCTAGCTGACCCTGCCAATGGTAATTGGACTGCACCGGGCCGAGCTGCGTAACGCATGCACACAGGCGTGCGGCCAATGCGTCCGCGGCCAGCTTCTGTGCAGCGGCCGCGTCGGGCACCGTCGTGAGAAGGAGAGTCACATTCACGTTCACAGCAAGCTCCAGCCAGGCACAATTTGCGTGTCAATATCGTATCACCTGGTCTTGGACCGCCGCTGGCTGCCCGACCGCGTGGACGCGAGGATGCGGCGTTTCGCCGCCTGTGCCAGCGCGCCTACTACGCCTGCCGCCATAAACAAAAAAGCCAGGCTGTGAGCCTGGCTTTCTTCTGTGCTATCAGCGCTTCAAAGCTTATTCAGCTTCTTGCACTTCGACTTCTTCAACTTCCGGACGATCGAGCAGTTCGACCAGAGCCATCGGTGCGTTGTCGCCGACGCGGAAGCCAAACTTCAGCACGCGCAGGTAGCCGCCCGGACGGGTAGCGTAACGCGGGCCGAGGACTTCAAACAGCTTCGTGACCGAGTCACGATCGCGCAGGCGGTTGAACGCCAGACGACGGTTTGCCAGCGACGGCTTCTTGCCGAGCGTGATCAGCGGCTCGACGACTTTACGGAGTTCTTTCGCCTTCGGCAGCGTGGTCTTGATGACTTCGTGCTCGATCAGCGAGTTGGACATGTTACGGAGCATTGCCAGACGGTGGCTGCTCGTGCGGTTCAGTTTCCGCAGACCATGACGGTGACGCATGTTAATTCCTTCGATTCAAAGTTTTGATCCAGCTCTTCTATCGCGCTCGATCTACCAAAGTAGCGAGTGCACGGGCCGGTAGTGAAAAAAGACAAGACGCGGATTTTAAAGGAAAATCCGCGTCTTTGCCAGTACAGCGGCGGGCTCTGCCCCGGATGACTGCCGAGTTACTTGTCCAGCCCTGCGGGCGGCCAGTTTTCCAGCTTCATGCCGAGCGTCAAACCACGCGACGCCAAGACTTCCTTGATTTCGTTCAACGACTTGCGGCCCAGGTTCGGCGTCTTGAGCAACTCGTTTTCCGTGCGCTGGATCAGATCGCCGATGTAGTAGATGTTCTCGGCCTTCAGGCAGTTCGCGGAACGAACCGTGAGTTCGAGATCATCGACCGGACGCAGCAGGATCGGATCGATCTGCGGTGCGCGCGACGGCGCTTCAGCCGTTGCTTCGGTGCCTTCCAGTGCAGCGAACACCGACAGCTGATCGACCAGAATGCGCGCCGATTGACGGATCGCTTCTTCCGGCGAAATCACACCGTTCGTTTCGATGTTCATCACGAGCTTGTCGAGGTCGGTACGCTGTTCGACGCGAGCGCTTTCAACGGCGTAGCTCACGCGGCGAACCGGCGAGAACGACGCGTCCAGCACGATACGGCCGATAATCTTGGCCGACTCCTCGCCATAACGACGCACATTGCCCGGCACGTAGCCGCGGCCCTTTTCGACCTTGATCTGAACGTCGAGCTTGCCGCCCTTCGACAGATGCGCGATCACGTGGTCAGGGTTGATCACTTCGCAGTCGTGCGCCAGCTCGATGTCGCCAGCGGTCACAACGCCTTCGCCTTCCTTGCGCAGCGTAACCGTCACTTCGTCACGGTTATGCAGCTTGAACACCACGCCCTTCAGGTTCAACAACAGGTTGACCACGTCCTCTTGCACACCGTCGAGCGTCGAATATTCATGTACGACGCCTGCGATCGTCACTTCGGTCGGCGCATAGCCGATCATGGACGACAGCAGCACGCGCCGAAGCGCGTTACCCAAGGTGTGGCCGTAACCGCGTTCAAACGGTTCCATGACCACTTTCGCGTGGCTTTCGCCCAGCGATTCAACTGCGATGATCTTGGGCTTCAACAAACTGGTTTGCATAGGTTTTCCTTTTCAATACCCTCGGCTCGTTACACCGATAAGGCTGACCGGTAACAACCTGAAAATAAACAGCCGAGACGCCCCCTTGCGCAACGCAACGAGGTGCCCCGGCCGTTAATCCGATTACCGCGAATACAATTCGACGATCAGGCTTTCGTTGATATCGCCAGCGATGTCGCTGCGTTCCGGCTTGGACTTGAACGTGCCTTCGAACTTCTTCGAATCCACGGCGACCCAGCTCGGCATGCCGCCTTGCTCAGCCAGCGACAGCGCTTCGAGAATACGCGCTTGCTTCTTCTTCTGTTCGCGCACTGCGACGACGTCGCCTGCCTTCACTTGCATCGACGGGATGTTCGACACGACGCCGTTCACCGTGATCGCCTTGTGGCTCACCAGCTGACGCGCTTCAGCACGCGTCGAACCGAAGCCCATGCGGTACACGACGTTATCCAGACGCGACTCGAGCAATTGCAGCAGGTTTTCACCCGTGTTGCCCTTCAGACGGTCGGCTTCGGCGAAGTAACGGCGGAATTGACGCTCCAGAACACCGTAGATGCGCTTCACTTTTTGCTTTTCGCGCAGCTGCGTGCCGTAGTCGGACGTACGCGCACCCGAGGTGCGGCCATGCTGGCCGGGCTTGCTGTCAAGCTTGCACTTGTCAGCGAGCGAACGACGGGCGCTCTTCAGGAAGAGGTCAGTGCCTTCACGGCGGGACAGCTTGGCCTTAGGGCCGATATAACGTGCCACGTTGATTCCTTCGTTGATTGATCACGCGAATGCTCGCACTCGCGCTAGTCCGAACCCTTTGGGTCGAACGGTGGGCTTAGTCAATTCAATAGCGCAAGCAGCCTGTTTCGCCGGTCACTTGAACCAGCGGCAACAGGCGCTAGCGAAAACAGCGTCTTAGATACGACGACGCTTCGGCGGACGGCAGCCGTTGTGCGGGACCGGGGTCACGTCGGAGATTGCCGTGATCTTGATGCCAAGACCATGCAACGCGCGCACCGCCGATTCACGGCCAGGACCGGGGCCCTTGATCCGCACTTCGAGGTTCTTCACGCCGTATTCCATCGCCACGCGGCCAGCCGATTCGGCCGCCACCTGAGCTGCAAACGGGGTCGATTTACGCGAACCCTTGAAGCCCTGACCACCCGACGTTGCCCAGGCAAGTGCATTGCCTTGACGATCGGTGATCGTGATGATGGTGTTGTTGAACGACGCGTGAACGTGAACCACGCCCTCGGCGACGTTCTTCTTGACCTTCTTGCGAACGCGTTGCGCCGCGGAGTTGTTCGAAGCCTTAGCCATTACGTTTTCCTGTAACTGTCAGTTCCGCTTACTTCTTCAGCGATTGCGCTGCACGACGCGGACCCTTGCGCGTACGGGCATTCGTACGCGTACGTTGGCCGCGCAGGGGCAAGCCCTTACGATGCCGAACGCCACGGTAGCAGCCGAGATCCATCAGGCGCTTGATGTTCATCGTCGTTTCACGGCGCAGATCGCCTTCAACGATGAACTTGCCGACTTCTTCACGCAGCTTTTCGAGGTCTGCGTCGTTCAGGTCTTTGACCTTCTTCGAAAATGCCACACCAGCAGCGACGCAAATGTCGCGCGAGCGCGTGCGGCCGATACCGTAAATAGCCGTCAGGCCGATTTCAGTATGCTGGTGATTCGGGATGTTAACCCCTGCGATACGAGCCATTGTTTTTCCTCAAACAAAAAGCGCAAGCAAAAGCGCGGCGTTCAGCCTTGACGCTGTTTGTGGCGCGGATCAGAGCTGCAAATCACGCGCACAACGCCTTTGCGCTTGATGATCTTGCAATTGCGGCAAATGCGCTTAACCGATGCCATCACTTTCATGATATTACCCTTTTTTCAAATCACTTCGCCCGGAACACGATCCGCGCACGCGAGAGATCGTAAGGCGTCAATTCAACCGTCACCTTGTCGCCCGGCAGGATTCGGATGTAGTGCATCCGCATCTTGCCGGATATGTGTCCCAATACGACATGGCCGTTTTCCAGCTTCACCCTGAAGGTAGCATTAGGCAGGTTTTCGATGACTTCACCCTGCATCTGGATAACATCGTCTTTGGCCATAAGTCCTTTCAACGCATCGGGACGCCGCCGCCTTTGAAATTAGCCTTCTTCAGCAGCGATTCATACTGTTGCGACATAACGTACGACTGCACCTGCGCCATGAAATCCATTGTGACGACGACAATGATCAGCAGCGACGTTCCACCAAAATAAAACGGCACGTTCCAGCGCAGCACCAGAAACTCGGGCAGCAGGCAAACAAACACGATGTAGATCGCACCGGCCAGCGTCAGACGCGTGAGGATGCGGTCGATATATCGCGCCGTTTGATCGCCCGGGCGGATGCCAGGAACGAAAGCGCCACTCTTTTTCAGGTTGTCGGCCGTCTCTCTGCTGTTGAACACCAGCGCGGTGTAGAAAAAGCAGAAGAAAACGATCGCCAACGCGTACAGCAACACGTACACGGGCTGACCGGGCTTAATGGCCTCGGCCACGTTGTGCAGCGTGTCTGCGAACCAACTGGTGCGCGACCCCGAACTGAACCAGTTCAGGATGGTTGCCGGGAAGAGAATGATCGACGATGCGAAGATCGGCGGAATCACGCCCGACATGTTCAACTTCAGCGGCAAATGCGAAGATTGACCGCCGTAAATCTTGTTACCGACTTGCCGCTTCGCGTAGTTCACAAGGATCTTGCGCTGGCCACGTTCGATGAACACCACCAGGTACGTCACTGCGGCGATCAGCGCGACGACAATAATCGCCGAGATGATACTCATCGAGCCGGTTCGCACCAGTTCGAAAAGACCACCGATTGCATTCGGGAAACCCGCTGCAATACCGCCGAAAATGATGATCGAGATACCGTTGCCAAGCCCGCGCTCCGTGATCTGCTCACCCAGCCACATCAGGAACATCGTGCCCGTCACCAGCGTCACGACCGTCGTCAACCGAAACACCATTCCCGGATCGATCACCAGAGCCGGCTGATTTTCCAAAGCTACGGCAATGCCGAAAGCCTGGAACGTTGCCAGCAAGACCGTGAAGATACGCGTGTACTGCGTGATCTTTCGTTGCCCCGCCTGCCCTTCCTTCTTCAACGCTTCGAGTTGCGGCGAGACAATTGCCAACAACTGCATGATGATCGACGCCGAGATATACGGCATGATCCCAAGCGCGAAAATCGTGAACCGCGAAAGCGCGCCACCCGAGAACATGTTGAACATGCCAAGGATGCCGCCCGACTGGCTCTGGAACAACTTCGCCAGCTGGTCCGGGTCGATACCCGGCACCGGAATGTGCGCGCCGACACGGTAGACGATCAGCGCCAGCAGCAGAAACACTGCTCGCCGACGCAGATCGCCAAACTTCGCCGCGCTGCGACCGGGTTTTGCGAGACTCGGGCTGTTAGCCAAGTACCTTCTCCGATGCAAATGCTAGTGACGGCAAAATAACTTGCGCGTTACTCGGCAAAAGAGCCGCCGGCTGCCTCGATAGCAGCGCGCGCACCCTTCGTCGCACCCAGACCCTTCACAACGATCTTGCGCTTCAGCTCGCCCGTCGCGATGATCTTGGCGCTCTTGATCAGCTCGCCGACCAGGCCGGCTTGCTTCAGAGCCAGCAGATCGATTTCGTCGACCGGCAGCTTTTCCAGATCCGAGAGACGCACTTCACCGACGAATTCCTTCGTCAGCGAGGTGAAGCCACGCTTCGGCAGGCGACGTTGCAGCGGCATTTGACCGCCTTCGAAGCCAACCTTGTGAAAGCCGCCCGAACGCGACTTCTGACCCTTGTGACCACGGCCAGCGGTCTTGCCGAGGCCAGAGCCGATACCGCGACCAACGCGACGCTTTGCGTGCTTCGCGCCTTCAGCCGGCTTCAGATCATTCAATTCCATTATCAACTCCTTGAGTCCTGGTCAGCCGCTTAGCTGATGACCTTAACGAGGTACGAAACCTTGTTGATCATGCCGCGCACGGCCGGCGTGTCCTGCAACTCGCTGACCGAGTTGAGTCGGCGCAGACCGAGGCCACGCACCGTTGCACGGTGCGTTTCACGGGTGCCGATCAGGCTCTTGACGAGCTGGACCTTGACAGTTTTTTCAGACATGGTGTCCACCTTAGCCCAGAATATCTTCGACGGACTTGCCGCGCTTCGCCGCGATGTCGCCCGGCGTGGACTGCTTGCGCAGACCGTCGAGCGTTGCACGAACGAGGTTGTACGGGTTCGTCGAGCCGTGGCTCTTGGCCACAACGTTCTGCACGCCCATCACGTCGAACACTGCGCGCATCGGGCCGCCGGCGATCACACCGGTACCGTCCTTCGCCGGAGCGAGGAGGACCATCGATGCGCCGTGCTTGCCGTGCACTTCGTGTTGCAGGGTACCGTTCTTAAGCGGCACCTTGAACATGTTGCGGCGGGCTTGTTCCATCGCCTTCTGGACAGCGACCGGCACTTCCTTCGCCTTGCCCTTGCCCATACCGACGCGGCCATCACCGTCGCCAACCACGGTCAGTGCGGCGAAGCCGAGAATGCGGCCACCCTTCACGACCTTGGTCACGCGGTTGACCGAAATCATCTTTTCGCGCAGGCCGTCGTCGCGTTCGTCAGCCTGAACTTTCGCTTGCATCTTTGCCATGACGAATTCTTCCCTTAGAACTTGAGTCCGGCTTCGCGCGCCGCATCAGCCAGCGCTTTCACGCGGCCGTGGTAACGGAAACCCGAACGGTCGAAGGCGACGGATTCGATGCCGGCAGCCTTAGCCTTTTCTGCAATGCGCTTGCCAATCAGCGTGGCAGCGGCGACGTTGCCGCCCTTGCCCGTTTGATCAGCCAGTTGCGCACGCACTTCGGCCTCGAGCGTCGACGCGCTGGCGAGCACCTTGGTGCCGCACGGCGAGAACACTTGCGCATAGATGTGCGTGTTCGTGCGATGCACGGCGAGACGCGCGACCTGCAGCTCAGCGATCTTGATACGCGTCTGACGAGCGCGGCGCAGGCGAGATTGAGTCTTATCCATGATTGCGCACCCTTACTTCTTCTTCGTTTCTTTGAGGATCACGACCTCGTTGGCATAGCGCACGCCCTTGCCCTTGTAGGGCTCCGGCGGACGATAGCCGCGCACTTCTGCAGCGACCTGGCCAACTTTCTGCTTGTCGATCCCCTTGATCACGATTTCGGTTTGCGACGGGGTTTCAGCCTTCACGCCTTCCGGCATCTGGTGCACCACGGGGTGCGAGAAACCCAGCGACAGATTCAGCTTGTCGCCTTGCGCCTGTGCGCGGTAACCGACGCCAACCAGCGTCAGCTTGCGCTCGAAACCCTTCGTCACGCCGTTCACCATGTTCGCAACCAGTGCGCGCATCGTGCCCGACATCGCATTCGCTTCGCGGCTTTCGTCAACCGGCTCGATCTTCAGAATGCCGTTGTCGTTCACCACTTTCACGAGGCGGTTTGCCGCCTGCGTAATCGTACCCAGCGGGCCCTTGACGGTGATGCGATCATCGCTCAGGGCCACTTCTGCGCCTTGCAGCGCGATCGGGCTCTTACCTACTCGAGACATGTTTCTCTCCTTTCGGCCTTAAGCGACGTAGCAGATGACTTCGCCGCCAACGCCCGTTGCGCGCGCCTTGCGGTCCGTCATCACGCCCTTGGGCGTCGACACGATTGCCACGCCGAGGCCATTCATGACCACGGGGATGTCGTTACGGCCGCGGTACACACGCAGACCAGGCTTCGAAACGCGTTCAATGCGCTCGATGACCGGACGGCCGGCGTAGTACTTCAACACGATGTTCAATTCAGACTTCGCACCTTCGGACTTCACTGCGAAATCATCGATATAGCCTTCGTCCTTCAGGACCTGCGCAATCGCAACCTTGACTTTCGACGAGGGCATTGTCACCGAAACCTTCTCGACCATCTGCGCGTTGCGGATGCGAGTCAGCATATCGGCGATAGGATCACTCATGCTCATTTACGTTTCTCCTATTACCAGCTCGCCTTGGTCAGGCCAGGGATCTCGCCGCGGAACGCGATTTCGCGAATCTTGTTACGCGCCAGCCCGAATTTACGGAACGTGCCACGCGGGCGACCGGTAATCGCGCAACGATTGCGCTTACGGGTCGGGTTAGAGTTGCGCGGCAGTTGTTGCAGTTCCAGACGTGCTGCGTAATGCTCTTCGTCCGACTTGCTCATATCGCCGATGATCGCCTTCAACTCTGCACGCTTAGGCGCGTACTTAGCAGCGAGGCGAGCACGCTTCTTTTCACGTTCGATCAGTGCCAGTTTAGCCACGGTAACCTCAGTTTCTGAACGGGAACTTGAAGCTGGCGAGCAGAGCCTTTGCTTCGTCGTCGGTCTTCGCAGTCGTCGTGATGCTGATGTTCAGCCCACGCAGTGCGTCGATTTTGTCGTAGTCGATTTCGGGGAAAATGATCTGCTCTTTCACACCGATGTTGTAGTTGCCGCGACCATCGAATGCACGACCCGACACGCCACGGAAGTCACGCACACGGGGGAGCGCGACCGTCACGAAACGGTCCAGGAATTCGTACATTGCCTGACCGCGCAACGTGACCATTGCACCGATCGGGTAGCCCTGACGGATCTTGAAGCCAGCGATTGCCTTGCGTGCCTTCGTGATCACCGGCTTTTGGCCTGCGATCTTCGTCAGGTCGCCGACGGCGTTCTCGATGATCTTCTTGTCAGCAACCGCTTCGCCAAGGCCCATGTTCAGGGTGATCTTGGTGATGCGCGGCACTTCCATCACGGACTTGTAACCGAACTTCTCGATGAGGCCGGGTACAACCTTTTCTTTGTAAAACTCTTGCAAACGAGCCATTTTTTTACTCCGCAGCGTCAGGCGCTCAGCTCGGCACCGGTCGTCTTAAGGAAACGAACTTTCTTGTCCCCTTCGACCTTGATGCCTACACGCGATGCCTTGCCATTCGCGTCGACCAATGCGACGTTCGAAATTTGCAGCGGCATCGTCTTGGCTTCCACACCACCCGTCGTACCCTTCATCGGGTTCGGCTTGACGTGTTTCTTGACGAGGTTGATACCCTCGACAATGACCTTGCCTTCGCCAACGGACAGCACGACGCCGCGCTTGCCTTTGTCTTTGCCGGTGATGACGATAACTTCGTCACCTTTGCGAATCTTGTTCATCGCGACTCCTTACAGCACTTCAGGTGCCAACGAAACGATCTTCATGAATCGTTCGCTACGCAACTCGCGCGTGACAGGCCCGAAAATACGGGTGCCAATAGGTTCGAGCTTGGCATTCAACAGCACTGCAGCATTGCCGTCGAACTTGATCAGCGAGCCGTCCTGACGGCGCACGCCCTTGGCGGTGCGAACCACCACGGCGTTATAAATTTCGCCTTTCTTCACGCGCCCGCGCGGCGTTGCTTCTTTGACGGTCACCTTGATGATGTCGCCAATGCTGGCATAACGACGCTTCGAGCCGCCGAGCACCTTGATGCACATGACTTCACGCGCACCCGTGTTGTCGGCCACTTCAAGCCGAGTTTCGGTCTGGATCATGGTTTATCTTTCCCAACTTAATCCGGTCACACCACCATGGCGTACCCGGTCAGTCTTGGTCCCGTCAGCCAATCGGCTGCTTGGGTTAGAACAGCAGCGACGGCAAACGAAACCCGCCATCGCAATCCGGTGAATCCTTCGGGACAGACTGGCGCCTGAACCGCTTCCCCCACCAACTTCGCCCGCGACGGGGCTCCCATAAAGAGGGAAGACCGAGATTATAACAAATAATCTCGGTCTTGCAAGCGAAATCTACTGCGATTTCAACTACGTCTACAGCTATGCGGCGTCAGATGACGCGAGCAGCCTCGACCAGGCGAGCCACAACCCAAGCCTTCGTCTTCGAAATCGGACGAGTTTCCTGGATTTCAACGAGGTCACCCTCGTTGTACGTGTTCGCGTCGTCGTGCGCGTGGTACTTCTTCGAGCGCACAACGTACTTGCCGTAGATCGGGTGCTTCACGCGGTGCTCAACCAGCACGGTGACCGTCTTGTCCATCTTGTTGCTGACGACCTTGCCGACCAGCGTCCGCTTGAGCGAGGTTTTTACGCTATCGTTCATTTCTGGTTCGCCTTCTCAGTCAGGACGGTCCGCACACGTGCGATGTCGCGACGAACCTTCTTCAGCTGGCTCGTGTTCGTGAGCTGCTGGGTCGCGAGTTGCATGCGCAGGCCGAATTGCGCCTTCAACAGGTCCGACAGCTCCTTGTTGAGCGCGGCCTGATCTTTCTGGTGAAGTTCGGAAGCCTTCATCATTTGCTCCTTAGGCGCCGAGCTGACGCACGATAAACGTCGTCTTCAGCGGCAGCTTAGCTGCAGCCAGACGGAACGCTTCGCGTGCCAGCTCTTCGGTTACGCCGTCCATTTCGTACAGCATCTTGCCCGGTTGAATCTCTGCGACGTAGTACTCAGGGTTACCTTTACCGTTACCCATACGTACTTCAGCCGGCTTGTGCGAGATCGGCTTGTCCGGGAAGATGCGGATCCAGATGCGGCCACCACGCTTGATGTGACGCGTCATTGCACGACGTGCCGCTTCAATCTGGCGCGCGGTCAGACGACCACGACCGATAGCCTTCAGGCCGAACTCACCGAACGACACCGCGTTACCGCGGGTAGCGACACCGGTGTTACGACCCTTCTGCTCTTTGCGATACTTTCTGCGTTTCGGTTGCAGCATCGTTATTCTCCAGTCTTCCCGTCGCCGCCGGCACCGCCAGCACGACGAGGAGCGCCACGGCGTGCACCTGCCGGGCCACCACCTTCACCATCGCGACGCGGACGGCGATCGCCACCCGGACGTGCGTTGCGGCGCGGACGCTTTTCTTCGGCGACTTCTTCAACCACCGGTGCGTCGTTGCGGCCGAGCGTGTCGCCCTTGTAGACCCACACCTTCACGCCGATGATGCCGTACGTCGTCTTCGCTTCCGAAGTTGCGTAGTCGATATCAGCACGCAGCGTATGAAGCGGCACGCGACCTTCGCGATACCATTCCGTACGAGCGATTTCGATACCGTTCAGACGGCCAGCGCTCATGATCTTGATGCCTTGGGCACCCAGACGCATCGCGTTTTGCATCGCACGCTTCATCGCGCGGCGGAACATAATCCGGCGCTCGAGCTGTTGCGTGATCGAATCCGCGATCAGTTGCGCGTCGGTTTCCGGCTTGCGAATTTCTTCGATGTTGACGTGAACCGGAACGCCCATGCGCTTTTGCAGCTCGGACTTCAGCAGTTCAATGTCTTCACCCTTCTTACCGATCACGACACCCGGACGCGAGCTGAAAATCGTGATGCGTGCGTTCTTTGCAGGACGCTCGATCACCACGCGGCCGACGGACGCGTTCTTCAGCTTCTTCTTCAGGTATTCACGAACACCGATGTCTTCCTGCAACATCGCCGCGAAATTGTTGTTGTTCGCGTACCAACGCGACGCCCAATTGCGGCTGACGGCCAAACGGAAGCCAGTCGGATGAATTTTCTGTCCCATCGTATGACCCCTTAATTCCCGACCGTCACAGTGATGTGACAGGATTGCTTCTCGATGCGGTTACCGCGGCCTTTAGCGCGCGCGGTGAAACGCTTGAGCGACGCAGCCTTGTCGATGTAGATGCTCGTGATCTTGAGCTCATCGATATCGGCGCCTTCGTTATGCTCCGCATTCGCGATCGCCGACAGCACGACCTTTTTCACGATTCCCGCAGCCTTCTTCGGCGAGAACGTCAGAACGTTCAGCGCCTTGTCGACCGGCAAACCGCGGATCTGGTCAGCCACAAGGCGCGTTTTCTGCGCCGAGATGCGGGCACCGCGATGAATTGCTTTCACTTCCATCATGAGCCCCTTATTTCTTAGCCTTCTTGTCGGCTGCATGACCCTTGAACGTACGGGTCAGTGCGAACTCGCCAAGCTTGTGGCCGACCATGTTTTCCGAGATGTACACCGGAACGTGTTGACGGCCGTTGTGAACGGCGATCGTCAGACCGATGAAATCCGGGAGGATCGTCGAGCGACGCGACCAGGTTTTGATCGGCTTCTTATCCCGCGAAGCTGCTGCCGCCTCAACTTTCTTCAGCAAATGGGCGTCGCAGAACGGACCTTTTTTTACAGAACGTGCCATTGCCTACTCCTTAACGCTTGTGACGGCGCTGGACGATCATGCTCGTCGTGCGCTTGTTGCTGCGGGTGCGATAACCCTTAGCAGGCGTGCCCCACGGGCTCACCGGATCGCGACCTGCAGCCGTCTTGCCTTCACCACCACCGTGCGGGTGATCGACCGGGTTCATTGCAACGCCGCGCACCGTCGGGCGGATACCGCGCCAGCGGTTCGCGCCAGCCTTACCGATTTGACGGAGGCTATGCTCTTCGTTGCCAACTTCACCAATCGTCGCGCGGCACTCAACGTGAACGCGGCGGATTTCACCCGAGCGCAGGCGGACCTGTGCGTAGATGCCTTCACGAGCCAGCAGCATCGCCGACGTACCAGCCGAACGCGCCATTTGCGCGCCCTTGCCCGGCAGCATTTCGATGCAGTGGATCGTCGTACCGACCGGAATGTTACGGATCGGCAGCGTGTTGCCTGCGCGGATCGGCGCTTCCGAACCCGACATCAGTTGCTGGCCGACGGTGACACCCTTCGGAGCGATGATGTAGCGGCGCTCGCCGTCTGCGTACAGAACCAGCGCGATGTTCGCGCTACGGTTCGGATCGTACTCAAGACGTTCGACCTTTGCCGGAATGCCATCCTTCGTGCGACGGAAGTCGACGACACGATAGTGATGCTTATGGCCGCCACCCTTATGACGCGTGGTGATGTGACCATTGTTGTTACGGCCGGCGGTCGAGGATTGCGCGTCGAGCAGCGGTGCGAACGGCTTGCCCTTGTACAGATCCTTGTTGACCACCTTGACCATCGCGCGGCGGCCCGGCGAAGTCGGCTTAACTTTAACGATTGCCATGATTACTTGGCCTCCGCTTCAAAGTTGATTTCCTGGCCGGGCTTCAGGCAGACGTACGCCTTCTTCACGTCTTTGCGCTTGCCCATGAAACGGCCAAAGCGCTTGGCTTTGCCCTTCGAGACCAGCACGTTGACGGAATTGACTTCCACCTTGAACAGCAGCTCGACTGCAGCTTTCACTTCCTGCTTCGTGGCATCGGGCGCGACTTCGAACACGACTTGCTCGTTCTTGTCGGCCACCAGCGTCGCCTTTTCGGAGATCACCGGCGCGAGCAGGACCTGCATCAAACGATGATCGTTTTTGCGAATCTCGCTCATGACAGCAACTCCTCGATCTGGGCGACCGCAGCCTTCGTGATCAGGATCTTCTTGAAGTAGATCAGCGACAGCGGGTCGGCGTAACGCGGCTCGACAACCGCCACGTGGGCGAGGTTGCGCGACGCGAGGTACAGGTTTTCGTCAACCGTGTCGGTAATCACCAGCACGGAGTCGAGACCCATCGCCTTGAATTTTTCGGCCAGCAGCTTCGTCTTCGGCGCTTCGAGCGTCAGCTCGTCGACCACCGAGATACGGCCTTCGCGGGCCAGCTGCGAGAAGATCGAGCAGAGACCTGCGCGATGCATCTTCTTGTTGACCTTGTGCGAAAAGTTTTCTTCCGGCGAATTCGGGAAGATCCGGCCACCGCCGCGCCACAACGGGCTCGACGACATACCGGCACGGGCGCGGCCCGTACCCTTCTGGCGCCACGGCTTCTTGGTCGTGTGCTTGACTTGCTCACGGTCCTTCTGCGCGCGGTTGCCGCTACGGGCATTCGCTTGATACGCCACCACGACCTGGTGAATCAGGGCTTCGTTGTAATCGCGGCCGAACACGACGTCCGACGCGCTAACGCCTGCACCTTCCTGACCATTGGCATTCAGGAGCTTAAGTTCCATTATTTCGCTCCTTTCACGGCACGCGTCTTCACGGCCGGCGTAACGAATACCTTGCCACCCTTCGCACCCGGAACGGCGCCCTTGACCAGCAACAGGTTGCGGTCAGCGTCGATACGAGCGATTTCGAGGTTTTGCACCGTTACCGTGTCGTCACCCATATGACCGGTCATGCGCTTACCCGGGAAAACACGACCCGGATCCTGCGCCATACCGATCGAACCCGGCACGTTGTGCGAGCGCGAGTTACCGTGCGATGCACGGCCGGATGCGAAGTTGTAACGCTTGATGGTACCGGCGTAGCCCTTACCGATCGACACGCCTTGCACGTCGACCTTCTGGCCCACTTCGAACAGGTCAGGACCGACCACGGCGCCGTTCGACAACTCGGCAGCCTTAGCGGCATCGATCTGGAATTCTTTGAGGATTTCACCGGCTTGAACACCGGCTTTGGCGAGATGACCGGCCAACGGCTTCGTCACACGCGATGCACGGCGCGTACCGAATGCAACCTGCACGGCCGTGTAGCCGTCGGTTTCAACAGTCTTGATCTGCGTCACGCGGTTGTCGGACACGTCCAGCACGGTAACGGGAATCGAATCCCCTTCTGCCGTGAAGATACGGGTCATGCCAACCTTGCGACCTACGAGTCCAAGGCTCATCGTTTTCTCCATTCCCGACTGCGATTGGTCGGGGCTAATTTACAAAATGCCGGTGCCGTTTCGGGCGTGAATTCACGCTGCAGCACACCGACTTTTTTGCGCCAATGCGCGAAAAGCCTTGCATTATAGCGAGGCTTTTCGTTTTCCGCAAGCAATCAAAGACTTAGCGTTACCCGGCGGGCCGGGTGCGGCCCAAGGGCCTTATTGCAGCTTGATTTCGACGTCCACGCCAGCCGGCAGGTCCAGCTTCATCAGTGCGTCAACGGTCTTGTCCGTCGGATCGACGATGTCCATCAGGCGTTGGTGCGTACGGATTTCGAGCTGATCGCGCGACGTCTTGTTGACGTGCGGCGAACGCAGGATGTCGAAGCGTTGAATACGGGTCGGCAGCGGCACCGGACCACGAACGATTGCGCCAGTCCGCTTCGCGGTGTCGACGATCTCAGCAGCCGATTGATCGATCAGGCGATAGTCGAAAGCCTTCAGGCGAATGCGGATTTTCTGGTTCTGCATGACAATTCCTTGGAAAAGAGCGAGGCGGTATTGCACCGCCAGACGATAAAAGAGCGTAGAGCCGGATGCCCGCCGGGAGCGGGCGCCCGGCTCCGGGCACCACTTACTGCAAAAGCTTTACTGCTAAAACGTCAATCCGCGATTTTACTCGAGAATCTTGGCAACGACACCTGCGCCGACGGTACGGCCGCCTTCACGGATAGCGAAGCGCAGACCTTCTTCCATCGCGATCGGGTTGATCAGCTTCACCGTGATCGACACGTTGTCGCCCGGCATGACCATTTCCTTGTCCTTCGGCAGCTCGATCGAGCCCGTCACGTCCGTCGTACGGAAGTAGAACTGCGGACGGTAGTTGTTGAAGAACGGCGTGTGACGGCCGCCTTCGTCCTTGCTCAGCACGTACACTTCAGCCGTGAAGTGCGTGTGCGGGTTGATCGAACCCGGCTTGGCCAGCACCTGGCCACGCTCCACGTCTTCGCGCTTCGTGCCACGCAGCAGGATACCGACGTTGTCGCCTGCCTGACCCTGGTCGAGCAGCTTGCGGAACATTTCCACGCCCGTGCAGGTCGTCTTCACCGTCGGCTTGATACCGACGATTTCGATTTCCTCGCCGACCTTCACGACGCCGCGCTCAACGCGACCCGTGACCACCGTGCCACGACCCGAGATCGAGAACACGTCTTCCACCGGCATCAGGAACGCGCCGTCCACTGCGCGCTCCGGCGTCGGGATGTACGTGTCCAGCGCGTCGGCCAGGTTCATGATCGCCACTTCGCCCAGCTCGCCCTTGTCGCCTTCCAGCGCCAGCTTGGCCGAACCCTTGATGATCGGCGTGTCGTCGCCCGGAAAGTCGTACTTCGACAGAAGCTCGCGCACTTCCATCTCGACCAGCTCCAGCAGCTCGGCGTCGTCCACCATGTCGCACTTGTTCAGGAACACGATGATGTACGGCACGCCAACCTGACGCGCCAGCAGGATGTGCTCACGCGTTTGCGGCATCGGGCCGTCAGCGGCCGAGCACACCAGGATTGCGCCGTCCATCTGCGCTGCGCCCGTGATCATGTTCTTCACATAGTCAGCGTGGCCCGGGCAGTCGACGTGTGCGTAGTGGCGGTTAGCCGTTTCGTACTCGACGTGTGCCGTGTTGATCGTGATGCCACGTGCCTTTTCTTCCGGCGCCGCGTCGATCTGGTCGTACGCCTTCGCTTCGCCGCCGAACTTCTGCGTCAGAACCGTCGTGATCGCTGCCGTCAGCGTGGTCTTGCCGTGGTCAACGTGACCGATCGTGCCGACGTTCACGTGCGGCTTGGTCCGTTCGAATTTACCTTTAGCCATGTTTCTCTTCTTTCAAAAAGTTAATCGTTGAATGACTTGCCGCGCGATTACTTCGACTTGGCGTTGATGATCGCTTCCGACACATTACGCGGTGCTTCAGCGTAGTGCTTGAACTCCATCGTGTACGTTGCACGACCCTGGGTCAGCGAACGCAGCGACGTCGAGTAGCCGAACATTTCCGACAGCGGAACTTCTGCGCGGACGATCTTGCCGCCGCCAACCATGTCGTCCATGCCCTGCACGATGCCGCGACGACCCGACAGGTCGCCCATCACGTTGCCCATGTAGTCTTCAGGCGTTTCGACTTCAACAGCCATCATCGGTTCGAGGATGACCGGTTGAGCCTTGCGCATTGCTTCCTTGAACGCCATCGAACCGGCCATGCGGAATGCATTTTCGTTCGAGTCGACGTCGTGGTACGAACCGAACGTCAGGTGAACCTTCACGTCAACGACCGGGAAGCCCGCCAGCACGCCAGCCTTCAGCGTTTCCTGGATACCCTTGTCGACTGCCGGGATGTATTCACGCGGAATCACACCGCCCTTGATCTCGTCCAGGAACTCGTAGCCCTTGCCTTGCTCGTTCGGCTCGAGCGTGATGACCGCGTGACCGTACTGGCCGCGACCACCCGACTGCTTGACGAACTTGCCGTCAACGTCTTCCGCCTTGCCGCGAATCGTTTCGCGGTACGCAACCTGCGGCTTGCCGACAGTTGCTTCCACGCCGAATTCGCGCTTCATACGGTCAACCAGAATTTCGAGGTGGAGCTCGCCCATGCCGGAAATAATGGTTTGGCCCGATTCTTCGTCCGTTTGAACGCGGAACGACGGATCTTCCTGCGCCAGACGGTTCAGTGCCAGACCCATCTTTTCCTGGTCAGGCTTCGTCTTCGGCTCAACAGCCTGCGAGATCACCGGTTCCGGGAAAATCATGCGCTCGAGGACGATCGGGTGCTGCGGATCGCACAGCGTGTCGCCCGTCGTCGCTTCCTTCAGGCCGACTGCCGCGGCGATGTCGCCCGCGCGCACTTCCTTGATTTCTTCGCGCTGGTTCGCGTGCATCTGCAGAATACGGCCGAGACGTTCCTTCTTGTCCTTGGTCGCGTTCAGCACCGTGTCGCCCGAATTGACGACGCCCGAGTACACACGGAAGAAGATCAGCTGGCCGACGAACGGGTCGGTCATGATCTTGAATGCCAGCGACGAGAACTTTTCGTCGTCGGCAGCACGGCGCTCACCCTTCTCGCCGTTTTCCAGTTCGCCCGTAACCGGCGGAATGTCGATCGGCGACGGCAGGAAGTCCAGAACCGCGTCCAGCATACGCTGCACGCCCTTGTTCTTGAACGCGGTGCCGCACAGCATCGGCTGGATTTCGCAAGCGATCGTACGGTCGCGCAGACCCTTGATGATTTCCGCTTCGGAGAGCTCGCCCTCTTCCAGGTACTTGTTCATCAATTCTTCGCTCGACTCAGCGGCCGCTTCGATCATCTTCTCGCGCCATTCGTTGCACGAATCGAGGAGTTCAGCCGGGATTTCTTCGTACGAGAACTTGGTGCCCTGGGACGCGTCGTCCCAAATGATCGCCTTCATCTTCATCAGGTCGACGACGCCCGTGAAGTTTTCTTCTGCGCCGATAGGCACCACGACCGGAACCGGGTTTGCCTTCAGACGCAGCTTCAGCTGGTCGTAAACCTTGAAGAAGTTCGCGCCGGTACGGTCCATCTTGTTGATGAACGCGAGACGGGGAACCTTGTACTTGTTAGCCTGACGCCAAACCGTTTCAGATTGCGGCTGCACGCCGCCCACAGCGCAGTACACCATGCACGCGCCGTCGAGCACGCGCATGGAGCGCTCGACTTCAATCGTGAAGTCGACGTGACCCGGGGTGTCGATGATGTTGATGCGGTGCTCAGCGCGGTCGCCGGCCATGCCCTTCCAGAACGCCGTCGTAGCAGCCGACGTGATCGTGATGCCGCGTTCCTGCTCCTGCTCCATCCAGTCCATGGTCGCAGCGCCGTCGTGAACTTCACCAATCTTGTGGTTCACGCCGGTATAGAACAGGATGCGCTCGGTCGTCGTCGTTTTGCCGGCGTCGATGTGAGCGCTAATACCGATGTTACGGTAGCGCTCGATAGGTGTCTTGCGAGCCACTTTGATCCTCTATTGGGATAACGCGATGCGAGAAAAATACCCATCGCGCTGTAACACAAACGGGCGAGGCGCTTTGTAAGCGCACCCGCCCGGAATTTCTTTCCGTTGTTTCTGCTAACCCGATGCGGGAAGCTTAGAAACGGAAATGCGAGAACGCCTTGTTGGCTTCTGCCATCCGGTGAACTTCGTCGCGCTTCTTCATTGCGCCGCCACGGCCTTCGGCCGCTTCGGAGAGTTCACCTGCCAGACGCAGGGCCATCGACTTCTCGCTGCGCTTCTTCGCGGCTTCACGCAGCCAACGCATCGCCAATGCCATACGACGCGACGGACGCACTTCGACCGGAACCTGATAGTTCGCACCACCAACGCGGCGGCTCTTCACTTCGACCACCGGCTTGACGTTGTTGAGCGCTACCGTGAACACTTCCAGCGGGTCCTTGCCACCCTTGGTCTGGATCTGTTCGAAAGCGCCGTACACGATGCGCTCGGCAACAGACTTCTTGCCGGACAGCATCAGCACGTTCATGAACTTAGCTACATCTACGTTACCGAACTTCGGATCCGGCAACACTTCCCGCTTGGGGACTTCGCGACGACGCGGCATGTTTCTTCCTTTAACTTTTCAGTTGGAGCTACTTTTAGCCCCGCGGCCACCAACTAACCCGATTCATCTCTTACGACTTACCAGCCTGGTCGGGTGACCACTTACTCGACAGCACCGGCGATTCCGGCACCACCGCTATTACCGCCTTTGCAGGCGACCTGAACTGCTGCTGACCGGCGAATTACTTGCCGGCCTTGGCACGCTTCGCACCGTACTTCGAGCGAGCCTGCTTACGATCCTTGACGCCCTGGGTATCCAGCGAGCCGCGAACCATGTGGTAACGCACACCCGGCAAGTCCTTCACACGACCGCCGCGAATCAGCACGACCGAGTGTTCCTGCAGGTTGTGGCCTTCACCACCGATGTACGAGATAACTTCGAAGCCGTTCGTGAGGCGCACCTTCGCGACCTTACGAAGTGCCGAGTTCGGCTTCTTAGGCGTCGTGGTGTACACACGGGTGCACACGCCGCGACGCTGGGGGCAGTCCTGCAAGGCCGGGCTCTTGCTCTTCGTCGTTTCCGACGTGCGGCCTTTGCGAACCAGTTGATTGATGGTTGGCATTGTCTATTCCTGAAATTGAACAAAATCGACGCATCTGTTTTCGGGCAAAGCGAAAACGACTGCGCATCGAACTTCCGGCTGCGACCGCGAGCACGTGAACAGAGTCCGCGCGCAAGCATCCCAAGAACCGGAACCTAGCATAATATTCCGAAAATACTAAGCGAGTCAACAGGTTGCAATGTTTCGCAGACCTGTGGACCTGTTGCGGCGACCGCGGACGGCTTAGTCCGCGGCGACGACTTCGAGCAGTTCGTCCCCGAAACGGTCGAGCTTGCGCGCGCCCATGCCTGGAATGCCTCGCAAGTCCTCGATCGAGTCTGGGCCGTTGCGCGCGATCTCCGCGAGTGTCGCGTCGTGGAAAATCACGTAGGCGGGCACGCCGTCGCTCTTCGCGGTTTCCGTGCGCCAGGTGCGCAAACGCTCCCAGCGCGCCCGCTCGCGCGGCCCCATTCCGATGGTCGGGTCCGCGCGCTCGCTGGTTCGTCCGGACGACTGACGCGTGCGCGTCGGCTTCACATAGCGGCGCATCGTCACGTTCTGTTCGCCTTTCAGAACGGGCTTGCTCGCCTCGGTCAGGACGAGCGAGCCGAAGCCCTCGTGGTCGACCGTCAGATAGCCGAACGCCACGAGCTGTCGAAACACCGCGCGCCACTCCGGTTCGCCGAGCGCCGCGCCAATGCCGAACGTGGTCAGCTTCTCATGACCGCGCTGAACGATTTTTTCGCTGCGATTGCCGCGCAGAATGTCTATCAGGTGGCCGGCGCCGAAGTGAAAACCGCTCGCCCGCTGCGCCCGGAACACGCACGACAGCGCCATTTGCGCCTCGCGCGTCGCGTCCCATGTGGCGGGCGGCTCGAGGCAGTTGTCGCAGTTACCGCAAGGCTTGCTCGATTCGCCGAAATACGCCAGAAGCCGCACGCGCCGGCACGTCGCCGCCTCGCACAGGCCGAGCAGCGCATCGAGCTTGCCGGTCTGGACGCGTTTGTGCGCGTCGTCGGCGTCCGATTCGTCGATCATCTTGCGCTGCTGCACGACATCGCCGAGGCCGTAGGCCATCCACGCATTGGCCGGCATGCCGTCGCGGCCCGCGCGGCCGGTTTCCTGGTAATACCCTTCGACGCTCTTCGGCAAATCGAGGTGAGCGACGAACCGCACGTCCGGCTTGTCGATACCCATACCGAACGCGATCGTCGCGCACATCACAATGCCTTCCTCGCGCTGGAACATCTCCTGATGCTTCTGGCGCGTTTCGAATTCCATGCCGGCGTGATACGGCAGCGCGCGCATGCCCTTTTCCTTGAGCCACTCGGCCGTCTCTTCGACCTTGCGCCGCGACAGACAATAGACGACGCCAGCGTCGGTCGTGCCGTCGGCTCGCGTGTGTTCCGCGCGGATAAAGTCGAGCAACTGCGTGCGCGCGTTGTCTTTTTCGACGATCCGATAACGAATGTTCGGCCGGTCGAAGCTCGAGACGAAAATGCGAGCGTCGTCGAGCGCGAGACGATGAATGATTTCGTCGCGCGTGATGGCGTCCGCGGTCGCCGTCAGCGCAATGCGCGGTACGTTCGGGAAACGCTCGTGCAGCACGGAAAGCTGAATGTATTCCGGCCGGAAGTCGTGCCCCCATTGCGATACGCAATGCGCTTCGTCGATCGCGAAAAGTCCGATGCGCGTGCGTTCCAGCAGTTCCTGGAATCGCGGCGTCATCAGGCGCTCGGGCGCCACGTAAAGCAAGTCGATCTCGCCGTCGCGCAGCGCGCGTTCGGTAGCCATCGCCTCGGCGCTGGAGAGCGTCGAGTTCAGGTAAGCCGCGCGCACACCGACTTCGGTGAGCGCAGCCACCTGGTCCTGCATCAGCGCGATCAGTGGCGACACCACGATGCCCGTGCCGAAGCCGCCTTCGCGGCGCACCAGCGACGGAATCTGATAGCACAGCGATTTGCCGCCGCCCGTTGGCATCAGCACGAGACAGTCACCGCCGCCGGCGACGTGCTCGACAATTTCGCCTTGCTGTCCTCTGAACGCGGGGTAACCAAAAACTTCGTTGAGGATTTCGAGCGGACGGGACATGAATTTGAGAGAGGCGGCGTAAAGCGGTGACACGAATTTTACCAACGCATTCGTGCTGCGCCCGCGCTTTGCGACAACGTTAGCCATCCGGGCTAGGAATCGGCGACGTCGCGCGGCAAAAAGGCGCATAAAAAAAAGCCGCTCAGTCGAAACTGAGCGGCTTCGCTGGCTAGAGCCCCAAGCGGCTTACGCCGCCGGGACTTACTCGCCTGAGTGCTGCTGTTCGGCGGCCGGGGTTTCCGGCGTACCGAATTCGAACGACTCTTCCGCTGCGATCTGATCGAAACGCTCGCGGTCGGACAGTTCCTTGCTCTTGCGCGCCTTGTGGAACGCGAGACCCGTACCGGCCGGAATCAGACGGCCGACGATCACGTTTTCCTTCAGACCGCGCAGGTCGTCGCGCTTGCCCATGATCGCCGCTTCGGTCAGCACGCGGGTCGTTTCCTGGAACGACGCCGCCGAGATGAACGAATCGGTCGACAACGAGGCCTTCGTGATACCGAGCAGCACGTTTTCGTACGTTGCCGGACGCTTGTCTTCCGCGATCATACGGTCGTTTTCGTCGAGCATATCCGACCGCTCGACCTGTTCGCCCGGGATGAAGCGCGTATCGCCGTTGTCCGTAATCTGCACGCGGCGCAGCATCTGACGAACAATCACTTCAATGTGCTTGTCGTTGATCTTCACGCCTTGCAGACGGTACACGTCCTGCACTTCGTCCACGATGTAGCGCGACAGCGCCTCGACGCCCTGCAGACGCAGGATGTCGTGCGGATCGGCAGGTCCGTCCACGATCATTTCACCCTTGTTGACGACCTGACCATCGTGAACCAGAACCTGCTTTTCCTTCGCGATCAGGAACTCGTGCTGGTTGCCCTCGAGGTCCGTGATAACGAGACGCTGCTTGCCCTTCGTGTCCTTACCGAACGACGTCGTACCCGTGACTTCCGCCAGGATACCTGCGTCCTTCGGCGAACGTGCTTCGAACAGTTCCGCCACACGCGGCAGACCGCCGGTAATGTCACGCGTCTTCTGCGATTCAGTCGGGATACGTGCGAGCACTTCACCGACCTGCACTTGCTGACCGTCCTTCACAGTGATCAGAGCGCCGACCTGGAAGCCGATCTGCACCGAGTGCTCGGTGTTCGGGATCTTGACTTCCTCGCCGTTCGCGTCGAGCAGCTTGACCTGCGGACGCACCGTCTTCGCGGCTTGCGAACCGCGACGCTTCACGTCGATCACGACGAGCGTGGAGAGCCCCGTCACATCGTCGATCTGCTTCGCAACCGTCACGCCTTCTTCGACGTTCTCGAACTTCACCGTACCGCCGTACTCGGTGATGATCGGACGCGTCATCGGGTCCCACGTCGCCAGTTGCGTGCCGGCTTTGATCTGCGCGCCGTCCAGTTGCAACAGCGTCGCGCCGTACGGCACCTTGTGACGTTCGCGCTCGCGACCGTGGTCGTCGGTGATCATCGCTTCGCCCGAGCGCGAGATGACGATCTGCTCGCCCTTCGCATTGGTGACGTAACGCATCGTCGACGTGAAACGCACCGTACCGTTCGACTTGGCTTCAACCGACGAAGCCACTGCCGCACGCGACGCCGCGCCACCGATGTGGAACGTACGCATGGTCAGCTGCGTGCCCGGCTCGCCGATCGACTGAGCGGCGATCACACCCACAGCCTCACCGACGTTCACGAGCGAGCCACGGCCCAGGTCGCGGCCATAGCAGGCTGCGCACAGACCGTAACGCGTTTCGCAAGTCAGCGGCGTGCGCACGCGCACTTCGTCGATGCCGAGGCGTTCGATTTCCTCGACCGCGTCTTCGTCGAGCAGCGTGCCCGATTCGTACAGCGTTTCCTGCGATTCCGGATTGACGACGTCAGCCACCGCCACGCGACCCAGGATACGGTCACGCAGAGCTTCGACGACTTCACCGCCTTCGACCAACGCCTTCATGGCGACGCCGTTGGACGTACCGCAATCGTCCTCGACCACCACCAGATCCTGCGTCACGTCGACGAGACGTCGCGTCAGGTAACCGGAGTTCGCCGTCTTCAGTGCCGTATCAGCCAGACCCTTACGTGCGCCGTGGGTCGAGATGAAGTACTGCAACACGTTCAGGCCTTCGCGGAAGTTCGCCGTAATCGGCGTCTCGATGATCGAGCCGTCCGGCTTCGCCATCAGGCCACGCATACCGGCCAGCTGACGAATCTGAACCGCGGAACCACGAGCACCCGAGTCCGCCATCATGTAGATGGAGTTGAACGACTCCTGACGCGTTTCGTTGCCGTCGCGATCGACCACCGGCTCCGTCGACAGCTGCTCCATCATCGCCTTGCCGACCGCTTCCGACGTTGCCGACCAGATGTCGACCACGTTGTTGTAGCGCTCTTGCGACGTGACGAGACCCGACATGTACTGACGGTCGTATTCCTTCACCTTCTTCGCAGCGTCGCCGACGATGGTTTCCTTCTGCGGCGGCACGAGCATGTCGTCCACGCAGATCGAAATACCAGCGCGCGTTGCCAGACGGAAACCCGACTGCATCAACTGGTCGGCGAAAATCACCGTTTCGCGCAGACCGCACTTGCGGAATGCGGTGTTGATGAGGCGCGAGATTTCCTTCTTCTTCAGCGGCTTGTTCAGCACCGAGAACGGCAGGCCCGGCGGAAGAATCTCCGACAGGATTGCGCGGCCGACGGTCGTTGCATACAGCGTGATCTTCGGCACGAATGCCGGCGCGCCTTCCGACTTGTCTTCGTTGTGGACCATTTCGGTGATCCGCACGTTGACGCGCGAGGCAAGCTCGACTTCCTTGTTCTCGTAGGCACGCAGCGCTTCCGAGACGCCCGTGAACGTCAGGCCTTCGCCCTTGCCGTTCACTGCTTCACGGGTCGCGTAGTACAGACCGAGCACGATATCCTGCGACGGCACGATCGACGGATCGCCGTTAGCCGGGAACAGCACGTTGTTCGACGCCAGCATCAGCGTACGCGCTTCCATCTGCGCTTCGAGCGACAGCGGAACGTGAACAGCCATCTGGTCACCGTCGAAGTCGGCGTTGAACGCCGCGCAAACGAGCGGATGCAGCTGGATCGCCTTACCTTCGATCAGCACCGGCTCGAAAGCCTGAATGCCAAGACGGTGCAGCGTCGGCGCACGGTTCAGCATGACCGGATGTTCGCGGATCACCTCTTCGAGGATGTCCCACACCACCGGTGTCTGGTTCTCGACTTCCTTCTTCGCAGCCTTGATGGTGGTAGCGACACCCATCACTTCGAGCTTGTTGAAGATGAACGGCTTGAACAGTTCGAGCGCCATCAGCTTCGGCAAACCGCACTGATGCAGCTTGAGCGTCGGGCCGACCACGATCACCGAACGGCCGGAATAGTCAACGCGCTTACCGAGCAGGTTCTGACGGAAACGACCGCCCTTACCCTTGATCATGTCAGCGAGCGACTTCAGCGGACGCTTGTTCGCGCCGGTCATTGCCTTACCGCGACGACCGTTGTCGAGCAGCGAATCGACGGCTTCCTGCAGCATCCGCTTTTCGTTGCGGACGATGATTTCAGGCGCCTTCAGTTCGAGCAAACGCTTCAACCGGTTGTTACGGTTGATCACGCGGCGATACAGGTCGTTCAGGTCCGACGTCGCGAAGCGGCCGCCATCCAGCGGCACTAGCGGACGCAGTTCCGGCGGCAGCACCGGCAGCACTTCGAGCACCATCCAGTCAGGCTTGATGCCCGAACGCTGGAATGCCTCAAGCACCTTCAGGCGCTTCGCGTACTTCTTGATCTTCGCTTCCGAACCCGTGTTCTTCAGTTCGGTGCGGAGCATCTCGACCTGTTCGTCGATGTTGATCGCACGCAGCAGTTCGCGAACGCCTTCCGCGCCCATCTCGGCACGGAATTCGTCACCGTACTCTTCGACCTTGTTGTAGTAATCCTCTTCAGTCATGATCTGCCGCGCTTTCAGCGGCGTCATGCCCGGGTCGATCACCACATACGCTTCGAAGTACAGCACGCGTTCGATGTCGCGCAGCGTCATGTCGAGCACCATGCCCAGACGCGACGGCAGCGACTTCAGGAACCAGATGTGCGCGACCGGCGAGGCCAGCTCAATGTGGCCCATCCGTTCGCGACGCACCTTGGCGAGCGTCACTTCGACGCCGCACTTCTCGCAGATCACGCCACGATGCTTCAGGCGCTTGTACTTGCCGCAAAGGCATTCGTAGTCTTTGATCGGCCCGAAAATCTTCGCGCAGAACAGACCATCGCGTTCCGGCTTGAACGTCCGGTAGTTGATGGTTTCCGGCTTCTTCACTTCACCGAAAGACCACGAACGGATCTTGTCCGGCGAGGCCAGACCGATCTTGATCGCGTCAAAAACTTCAGGTTGTTGGACTTGCTTGAATAGATCGAGCAAAGCTTTCATCGCTTCTCTCCAGTAGTCCGATTAGTTGCGGTCGAGGTCGATATCGATACCGAGCGAGCGGATTTCCTTCACCAGCACGTTGAAGGATTCCGGCATGCCTGCATCGATCACGTGATCGCCCTTGACCAGGTTCTCGTACACCTTGGTCCGGCCTGTCACGTCGTCCGACTTCACCGTCAGCATTTCCTGCAGCACGTACGATGCACCGTACGCTTCGAGCGCCCACACTTCCATTTCACCGAAACGCTGGCCACCGAACTGCGCCTTACCGCCCAACGGCTGCTGCGTCACGAGCGAGTACGGGCCCGTCGAACGCGCGTGCATCTTGTCGTCGACCAGGTGGTGCAGCTTCAGGTAGTGCATGTAGCCGACCGTCACCGTACGTTCGAACATTTCGCCCGTGCGGCCGTCGTACAGACGCACCTGATTCTTCGACGGCGTCATGCCCAGGTTCTTCGCGATGTCGTCCGGGAAAGCCAGATCCAGCGCGCGCGACATTTCTTCTTCCGTCGCGCCGTCGAACACCGGCGTTGCGAACGGCACGCCTTCGCGCAGGTTCTTCGCCAGTTCGACGATTTCCTCGTCGGTGAAGCTGTCCAGCTCTTCGGCGCGGCCCGACTCGTTGTAGATCTTGGTCAGGAATTCGCGCAGTTCAGCAATCTTCGCCTGACGCTGCAGCATTTCGCCGATACGCCAGCCGAGACCCTTCGCGGCCCAACCCAGATGCACTTCGAGAACCTGACCCACGTTCATCCGCGACGGCACGCCGAGCGGGTTCAGAACGACGTCAGCCGGACGGCCGTCGGCCATGTACGGCATGTCTTCGATCGGAACGATCTTCGACACGACACCCTTGTTACCGTGGCGGCCGGCCATCTTGTCGCCAGGCTGCAGGCGGCGCTTGACTGCCAGATACACCTTGACCATCTTCAGCACGCCCGGCGGCAGTTCGTCGCCTTGCGTGAGCTTCTTGCGCTTTTCTTCGAACGCCAGATCGAACTGGTGACGCTTCTGTTCGATCGAGTCCTTGATAGCTTCGAGCTGTGCCGCTGCTTCTTCGTCCGCGAGGCGGATGTCGAACCAGTGGTAATGGTCGAGATCTTCCAGGTAAGCCTGTTCGATCTTCGTACCCTTCGCGAGCTTCTTCGGACCGCCGTTCGCGACCTTGCCGGTCAGCATACGTGCGAGACGCTGGAACGCGTCGCCTTCCACGATGCGCAGCTGGTCGTTCAGGTCGAGGCGGTAGCGCTTCAGTTCATCGTCGATGATCTGCTGCGCACGCTTGTCGCGCTGAATGCCTTCACGCGTGAACACTTGTACGTCGATGACCGTGCCGCTCATGCCCGACGGCACGCGCAGCGACGTGTCCTTCACGTCCGAAGCCTTTTCACCGAAGATCGCGCGCAGCAGCTTTTCTTCCGGCGTCAACTGGGTTTCGCCCTTCGGCGTGACCTTGCCGACCAGCACGTCGCCTGCTTCGACTTCCGCGCCGATGTACACGATGCCCGACTCGTCGAGACGGCCAAGTTGCACTTCCGCGAGGTTCGAGATGTCGCGCGTGATTTCTTCCGGTCCGAGCTTCGTGTCGCGAGCCACGACGTTCAGTTCTTCGATGTGGATCGACGTGTAACGGTCGTCGGCCACCACCTTCTCAGAGATCAAAATCGAGTCTTCGAAGTTGTAGCCATTCCACGGCATGAACGCGACCAGCATGTTCTGGCCGAGAGCCAGTTCGCCAAGATCCGTCGATGCGCCGTCAGCCAGCACGTCGCCGCGCGAAACCTTGTCGCCGACCTTCACGATCGGACGCTGGTTGATGTTCGTGTTCTGGTTCGAACGCGTGTACTTGATCAGGTTGTAGATGTCGACACCGACGTCGCCAGCCACCGCTTCCTCGTCGTTCACGCGAATCACGATACGGCCTGCGTCGACATAGTCGACCACACCGCCGCGGAATGCCTGAACCGTCGTGCCCGAGTCGACCGCCACCGTGCGCTCGATACCCGTACCGACCACGGCCTTTTCAGGACGCAGACACGGCACAGCCTGACGCTGCATGTTCGAGCCCATCAACGCGCGGTTCGCGTCGTCGTGCTCGAGGAACGGAATCAGCGATGCAGCCACCGACACGATCTGCGACGGCGCCACGTCCATGTACTGGATGCGGTCCGGCGTGACCATCAGCGTTTCGCCGGCTTCGCGCGACGACACCAGTTCGTCGGTCAGCGAGCCGTCTTCCGCCACGGCCGCGTTCGCCTGAGCGATCACGTAACGGCCTTCTTCGATCGCCGACAGATAGTCGATCTGATCCGTCACCTTGCTGTCCACGACCTTGCGATACGGCGTTTCGAGGAAGCCGTATTCGTTCAGGTGCGCGTACAGAGCCAACGAGTTGATCAGGCCGATGTTCGGACCTTCAGGCGTTTCAATCGGGCACACACGACCGTAGTGCGTCGGATGCACGTCGCGGACTTCAAAGCCAGCGCGCTCACGCGTCAAACCGCCCGGGCCAAGTGCCGAAACACGGCGCTTGTGGGTGATTTCCGACAGCGGGTTGGTCTGGTCCATGAACTGCGACAGCTGCGACGAACCGAAGAACTCGCGAATCGCCGACGAAATCGGCTTCGAGTTGATCAGGTCGTGCGGCATCAGGTTTTCGCTTTCGGCCTGGCCGAGGCGTTCCTTGACAGCACGTTCGACACGCACGAGACCTGCGCGGAACTGGTTTTCCGCCAGTTCGCCGACGCAACGCACACGACGATTGCCCAAGTGGTCGATGTCGTCCACTTCGCCCTTGCCGTTACGCAGCTCGACCAGAATCTTGATCGTGGCGAGGATGTCGTCGTCTTGCAGCGTCATCGGTCCGATGATCTCGTCGCGGCCCACGCGACGATTGAACTTCATACGGCCCACCTTGGACAGGTCGTATGCGTCTTCGCTGTAGAACAGACGGTTGAACAGCGCCTCGACCGCTTCTTCGGTCGGCGGTTCGCCCGGACGCATCATGCGGTAGATCGCGATGCGCGCGGCCATCTTGTCCGCGGTTTCGTCGATACGCAGCGTGGACGAGATGTACGGGCCCTGGTCCAGATCGTTCGTGTAGAGCGTCTGAATGTCCTTGATCTTCGACTCGCGCAGCTTCTCGAGGACGGTTTCGGTGATTTCGTCGTTCGCGTTGGCGATGACTTCACCCGTGTCGCCGTCGACGACATTCTTCGCCAGCACGCGGCCGAGCAGATAGTCTTCCGGGACCGAGATGAACTTGGTCTTCGCGTTGTCCAGGTCGCGGATGTGCTTTGCGTTGATCCGCTTGTCCTTCTGGACGATCACGTTGCCGTCACGGTCCGTGATGTCGAAGCGCGCGACTTCGCCACGCAGACGCTCCGGCACGAACTCCATCTGCGCGCCTTCCGGCATCAGCGTGAAGTTATCGAACACGAAGAAGTTTGCGAGGATCTGTTCCGGCGTCAGGCCGATTGCCTTCAGCAGGATCGTGACCGGCATCTTGCGGCGACGGTCGACGCGGAAGTACAGCACGTCCTTCGGGTCGAACTCGAAATCGAGCCACGAGCCGCGGTAAGGAATGATACGTGCCGAGAACAAGAGCTTGCCCGAGCTGTGCGTCTTGCCCTTGTCGTGTTCGAAGAACACGCCAGGAGAACGGTGCAGCTGCGAAACGATCACACGCTCCGTACCGTTGATGACGAACGAACCCGTCGGCGTCATGAGCGGAATTTCGCCCATGTACACTTCCTGTTCCTTCACTTCCTTGACGACCGGTTTGCTCGGCGATTCTTTATCGAGCAGCACCAGACGCACTTTCGCGCGCAGCGCCGAGCAGTACGTCAAACCGCGCTGCTGACATTCCTTGATGTTGAATGCCGGCGGCGACAGCATGTAGCTGACGAACTCAAGACGTGCGAACCCGTTGTGCGAAACGATCGGGAAAACGGATGTGAACGCAGCCTGCAGGCCTTCCGGCTTGCGCTGCGTAGACGGCGTGTCTGCTTGCAGAAACGTGCTGAATGATTCAAGCTGGGTAGCCAGCAGGAAAGGTACTTGGTGAACGATGGGGCGCTTCGCAAAACTCTTACGAATGCGCTTCTTCTCGGTGAAGGAATATTGCATACGATCTCCGAATCACGGCGGGCATTGTTGTCGAGGCAGGATACCTTGATGAGACAACCCGAGTGTTCACCGACTGAGACCCGATGGCCGTCCGATGGCTTGAACGAGCCTAGAAGCTTGGTGGTTGGCCGCTACCAACCGCTGGCTGACGGCAGCGGATGCCTATGTTGCCCGCTACCCGACCAAACTTGCCTTCTGCAGTCGCTTCAGAAGACAAAGAGAAGCGCCGGTCAATGTTGCCGATAGGCGGTTTTCTTTGGCTTCTGGGAGTCACATTATTGCCGTACAGCGAGGCAAAAACGCGTCCCCCACAAAGCACAAAAAGGCCGGCGGTGAAAAACCGCCAGCCTTCGCACAGCGCGCTGAAACTTACTTGATTTCAGCTTTCGCGCCGGCTTCTTCCAGCTTCTTCTTGGCTTCTTCTGCAGCAGCCTTCGGTACCGCTTCCTTAACAGGCTTCGGTGCGCCGTCGACCAGGTCCTTCGCTTCCTTCAGGCCGAGACCCGTCAGTTCACGAACTGCCTTAATGACGGAAACCTTGTTCGCGCCAACGTCAACCAGGTTGACCGTGAATTCGGTTTGCTCTTCAGCTGCAGCAGCAGCGCCGCCGCCTGCCGGGCCTGCCACTGCAACAGCAGCTGCCGACACGCCAAACTTTTCTTCGAACGCCTTGACCAGTTCGTTCAGTTCCAGAACCGACATCGAGCTTACTGCCTCGAGGATGTCATCTTTTGCGATTGCCATTTGAAATACTCCTAAATTGAATTCGGATACAGCCAGCGATCAATCACGCTCGACTGAAGTACATTACGCAGCGGTTTCTTCGCCTTGTTTCTTTTCTGCCAGCGCGGCCAGAGCGCGCGCAAAGCCAGAAACAGGTGCTTGCATAACGTACAACAGCTTGGAGAGCAGTTCTTCGCGGCTCGGGATGTTTGCCAGCGCTTGCACGCCAGCCTTGTCCATCACCTTGCCTTCGTAGGAACCAGCCTTGATGACCAACTTGTCATTGCTTTTGCCGAAGTCATTGACGACCTTAGCAGCAGCAATTGCATCTTCCGAGATGCCGTAGATCAGGGGGCCAGTCATCTGCTCTGCCAGCGGAGCGAACGGCGTACCTTCGACAGCGCGACGCGCCAGCGTGTTCTTCAACACGCGAAGGTAAACCTGTTGCTCACGCGCTTTCGCGCGCAGCTTGGTCAGATCGCCAACCGTGATCCCACGATACTCAGCCAGAACCACGGTCTGGGCTTTCGCGACTTGCGCGGCAACCTCAGCGACGACGGCCTGCTTGCTTTCTTTGTTGAGTGGCACGGTTAACCTCCAGATTCGATACACGCAGCGTGCGCCTTGTGTACCGCGTTCAATAACGGCGTCCGACCAGTCAGGAGTATTTCGACCGCCCGACACACGCATTGCTGCGGATGCCAACCGGTTTCATCACTACAAAACCTTTTCGGGTTCGCCATCTGCGTTGGCTTTGCATTAAGGGTCCGCCTACCTGCTGCGTGCCCGCCAACGGTCTTTGACAACCGGTTGCTTGATGCGAACTGCCACCTCACAACCGCCCAAAGCCCATAAACCGCCCCGATTTTCATCGAGGCGATGAATTACTTACTGTGCCGCGAGCGATGCCTGATCGACGCGAACGCCGACACCCATCGTGCTCGACAGAGCGACCTTACGCAGGTACACGCCCTTGCTCGTTGCCGGCTTGGCCTTTTGCAGTGCGTCGATGAGCGCGCTCAGATTGCTGCGCAGAGCCGTCGGCTCGAACGAAGCGCGGCCAATCGTGGCGTGGATGATACCCGCTTTGTCGACACGGAATTGCACCTGACCAGCCTTGGCGTTCTTGACCGCAGTCGCGACGTCCGGCGTGACCGTACCGACCTTCGGGTTCGGCATCAGGCCACGCGGGCCGAGGATCTGACCGAGCGTACCGACAACACGCATCGTGTCCGGCGAAGCGATCACGATGTCGAAGTCCAGATTGCCGGCCTTGACTTGTTCAGCCAGGTCTTCCATACCGACGACTTCAGCGCCTGCTGCGCGAGCCTGCTCAGCCTTTTCGCCTTGCGCGAACACTGCCACGCGCACCGACTTGCCCGTACCTGCAGGCAGAACGACCGAACCGCGGACCACTTGATCCGACTTCTTTGCGTCGATGCCGAGTTGAACAGCGACGTCGATCGACTCATCGAACTTCGCGCTTGCGCATTCCTTCACGAGCGACAGAGCGTCGTCGATCGGGTACAGCTTCTGACGGTCAACCTTTGCTGCAAATGCTTGCAGACGCTTCGAAAGCTTAGCCATTTACACGCCCTCCACGGTGATGCCCATCGAGCGGGCGCTACCAGCGATCGTACGAACCGCTGCGTCCAGATCAGCTGCCGTCAGATCGGGCATCTTGGTCTTGGCGATGTCTTCAGCTTGAGCGCGGGTGATCTTGCCGACCTTGTCGGTATGCGGCTTGCTCGAACCCTTGTCGATCTTCGCTGCCTTCTTGATCAGAACCGTTGCCGGCGGCGTCTTCAGGACGAACGTGAAGCTCTTGTCAGCGAACGCTGTGATCACGACCGGAATCGGCAGACCCGGTTCCAGAGCTTGAGTCTGCGCGTTAAACGCCTTGCAGAACTCCATGATGTTCAAGCCGCGTTGGCCCAGTGCCGGACCGACCGGCGGCGACGGGTTGGCTTTACCTGCAGGAATCTGCAGCTTGATAAAGCCGATGATTTTCTTTGCCATGTTGAAAACCTCGTTGGAACGTCGCATTGGCTGCGAACGTTCAGTGAGTAGTAGCGCGCGTTCACCGGAATCCGGCTACTTACGCTCCTCAACGGTCATTACGCGGACCGTAAGCGCGAAGTGCAAAACGCGCCGATAGGCGCGCTCCGCGGAATTCTGGATTACAACTTCTCGACCTGGCCGAATTCCAACTCGACCGGCGTTGCACGGCCGAAGATCGTAACGGAGACACGGACGCGCGACTTTTCGTAGTTCACTTCTTCGACGCTGCCGTTGAAATCGGTGAAAGGACCGTCCTTTACCCGGACCATCTCGCCGACCTCGAACAGGGTCTTTGGACGCGGCTTTTCCACGCCTTCCTGCATCTGCGACATGATCTTCTCGACTTCCCGCGGGGAAATCGGACTCGGGCGATTACGCGCACCACCTACGAAACCCGTGACCTTCGCGGTGTTCTTCACGAGGTGCCACGTTTCATCCGTCATTTCCATTTCCACGAGCACGTAGCCCGGGAAGAAACGACGTTCGGTCACCGACTTGTGACCACCCTTCACCTCGACAACCTCTTCGGTCGGGACGAGGATCTGGCCAAACTGGTCTTGCATGCCGGCGCGTTCGATGCGCTCCTGAAGCGCGCGTTGCACGCTCTTCTCCATGCCGGAGTAGGCGTGCACGACGTACCAACGTTTGCCGCTCGGAGATGCCGGAGTATCGCTCATATCATTTCCAACCCAGAATCACCGAGAAAATCGCCCATTCGATGGATTTATCGCTAACCCAAAGAAAGATCGCCATCACAAACACGAAGCCAAACACCACCAACGTTGTCTGAGTAGCCTCTTTGCGAGTCGGCCAGACAACCTTGCGGACTTCCTTGTACGAATCTTTGGCGAAAGCGATGAAACCCTTGCCAGGCGCGGATAGAAGACCGACTGCAACACCCGCGATTGCACCAACAGCCAAGGCGGCTCCGCGGACGTACCATTCCTGACCGTTAAGCCAGAAGAACCCCACGAACCCGGCCAAGACTAGCAATACGCCCGCGACGAGCATCAGCTTGTCGCCGGATGTATTCACAGTTTCGACGGAAGGATTCGCCATAACACCTTAACGAAGCGTCAATTTGACGCGAGAGTTGGCAGGGGCAGAGGGAATCGAACCCCCAACCTTCGGTTTTGGAGACCGACGCTCTGCCAGTTGAGCTATACCCCTAAACCATTTGGGGTTGACGACACCGCCAACCCCGAAACTACAGATTAACGAGAACTATCTGGCGTTACTCGAGAATCTTGGCAACGACACCTGCGCCAACGGTACGGCCACCTTCACGGATGGCGAAGCGCAGACCTTCTTCCATCGCGATCGGGTTGATCAGCTTCACCGTGATCGACACGTTGTCGCCCGGCATGACCATTTCCTTGTCCTTCGGCAGCTCGATCGAGCCCGTCACGTCCGTCGTACGGAAGTAGAACTGCGGACGGTAGTTGTTGAAGAACGGCGTGTGACGGCCGCCTTCGTCCTTGCTCAGCACGTACACTTCAGCCGTGAAGTGCGTGTGCGGGTTGATCGAACCCGGCTTGGCCAGCACCTGGCCACGCTCCACGTCTTCGCGCTTCGTGCCACGCAGCAGGATACCGACGTTGTCGCCTGCCTGACCCTGGTCGAGCAGCTTGCGGAACATTTCCACGCCCGTGCAGGTCGTCTTCACCGTCGGCTTGATACCGACGATTTCGATTTCCTCGCCGACCTTCACGACGCCGCGCTCAACGCGACCCGTGACCACCGTGCCACGACCCGAGATCGAGAACACGTCTTCCACCGGCATCAGGAACGCGCCGTCCACTGCGCGCTCCGGCGTCGGGATGTACGTGTCCAGCGCGTCGGCCAGGTTCATGATCGCCACTTCGCCCAGCTCGCCCTTGTCGCCTTCCAGCGCCAGCTTGGCCGAACCCTTGATGATCGGCGTGTCGTCGCCCGGAAAGTCGTACTTCGACAGAAGCTCGCGCACTTCCATCTCGACCAGCTCCAGCAGCTCGGCGTCGTCCACCATGTCGCACTTGTTCAGGAACACGATGATGTACGGCACGCCAACCTGACGCGCCAGCAGGATGTGCTCACGCGTTTGCGGCATCGGGCCGTCAGCGGCCGAGCACACCAGGATTGCGCCGTCCATCTGCGCTGCGCCCGTGATCATGTTCTTCACATAGTCAGCGTGGCCCGGGCAGTCGACGTGTGCGTAGTGGCGGTTAGCCGTTTCGTACTCGACGTGTGCCGTGTTGATCGTGATGCCACGTGCCTTTTCTTCCGGCGCCGCGTCGATCTGGTCGTACGCCTTCGCTTCGCCGCCGAACTTCTGCGTCAGAACCGTCGTGATCGCTGCCGTCAGCGTGGTCTTGCCGTGGTCAACGTGACCGATCGTGCCGACGTTCACGTGCGGCTTGGTCCGCTCAAACTTACCCTTGGCCATTTTCGACTCCTAAGAGGATTTATCCGTACGTTGCGCCGGGCGCAAACAATCACCGAGTACTTCTGGTGCCCATGGGCAGGATCGAACTGCCGACCTCTCCCTTACCAAGGGAGTGCTCTACCACTGAGCCACATGGGCGCTACTTCTATATTGCTGGAGCGGGTGAAGGGAATCGAACCCTCGTCGTAAGCTTGGAAGGCTTCTGCTCTACCATTGAGCTACACCCGCAAGGACCCATGGATTCCCAACAACTGCTACAACTTGCATTCTGGTGGAGGAGGTTGGATTCGAACCAACGTAGGCGTAAGCCAACAGATTTACAGTCTGCCCCCTTTAGCCACTCGGGCACCCCTCCGCAGAGAACTGATGATTATGGGGGAACAACCGCTCGATGTCAAGAGTTAGTCGACTATTCCAAACCCAAATGCTCTCACTTATATGCAGTGTTTTTAGCACTACCGTAAACGCAGAAACCCCACCTTTTCGGGGTGGGGTTTCTGACACTGCTGGGGAGCCTGACGATTACCTACTTTCACA
>NZ_JBFUPM010000016.1:126706-139981 GCF_041355255.1 Paraburkholderia sp. RCC_158 | reverse complement strand
GCCAACGAAACAATGAAGAGGTTAACAGAGCATGATTCGGGTTAACAGCCCCTTCGACTCATTTTGTTAGGGTTTCTTATAGTGCTGCGGCCGCAATTGGCGGCGGCAGACAGGCGAGGAATGCACGCAAATGGGGCGAAGCGTCGTCCGTGCGAAAAGTTGCGGCGAGCGTCGAGCGATGCGTTGAACCGGGCCCGGTCAGATGGCGATACACGACGTCGCTGCGGCCGAGCCGCGCGACGGATTCGCCAATGAACGTGACGCCGAGTCCGGCCGCCACGAGCGCGATAGCGGTCTGGATTTCATACGCCTGATGAGCGACGAGCGGCGTCAGGCCGGCGTCCCGATACAACGATAGAACCGAGCGCTTGAACTGCGCATTCTGATGCTTCGGATAAAGGATCAACGGCGTATCCGCGAGATCGGCGATTTTGACTTTCTTCTGCGCGGCGAGCGGATGACCGGGCTCCAGTGCGACCATGACCCGTTCGCGCAGCAGCGGATATGACGTGCAACCGTCGATGGCCAGCGGCTGCCGGCCGATGCCGATATGAATGCGCATGTCGCGCAACGCATCGGTCTGTTCTTCGGTGAGCATCTCGAAGAGCTTCAATTCCACTTGCGGATACGCGTGATGAAATGCCTTGAGCGCGGGCGGCAAGATGCTGTACATCGCCGAGCGCGTGAAGCCGACGCTGAGCCAGCCGCGCCGGCCCACGCCGATTTCCTGCGTCGCGAGGCCGGCCTGCTCCAATGCGCCGAGTATCTGGCGAGCTTCTGTGCAGAGATAGTGGCCGGCTTCCGTGAGCGCGAGCGGACGCCTCGCGCGATCGACGAGCTGCGTGCCGAGCCGGTCTTCGAGTGAACGGATCTGCTGGCTGAGCGCGGGCTGCGCGATATGCAAGCGCTCCGCGGCGCGGCTGAAGTTGAGCTCCTCTGCAAGAATCACGAAGCACTGTAGAGCCCTAAGGTTCATGGCGATGGTGTCTGTCGTCGGTATGCGCAGGATAACCTACACCGTCGTAGGCGCCGCAGTTGGCAGAAAACGCCGTCTGGTTGGCTGTGTTCCAGGCATCGATCGAATTGAAAGTTGCTTGCCGCACTCCGATACTTTGGGTGCGGGCTTTCCTTCTCAACGTAGCTATCTCAAGCCGCCCGGAATGCGCGGCGACTACGCACACATTGGAGCAACGAACATGACGACGATTGCAGGAATCAAGATTCCCGATAGCGCAATGGCACGCGCAGCCACTCAACTGGTTCGCGACACAGAGTCGGACCTGCTTTTTCATCACTCCACTCGCGTGTTTCTTTTCGGTGCCCTCGCCGGCGAGCGCAAGCGGTTGAAGTATGACCCCGAGCTTCTGTATATAGGCGCAATGTTCCATGACATTGGGCTGACCGAACAGTTTCGCGGATCGCAGAACCGCTTCGAGGTCGACAGCGCAAATGCGGCGCGCAGCTTCCTTCAGGGGCATGGCATTCCCGAAGGCGAGGTCGAGCTCGTGTGGGACGCGATCGCCCTGCATACCACGCCGGGTATTCCGCCGTTCAAGAAGCCAGTGGTTCAACTCGTGACGGCAGGCGTCGAGATGGACGTGCTGGGCTTCGCGTATGACGAGTTCACCGAGGAACAGCGCAAGGTGGTGGTGGCGGCTCACCCACGCGGGGAGAACTTCAAGGAGCAGATCATTGACGCCTTTAACGAGGGCATGAAGCACCGGCCGGACTCGACATTCGGCACGGTCAACGACGACGTGCTTGCGTTGAAGGACCCGGGTTTCCGTCGCAAGAACTTTTGCAGGATCATTCTTGGAAACGCTTGGAACGACTCGAATTACGCGTGCACCTGCAATGATCCGGGGCATCGGCACGGCTGAACTGGATTGATGACGGCGAGTGCGGACGGCAGGAGAGAGCACGCCACTTACCGTAGCGACCGGAAAGCCGCCCTCAGTTCCTGAGCAAATATCGTCGGCTGCTCCCACGCTGCAAAATGGCCTCCTTTCTCGGCCTGATGGTAATAGATGAGGTGAGGGTAGGCCTTCTCGGTCCAGCTACGCGGCGCCTGATATTGCTCGCCGGGGAATACGCTGACGGCGACTGGAACCTTGACGCCTTTTGCGTTGAAGAATCCACCCTTATATTCCCAATAGAGACGCGACGCAGACACGCCCGTGTTAGTCAGCCAATACAGCGTGATGTTGTCGAGAACTTCGTCGCGCGTCAGTTCGCCTGTTGCGCTCGCACTCCGGTTCAGCGCTGCAGCGACTGCCGCGGCGGGCTGAGCATTGGCGTCGTTGTGATCGAGTAGCCAGGCCGCCAGGCCGCCAGGCCGACGGGTGAATCGTCAATGCCGTAGAGCGTCTGCGGGCGCGAGCCCATCAAGCGGGCGTAGTCCACTTGCTTGAACGTTTGGGCGAGCTGCCCGTAGGCGCGTTTCTCATCCGCTGACATACCGGCTGGCGCCGGGGCGCCGATCCTTAGCGCCTCGTCTATGTCCGCAGGAACTGTCGCGGGCATGTTGGTGTGGATGCCGAGCAGCCCCGGAGGTGCCTGCAAGCCCATTTGATCGACGACGAACGCACCCCAGTCCCCGCCTTGAGCGACGTAATGCTGATAGCCGAGACGGCGCATCAGCTCGGCCCACGCGCGCGCCATGTGTTCGGGACCCCAGCCTGTCGTCGTCGGCTTGCCGGAGAAACCGTAGCCGGGCATCGACGGGATGACGACGTCAAACGAATCGTCGGCTTTTCCGCCATACGCGACGGGGTCGGTCAGTGGCCCGATGAGCTTGACCTGTTCCAGCACCGAGCCGGGCCAGCCATGATTGATGATCAATGGAAGCGCATTCGGGTTCTTCGATCGAACATGGATGAAATGGATGTCCACGCCGTCAATGGTCGTCACGAATTGCGGTAACGCATTCAGCGTCCCTTCCGCTTTACGCCAGTCGTAATCCGTTGCCCAATAGCGCGCGAGTTTCTGCATCGTCTCAAGCTGCACGCCCTGTGACGAATCCGCTACGGTCTCCTTTTCCGGCCATTGCGTGGCGGCGATACGCCTGCGCAGGTCGTCGATCGCGACCTGCGGCACATGAACCGGTGCAAACGGACGGATCGACTCGTCCTGGACTCTTGCATGCTGTGTTGCCGGAAGTACATCCGGTGTTGGAACCGCGTACGCAGAGCTGAAAGCCGTCGCTAGCGTAAGGCCCAAAGAGGCTGCGACAAACGCAGCAAGCTTGCGCCGCGCGGGCGTTGATGATGCTGCAAAATACATGGTGACTCTCCTGCAATGAGTGCTCCAACGCATGCGGGTCGGAGCGTTTCGCGCTTTACGCACGCAATGGCCTTAACCCCGCTCGCACTTCATTCGCGAAGATGATCGGTTCTTCCCATGCCGCGAAGTGCCCGCCGGTTTCGGGTTTGTTGAAGTACATCAAATTGTGATAGGCCTTTTCGGTCCAGCTCTTCGGCGCCTGGTAGTTTTCTCCCGGAAAAGCGCTCACTGCGGCAGGCACGTTGACGTCGGCCGCAAGGAAGAAATTCGCGTGCGACTCCCAGTAGAACCGCGAAGCCGACACACCTGTATTGGTGATCCAGTAAAGCGTGATGTCGTCGAGAATGTCGTCCCGCGTCAGCGCGCCTGCGGAATGTCCATTGACGGGATGCCCGAGCACGGCCGCGCTCAGCGCCGCTGCGGGCTGGCCGTAGCCATCGCCGTGATCCAGCAGCCAGGACGCCAGCGCAACGGGCGAGTCGGCAAGTCCATAGAGCGTCTGTGGCCGCGTGCCCATTTCGACCGCGTAGCCCCGCTTCTTCTTGAAGTTCGCGCTCAACTGGTCATAAGCGTGCTTCTCCTCGTCCGATAAGCCTTGAGGCATCGGATCGCCGGCCGCCAGCGATTTGAGGATCTCAGCCGGAACGGCCGCCGGGAAATTCACATGAATGCCGATCAGTTCGGGCGGCGCCTGTTTCGCCATGATGTTGGTGACGATGCCGCCAAGATCGCCGCCCTGCGATGCAAAGCGCTCGTAGCCGAGCCTTTTCATCAACGTGACCCACGCACGGGCGGTGCGCTCCGGACCCCAGCCGGTCGTTGTGGGCCGTGCCGAAAAGCCGTAGCCGGGCAACGACGGAATCACGAGGTGGAATGCATCCGAAGCCGGTGCGCCGTACGCAGTCGGATTGACGAGCGGGTCGATGATCTTGAACTGTTCGATGATCGAGCCGGGCCAGCCGTGCGTCACGATCAGCGGCATCGCGTTCTCGTGCTTCGAGCGCACATGAAGGAAATGAATATCGAGCCCGTCGATCTCCGTGATGAACTGCGGATACGAATTGAGCCGTGCTTCGCATTTGCGCCAGTCGTAGCCGGTCGACCAGTATTGCGCAAGCGTCTGAATCATGGCGAGCTGGATGCCTTGTGACTCGTCGGGCACGGTCTCGCGATCAGGCCAGCGGGTCGCCTTGATACGGCGGCGCATGTCGACGAGTTGTGCCTCGGGCACTTGAACGCGAAACGGGCGAATTGCGGACTTGTCGCCGTTCGCGGGTTCGGTGATCCTGCCGATTGCCGGGCTGGTGTCCGCGAAAGCAAGCCGGCTGAGCGAACCGGCAGCCAGGGCCGCGGCGGCCGCACTGACGAAGTGGCGGCGGGATGAGGATTGGGGCGTGTCTTGTGACATGAGATTGTCTCCTGCTTGATCAGCGTGTTGTGTTGCGGGTGAAGTCGGCGGCGTGCGGCCCCACGAATACACACATCATTTGAAATTTGCGAACCAGCATCCTCTGGTCAGCGCGAACCTGCAACAGCGGCCGCCTGCGTGCGCACATCGTCGTCACTGTTGTCACTGACAGGCAACGAGTGCGGAGCGCGTTCGTGAACATGCGCGGTCGGCGTGCGGTCAATCATCAGACTGAGTAATTCGGGGCGGTTGTAGTGGCCGGCCGCGTCCATCAGCATCTTGCGGCGGTCGATTTGCGCGAAGTCGAGATCGACGATCACGTCGCCTTCTCCTGAACGGAGCGGTTCGGCCATCAACATGCCGTCAGGCGAGACGATGGTGGTGAAGCAGCCACCCGAGATCGGACCGATTCCACAACCGGTGTCCTTCATGATCTGCGCCTGCTGGTCGGCGTTGAGCCATGCCGTCGCGTTGACGACGAATGCGCCGGACTCGAGCGCATGCTGGCGGATATTGATTTCCATGCGCTGTGCGAACCCCTCGCCAAAGGCAGAGCCGGGGTACATCGCCGAATGGATCTGCTCGCCGTCGGCGATCATTGCGTAGCGGGCGAGCGGGTTGTTGTGTTCGAAGCATGCGAGCTGGCCGATGCGGCCGACGGCGCTGTCGACTGCACGCAAGCCCGAGCCATCTCCCTGGCCCCAGATCATGCGTTCGAAATGCGTCGGCGTGATCTTGCGGCGGCGCTGGATCAGCGTACCGTCAGCATCGAAGAGCAATTGTGTGTTGTACAGCGTGCCGCCATCGCGCTCATTCACGCCAATCGACACGACCATGCCTGCCTCTCGCGCGGCTTTGCCGATCGCGTCAGTCGCAGCGGACGGCACAGTCACAGCCTGCTCGAGCAGGCGCAAATGTTCGGAGCCCGAAAGAAGTTCGATGCCGGTCTGGACTGCCGAAAAGTAAGGGTAATAAGGCACGACCGTTTCCGGAAAAGTGGCGAACTGCACGCCCTTCAGGCCCAGTTCGTGGATCTTCTGCACCACTTTCGCGACGGTGGCTTCACGGCTATAAAGCACCGGACTGAACTGGACGGCGGCGGCTTTGACAACTTTCATGACGAACTCCTTGATGCGGGGAAGGGTGTGAGGCGTTGGTCGATCTTGCACATGCAACATCGACCGAAAAACTTCAAACGATGCGCGGCGGCAATTGCTGCGCGATATTCATGAGGCCATGTGCGCCGCCCTCGCCGAGGACGCGCGTCGCGTGGCTCTGTGCCGCGGCCCACGCGTTAGCGGCATTCGTGAGCAGCGCGTTGCCTTCGTGCGTGAGCGAAAGAGGGCGGCTGCGACCATCGCTGCCTGGCGCGCCTTCGGTAACCCAGCCTTGGGCGATCAGCGGTTGCAGGTTCCGTGTCAGCGTCGAGCGCTCGTGATAATTGCGTCGGCCCAGATCGGAGCGGCTCATCGGCCCGAATTCCGCGATCATTACGAGCAATGAGAACTGCGAAGCGACGATGCCGAACGGGCGCAACGCGTCGTCGTAGATCGAAGTGAGGAAACGCGAGATCTGCCGGGCGCGCGTCAGCAAACAACTGCGCGCGATCTGTCTGCTCGGCGCTTCACGCGCGGTGCAGTCCTGTTCAACGGGTCCGTTCGACTTATGCTGCATATGCACCACCTTCAGTTTGCGGAGCGGTGTTTGCTCGCGATGGGCGTATTTGAGCGGACGGACGTATCCCGCTTGTGTCCGGAAGTCGGTTGTTTGTAAGCGTGCGTATCGCTGTCGGTCGTGGATACGTTGAGATACATAAAGGCGCGGCGGGGGAAGCAGCAGGGTCGAAGGAGCAGTCGCCGGGGAATTTAAATCGGCTTATCCGCGGCCCCCGTATAATCCGGCATGACTCAATTCATCCCCACAGCAGTAAGCTTGCGCGCAGCGGCACCGGCTGCGCGTTTCATCGGCCCGGTCCATTCACCCTCCACTCGTGCGGAATCCACGTTCGTCGAGCTGCAGTCGGCGGTCGCATGAAAATACCTAAACGGCTTGCCCCGCTTCTCGAAGAAGGGCTCATCGACGAAGTCATCGGCCAGTTGATGAGCGGCAAGGAAGCAACGGTCTACGTCGTGCGCAGCGGCGAATCGACGCGTTGCGCGAAGGTCTACAAGGACGCGAAGCAGCGAAGCTTTCGGCAAGCCGCGTCGTATCGCGACGGCCGCAAGGTCAAGAACAGCCGGCAAGCGCGGGCGATGGAAAAAGGCACGCGCTACGGCCGTCAGATGCAGGAAGCGTCATGGCAGAACGCTGAAGTCGACGCACTGTTCCGGCTCGCCGCGGCAGGCGTGCGCGTGCCGCAACCCTATATTTGCACCGACGGCGTGTTGCTGATGGAGCTGGTGATCGACGAGATGGGCGACGTCGCGCCGCGCCTGAACGACGTCGATATGACCGAAGCCCGCGCCCTCGAACTGCACGCGCTGCTGCTGAACCAGGTTGTCCGCATGCTCTGCGCAGGCATGATTCACGGCGATCTGTCGGAATACAACATCCTGCTCGCAGCGGACGGCCCGGTGATCATCGATCTGCCGCAGGCCGTCGACGCCGCCGGCAACAACGAAGCCGCCTCGATGCTCAAGCGGGACGTCGACAACCTGGCCGCATACTTCGGACGGTTTGCGCCGCAAATTCTCACCGCGAGTTATGGCGCGGAGATCTGGACGCTGTTCGAATCGGGGCTGCTGCATGTCGATATCGAACTGACCGGCCGCATCGAAGTCGACACGCGACCGGTGGACCTCGATGGCGTGCTTCAGGAACTCGAAGAGACGCGTCTTGAGGAAGACGCGCGAGTACGGCGGCAGCAGGAACTGAGCGCGGGTTGATAGCCGCGCTCGATTTCGGGCGAACGCCGCGACGCCGTCAGCGAGGAGCCGGCTCGTTCAGATAGACGCCCGCGGACAGCGCGGCTTTCACCTCTCGCGTGAACTCGTCGGTGGACACTTCCTCCGCGCCGGCCTCAATCGCGTCGAATGCCTGACGCACGACGTCGGCCGGTGTCGCCTTCGGCACTTCAAGCCCGCGCGTCAGATCGGTGTCGATGAAGCCGGCATGCAGCCCGACAACCTGTGTGCGCTGCTCGCGCAGCGAATGACGCAGGCCGTTGGTCACCGCCCACGCGGCCGACTTCGACACGCCGTAGCCGGAAAGGATCGGCCGGTTGATCCAGCTCGCGACCGACAGCACGTTCAGAATCGCGCCGCCGCCGTTGCCGGCGAGGTGGCCCGCGAACGCGCGCGACATCGCGAGCATCCCGAAGACGTTGGTTTCGAAGTGATCGCGCAACACGTCGAGCGCGCCGTCGTCGGTCAGGCTGCCCAACCGCGCAATGCCCGCGTTGTTGATCAGTAGCGTGACGTCGCGCGCGGCTTCCGCGGCAGCGGCCACAGCCGCCGGATCAGTCACGTCCAGCTTGAGAGGCACGACGCCCGGCAGCGTCACGCTGGCCGGATCGCGCGCGCCCGCATAGACCTTGCGCGCGCCTCGTTCGAGCGCCTGTCTCGCGAACTCGAGGCCAAGCCCACGGTTCGCGCCCGTCACCAAAACAACAGAACCTTCGATTTTCATGACGCATCCTTTCCTGGGGTTGATCGCCGGCGCGCGGGCTCGCCGGGCGCAAGAAATCGGGTGAAAACGATCGGGTGAAACATCGGCATCAAAGACGGCATGACCCACATTGCCGTTTGCACCTTGTCCCGTGTCGCTTCGCGTCATGGGCCAAAGTCGGCTAAACTTATCTCAATGTCGATCGCCATCGTCTTAAGACGCATTGTGTCGACGCAATTCGGACATGTCAATGGTGATCGACATTATGTTTATTAATCGATGCGATCGCGTGAACAAAGGAGGAATCGATGGGTGTGTCACGACAGCAGGCCGCCGAGAACCGCAGCGCGATCGTCGCGGCGGCCGAGCGGCTGTTCCGCGCGCGCGGGGTCGACGCTGTGGGGCTCGCGGAGTTAATGAAGGAAGCCGGTTTTACACAGGGCGGCTTCTACAACCATTTCAAGTCGAAAGACGCGCTGGTCGCCGCGGTGATGGAAAAGGCGATGGAAGACTATGCAGATTCGCCGAACGCCGGGAGCCTGGCAAAGCAGGCGGCGCGCTACCTGTCGACGCGGCACCGCGGCGACATCGAGGCCGGCTGTCCGCTGTCCGGGTTCGCGGGCGACGTGCCCCGTATGAGCGACGCGGCGCGCGCGTCCTACACGCGCGGGCTGGCGGCGCATCTCCGCCGGCTTGAAGCCATGATTTCCGCGGAAGGCGCAACGGCGAAGCAGAGCCGTCACGATGCCATTGCGGCGTTCAGTCAGATGGTCGGCGCACTCGTGTTGTCGCGTGCGGTCGTGAGCGCCGATCCCGCCTTCGCCGACGAGATCCTGGAGGTGGGGCGTCGCACGCTTGTCGATAGGACGCCATCTACGACCCCATGAGCGCTGGCTCCGAATTCACGGCGGGCGAGCACGTCGCGAGTTGCGGGGCCTTCAGCTTTAAAGATCGCAGGCCCGCGCCAGTGCAAGTGTGTCGATGTACTCGCGGATGTTCGTCACCTTGCCATTTCGAACGGTAATGGCGAAGACCCAATCGTCGTCGAACGTCCTGTTCGTGGCTTTGACTCTGCCCGTGGCGAAGCCGACGACCAGAACCCGGTCGCCCTGCGCGACGAATTCGAAAGGGGCTGGGTATGACGTTTCAACCGTGTCGGACGCCTTCTGAAGCAAATCCGCCAATCCCGCGTGTCCGCGATGAGTGCCGGCCAGCGGCCACTCGCCCGGAATGATCCACTCTATGTCTTCGGCGGAAATCGCGAGCAGGCCCTGCTTATCGCCGCGGCCCATTGTTGCAAAAAAATCCTTCACAATCTGGACATTCTCCTGCGTGCTCATTGAAATTCTCCGTTTCTGTTTCATGTGGCCGAAAAGCCACCGGAGGACGTCGCGCCGGTGATTCAGCCAATCTCGACGTTCAACGCGATATCCCATGTGCCGGCGCCGTTTTTCGCGAGGCCGATCATCATCAGACCGAGCGCCTCGAGCGTCGCGGCCATGTGCAGGCCACCCACATCCAACGGACGCAGTCCGATACTCTCGATCAAGGTCGAGACGCGCGCCTTGGCCTGTGCATCGTCGGCTGCGATGAACGCGTCGAGGCGTCCGTTTTTGGCCAGTACGTGGCCGAAGACAGTGTTGAACGCTTTTACGACGTGCGCGGTGGCGGGAAGACCCTTGGCGATCTCCTGCGCGCCGGAACTGCCGTGCGGGGTGACGAGGCCGGAAAGGTCCGGGGCGACCGGATTGGTGATGTCGATGATCACCTTGCCTTCGAGCGCGTTTCCGTAATCGGCGACGACCGCCGCCGCACTGCCGTACGGCACGGCGAGGATGACGATATCGCCTGTCGGCGCGGCGGCGTATGTCCCCGTGGTCGCTCCCGCTGAGAGCTTATCGGCCAGCGCCCGCGCTTTGGCTGGGTCGCGGTTCAGGACCTCGACGGTATGTCCTGCCTTGGCGATACGGCCGGCGACCGCTGTGGCCATGGTTCCTGCGCCAATGATGCTAATCGTGCTCATGTCAAATATCCTTCTGAGTTGGGGTATGCCCGTCATCTGTACGAGGCTTCGCCCATGATGTTTTCCGTGTGCGCCGAGCCACTTGCGTCACCTTCCTGCTACTCCGTGACGGGCTCGGTGCGATGGGGGAGTCACTGCCGTCTGCTTAGCTCAACGGGCAGGGAAGTAGTGGCCATTGTCCATATCGGCAAACAGGCCGGGCTGCGTTGGTGTCCAGCCGAGCGTCTCGCGCGTGATGGCATTCGACGCCGGGGTATCCAGTGTGACCAGATTTGCAAGGAATCCGAAGTACCCAGGCAGCATCAGCACGTCTGCGGGAATGGGTACGGCGGGCAGCTTCAAGCGACTGCCGATCGCCTCGGCGATCTCGCGGTACGCAATGCTCCCCTCTGCAACCGCGTGCCAGCTTCTGCCGGCGGCGCCTTTCTCAAGCGCCAGGCGGAACACGGTGGCGACGTCGCGGGTGTGCACGGCGGCCCACCTGTTCGCACCGTCTCCGGGGTAACCGACGACACCCTTTTCCTTCGCCAGCCCGATTAGCAGCGGAAGGAAGCCGGCATTATCGGTCGCGCTGTGCATGATTTCAGGAATCCGAACGACTGAAGAACGCACGCCTTTTTCCGCGAGCCCGATTACCGTGGTTTCCACGATGTTACGAACCCGCAAGGTGTTCTTGTAGGGATCGCCGCCGGGAAGAGGTGGATCCTCCTCGGTGGCCGGCCGGCCCAGGTTGTCCCAGCCGGGCGAGCCGATGCTTCCCGATGAGACCAGCGGCTTTCCGGTTCCGGCCAGCGCCTCGCCATATGCGAGCATGATCTGAAGCTCCGCATCGGCCACGGCGTTGATCCCGCCGACCGGAATCAGGTCTTGCCGGTGTGCGACATGGATGACGCCGTCGGAGGCGGCGGCCGCTTCTTTAAGGCCGTCGAGATCCTCGAGGCTACCGAGACGCGGCTTCGCGCCAAGTGCGGACACCGCCGCCGCCGCCTTGTCTGAACGAGCGAGGGCGGTGACCTGATGGCCTGCCGCGATGAGGTCGGAGATGATGTACGGGCCGGAATGGCCGGTCCCGCCAGTGACGAAAACCTGCATGTGAATGTTCCTTATGAGTAATGTGATGCGGGAAGCGGTGGTCCCGGTGCATTCAACCGGGAAGGCTGACGCCGATTGAGAAGTTCGTGTGCTTGACCGAGTGGGCGAGGAGGCCCAGCGACAGCAGGCACGCGTGCTCCAGTGACCTCGCCATTGGCAACGGCCCGGTATCCATTGGACGCAGTCCGAGGCTCTCGATGAACGCCGAGACGCGTGCGTTCGCGTGCGCGTCGTCTCCGGCGATGAACACGTCCAATGCGTGGCCCGGGACGGGACCGGCCGCCAGGACGTGGGAGAACTGGGTGTTGAACGCCTTGACGACTTTCGCATCGGCAGGGGCGGCCTTAGTGATCTCCTTCGCGCCGAAACTGTCTCCAGGGGTCACGAAGCTCGTGTGATCGGAGGCGACCGGATTCGTGATGTCGACAAGAACCTTGCCTGCCAGCCCTTCGCCGTACTGCTTCACCACGTCGAGAACGGCGGAGTAGGGAGCCGCCAGGATGACAATGTCCCCGGCCGGGGCGGCGCCGAACGCGCCTGTCGTCGCGCCGGCTCCGATCTGCGCGGCGAGCGTCCGCGCCTTGACGGCGTCGCGACTCGTCACCTCGACGGTGTGTCCCGCCTTCGCGGCGAGGCCGCCGATCGCTGCGGCCATGCCGCCTGTGCCGATGATGCTGATAGTGCTCATATGCAGCCTCCTGGTTTGTTGGGTGCTGCTCGTACTCCCGAACAACCATGCTAAACACATTGCTTGCAAAAAACAAGTAAACGGCGCAAATTACTTGCGTTATGCAAGCGATGTTAATATCGAGCGATGAAGACGACATCCATGAAGACGACATCTAAAGAAGACATTCGGTCCCATTGCGCAGTGAACTACGGCGTGGAGGTTTTCGGCGACCGGTGGTCGCTCCTGATCATTCGCGACATCGTCTTTGCCGGCAAGAAGACGTATGGCGAGTTCCTGAGATCGGAGGAGGGAATCGCGACCAATGTCCTTGCTTCGCGCCTTGCGTTTCTTGAGGAGCAAGGAATTCTCTCGAGGGCACCCAGTGCCGACGACAGGCGGAAGGACTTTTACACGCTGACCGAGAAGGGCCTGGACCTCATTCCCGTCGTGCTTAACATAGTCGTTTGGAGCGCGAAGCACGATTCGAAGTCGTACGTTCGGCGCTGCAACGAGTTCGTTGCCCGATTAAATCGAAACCCCGTGCAGGTGAGCGAAGAGGTGAAGGCGCTGATCCGCAATGGCGGATGTATGTTTCCTGAGAGCAACGAATAAGCAAGACGGCAAGCGCGCCGTGTTACGTCGCACGAACGATATGCGCACACCACCGGGTGCGTCGCGAATTACCGAAACCCCGCCGCTGTTTTCGCAACGCAGACAGTCCTCAAAAACCTGTTTGCTACGGCACGACACCTTTCTCCCCCTCGCGTGCCGAAAGCGCTTGAAAAGCCTGCTGGTAAATTTTTAATTCCCCTTTGTTTTCAGCGGCTTGGACGGCTATTTCCGCCTTGCGCGGTTAAGCCTGGCATACCCTGTGCAAATACCCCTGTGAGCGCAACGAATAGTGCTCTTCCTTCCAGACTGAAGACCCTCACAGGAGATTTACCATGAGCTCGCTGATCATCAAAGACATCGCCCATTCCGAAGACCTGTCCGCCAAGGCTCTGTCCGCTGTACGCGGCGGCAGCAACTACAACGTCGGCAACGTCAATGCCGCTTATGGCGGCGGCTTCGCCAGCCCGGGCGTCGTCGTGGCACCGGTCACGCAGACCGACACGCACACGAAGGTCGAGATCCCGACGATCATGAACTTCGGCGGCCTGCAGTTCGCCAAGGCGTGAGTTAAGCGCCGGGGAG
>NZ_JBFUPM010000016.1:126172-126607 GCF_041355255.1 Paraburkholderia sp. RCC_158 | reverse complement strand
ATCAAAGACATCGCCCACACCGAAGACCTGTCCGCCAAGGCTCTGTCCGCTGTACGCGGCGGCAGCAACTACAACCTGGGCAACCTCAATGCTGCTTATGGCGGCGGCTTCGCCAGCCCCGGCGTCGTCGTGGCACCGGTCACGCAGACCGACACGTACACGAAGGTCGAGATCCCGACGATCATGAACTTCGGCGGCCTGCAGTTCGCCAAGGCGTGAGTTAAGCGCCGGGGAGAGCGGCGCTCTCCCTTTGCTTGCCGAACCGTACTTCCAAACCCGAAACAGAGAAACATCTCAGGAGACTTACCATGACCTCGCTCACCATCAAAGACATCGCCCACACCGAAGACCTGTCCGCCAAGGCTCTGTCCGCTGTACGCGGCGGCAGCAACTACAACCTCGGCAACCTCAACGCTGCTTATGGCGGCGGCTTCG
>NZ_JBFUPM010000016.1:0-126073 GCF_041355255.1 Paraburkholderia sp. RCC_158 | reverse complement strand
GCCAGCCCGGGCGTCGTCGTGGCACCGGTCACGCAGACCGACACGTACACGAAGGTCGAGATCCCGACGATCCAGAATTTCGGCGGCTTCCAGTTCGCGAAGGCGTGAGTTAAGCGCCGGGGAGAGCGGCGCTCTCCCCCTAGCTCGCCAAACGTACTTCCAACCCGAAACAAAGAAACAGCTCCAGGAGACTTACCATGACCTCACTGACCATCAAAGACATCGCCCGCACCGAAGACCTGTCCGCCAAGGCTCTGTCCGCTGTACGCGGCGGCAGCAACTACAACGCCGGCAACCTCAATGCTGCCTATGGCGGCGGCTTCGCCAGCCCGGGCGTCGTCGTGGCACCGGTCACGCAGACCGACACGTACACGAAGGTCGAGATCCCGACGATCCAGAACTTCGGCGGCTTCCAGTTCGCCAAGGCGTGAGTTAAGCGTCAGGGAGAGCAGCGCTCTCCCTGACGGCACGCCGACCGTACTTCCAAACCGAAACAGAGAAACAGCTCCAGGAGACCTACCATGACCTCGCTCACCATCAAAGACATCGCCCATACCGAACACCTGTCCGCCAAGGCCCTGTGCGCTGTACGCGGCGGCAGCAACTTCAACTTCGGCAACTTCAATGCTGCCTATGGCGGCGGCTTCGCCAGCCCTGCTATCGTCGTCGCACCGGTCACGCAGATCGACACGTACACGAAGGTCGAGATTCCGACGATCCAGAATTTCGGCGGCCTGCAGTTCGCCAGGGCATGAGTGCGAGGCATTGAGCGTTGCGCCCAGGGATCGGAGCCCGATCGCGTGACGCGGGCTTTCCGCAGCGTCGGGGGCGGCAAGCGTCGTCGACAGGATAGCGCGCGCTGTCTCGTTGACCGTTTCATAACAAGGGGAGCGTAGTGGCAGGACCAAGCGGTTGATCCAGCCACCCTAGTTCGTTATCCTTCCGAACCCTCTGGACTTGTCACCGAGGTTTGGATCTAAGGGCTCGCCGGCCACTCCACCCGGCGGGCTTTTTTTCGCGCGCTTTTTAGTCCTGGTTGCGACTGCGGGCGCAGCCTGGTTCGGTGAATGGTTGTGAGCGACCCTACGTGCCTTAAATGTGTGGGCCGGTTTCTCCAAACGCTGCGGTGATGGATGTGGTATTGGCCGCAGAGCGCCTCCAGAAAAGCGCTGCATTACCCGCAGGACGATGCCCGCATCAAGCCGCCATCGCCCGACGTCCGACCGACCAGCCGTTCATCGTCAGAAACACGATCAGCGTCGCGCCGAAGATGCACTGACGTCCGGCCTCGCCGATCTGCAGCGCGGTCAGCAAACTGGTCAGCGCGGTGATGAACAGCGCGGCAATCGCCACCGCGATGTAATCGCCGCGTCCGCCGCCCAGCGACACGCCGCCGATCACCGCCACCACGACACTCGTCAGCACATAGCCGCTGCCGAGTCCGAGAAACGCCTGGCCGACGTAGCCCACCAGCAGCACGCCGGTCAGCGCGGCAATCATCGCGCTCGCCGTATAAGCCGCGATGCGCACCGCTCGCACGCGAGTGCCGGTGAGCAGGGCGGCGGTGGGATTCGCGCCGGTCGCCATCAGGCGGCGTCCCCATGCGGAGCGATCTAGAAACCACCAGACCGCAGTGCCGGCGACGAGCCACAACACGGCGACGGTCGGTACGCCTGCCACGCTACGTCCGGCGAGCGCAACGAGCGTCGCACTGGCCGCGGTATTCACATGCATGAGCGACGACCACACGATCAAACCGCCGTCGACCAGACTCGCCATTGCGAGCGTCATCACCAGCGGCGGCACTTTGAATATCGTGATTCCGCAACCGTTGACCACACCGACCACCGCGCCGCACAACGCCGCCGCAAAAAACGCGAGCGGCAAGCCAACGGGCAAACCCGCCGGCCCCACATTGATTACGGCCGCGCCGATGATCCCGCCCAACGTCGCGACGGCGCCGACCGACAGGTCGAGCCCCTGGCCGCCGGCCATCATCGCGAGCGTCTGCGAGATGCCGAAGAGGCCGAGGAAAGTGGCAATCTTCAACTGGTTGCCCAACTGGTCCGCGTTCGTAAAGCCGGGCACCGCCCACTGTCCGCCGACCATCACGAGAACGACGAGCACCAGCAACAACATGCGCCGGGAAGTCAGCGTCGCGCTCATGCCGGTTTCCTCGCGCCGATGAAAGTGCAACCGAGCGCGAGCAGAATCACCGCGCCCTTGAACACTTCCTGATAGTTGCTCGGAATGCCCGCGAAGTAGACGACGTTGCCGATCAGCACGAGCACCAGCGCGCCGCAGATCGCGCCGAGCATCGAGCCGCGTCCGCCCGCGAGCGAAATCCCGCCGATCACGACCGCTGCCACCGAATTCAACGTGTACGGCAAGCCGAGGCGCGCATCGCCCGACGAGGTTTGCGCGGAGATGCAAAGCGCCGCGCCGAACACGAACAGCCACGCGAGCACATAGCCGAGCAGCTTGACAAGCCGCGTATCGACGCCGGACTTGAACACCGCATCCGCCGAACTGCCGGTCGCGATCAATCGGCGTCCGAAGCGATGACGTTGCAGCAGTGCCCACAACGCGCACGCCGCGAGCACCGGAATGGCCGCAAGCGGAAACACGCCGACGTGCATCGCAAACCACTCGCCGAGTATTTCGGGCACTGCGCCGCCGGGCTGCGGCATCAGCAGCAGGGCGCCGCCGAACCAGATCGCGCCGGTGGCAAAGGTCGCGATCAGCGCGCTTTGCCGCAGGTAGCCGACCAGCAAGCCGTTGCAGACACCCGCCGCAACCGCGATGACAAGCGCCGCGACGCAGGTCGCCGCCGTGCCCCAGCCGGTGAGCGACGGCACTGCGGCGAGCACGCAATTGATCAGCGAGATCCCGGACCCCACTGAAAGATCCAGCTCGCCGAGCAGCACGATCACCGCCTGCGCCATGCAGACGAGAATCACGGGCGCCGCGTTTTGCAGATTGCTCGACAGCGAATCGGCGCTGAAAAAATCAGGTTGAAGAAACGCATTGCAGGCCAGCACGATCAGCAGCATCGCGACGCCCGGCAACGCGCTGCTGTTGCGTGACGTGATCGCGTGGATGCATTGACGCAAACCGTGGACGGGCTGCTCGCGCGCAGGCTGAAGTCGTTCGGTCAGGCCGGCTTTCATGCGGCGCTCCTGCCGAACAGCGCGCTCGTGACGCGGGCTTCGTTCATGTCGGGTCCTTCGAGTTGCGCGACCACGCGGCCTTCGTACATCACGATCAGGCGGTCGCAAACGGCGAGCAGTTCATCGGTGTCGGATGCGTAGACGATCGCGGCGGCGCCCGCTTCGGTCAGCGCGCCGATCGCTTCGTAGATTTCCTTGCGCGCGATCACATCGACGCCCTTGGTCGGATCGCTCAGCAGCAGCACCTTGATTCGGCGATCGAGCCAGCGGCCTATCACGACCTTTTGCTGATTGCCGCCCGACAGCGCACGCACGGGTTGTCGCGCGTCGGACGTCTTGATCCGCAGCCGCTTCACGGCAAAATCGACCAACTGGCGAATGGAAGCACTTCGCAAACGCCACGGCTCGCGCTGAAAATTGGCCGCCACTTGCGCGAGATTGAACTCGACCGAATGATCGAGCCACAGTCCCTGCCGATGACGATCGTTCGGCACCAGACACACGCCCGCGTCGATCATCTGACGCGGCGAGCGGACAGCGATCGGTGCGCCGTCGAGCGTTATCTCGCCATCATCGAGCTTGCGATATCCGGCGAGCGCATCGAGCAATTCTTCCTGCCCGTGTCCTTGCAGTCCGGCCACGCCGAGTATTTCGCCTTGCCGCAATTCGAAGTCCACGCCGCGCAGGCGGGCGCCGGCGCGCAGGCCACGCGCGCTCAACGCGATAGGGCTGATGTCGTTGGGCGCGCTAGCTGTAATCACGGCACTCATGCGCGGACTGTGTTGCGAATGCCGGCGAGCGGCCGCACTTTCACCGTGCATATCCGCAGCAGTTGCGCCGCCCATCCACGCAAGCACGCGCGCTTCGTCGAGCTTGCCTTGCACCGGCATTTCACCGGCATGCCTTCCGTTGCACAACACCATCACGCGATCGCACAGCGCCTGAATCTCCGCCATTCGATGCGAGATGAACACGATCGCTGTACCGCGCGCGGCCAGTGCGCGGATCACGCGCATCAGGCTGTCGACTTCGGCGGCGGCGAGCGCGGCCGTCGGTTCGTCGAAGATCAGAACACGCGGTTCGAGCGCCAGCGCCTTGGCTATTTCAACGAGCTGCCGATCCGCGACGGAGAGTTGCCCCGCGGGAAGGTCCAGGTTCCAGCCGGCACGCAGGCTCGCGAGCAACTGCGCCGCGCGCCGCCTTGCCGCCGTGCGATTGAGAAAGCGCCCACGCCGGCACATTTCCGCGCCGAGAAACACGTTCTCCCAGACCGGCAGATCGGGCGCGAGCCCCGGATGCTGATGCGCGATCGCAATGCCCGCCGCGCGAGCCGCACGCGGCTCGCCGGGCGGCAGACGATGCGAGCCGAGCGAAAGCGTGCCCGCGTCGGGCCGATTGTCGCCGGCGAGAATGCTCGACAGCGTCGACTTGCCCGAGCCGTTCGCGCCGAGCAAACCGAGCACTTCACCGGCGTTCACTTCGATGCTGACGTTATCGAGCGCGACCACGCCGCCATAGCGCCGCGTAATTCCTGTGGCAGTCAGTAAAGGCATGCGCGTTCCGTCAGGGCGTGAAGAGCGCGTCGAGCTCCGGCTCGCTCAGCCATTGCCCCAGAAAATAGCTGTCGGGCTTGCCGTTCATCGACGCGAGCGTGGCGTCCAGCGTGTCCGCGGTGACCGTCTTCGTGATCGGGAAGTAGTAGGTGTTATCCGGCAGCGGCTTGAGCTTGTGGCCCTGCGCGAGCCGCACCGCGATGCCGAGCGCGGTCCGGCTGATGTCGGGTGGATTCACCTGCACGAACACCTTCATCGGATTGCCCGCGTCGCGCTGCTTCTTCCATTCCTGGAGGAAGCCTTTCTGCGCTTCGCCGGTCATCACCGCGACGCGCCGGTTCGCGTTCTCGAACGCACGCAGCACGCCGAGCGCCATCGCGTCTTCGGTAAAGACCGCGTCGATTTTCGGTTGCGCGGCGATCACCGTTGCCATCACCGCCTGCGCCTTCGCTTCGTCCCACTCGCCGTAACCGGACCACACGACCTTGATGCCGGGATACTTCGCGAAGGTGTCGAGCGCCGCTTTCTTGCGCGCTTCGGCTGCCGGATGACCGGGAATGCCGTCGAGAACCACGACGTTACCCTTGCCGTTCAATTGCTGCACGATCCACTCGGCGTAGCGCTGACCCCACTTGTAGTGATCGACGGTGACGTTCACCGCGTATTTGTTCGACACGGCCTGATCAAACGAAACGACCGGGATCTTGCTACGCTGCGCTTCGGAAATCACGCCGTTCAGCGCGGTGGCCGAATTCGCGTCGACCATGATCGCGCCGGTTTTCTGGCGGATCATGTTGCGCATGTCCTGGATTTGCTGGCCCGTGTTCGTCCCCGATTGCTGGATCACGAGATTGCCCGCGAGACCCTTGGACTTGTAGGTCTGAAACTGTTCCTTGGCGCCGTCGACCATCTGGTTGCGCCATTCGGTTCCGAAATAACCGTTCGATAAACCGATATCCGGCGCGGCGGCCCAGGCCGACGCGCACACGAAGCTCGCCGCGCAAGCGGCGAGCAGAGCAAGCGATTTCATGCTGTCTCCCGTCCCGTGAACAGGGGTTGCTGTTTTGATGTGCCCGCACCCGCGCCGAAGTCCGCGCCGCTCAGTGAACCGGCGCGTGAGTCGTCTGCGCGACGCCGGCATCGGCCGGCAACGGCGCGCCCGCATGCAGTTCGCCGTGCGGCGGCACGACGTCGTGCGAGGTCTTGAAGATCTCGCCGTCCTTCATCACGAGCGTGATTTTTTGCGGGTCCTGCAGCACGGCCAGGTCCTTCAGCGGATCGCCATTGACGAGCAGGATGTCAGCCAGATATCCCTCGCGAATCTGGCCGAGTTCATGCGGCCGCATCATCAGTTCACCGCCATATCGGGTGGCCGCCAACAGCACTTCCATCGGCGTCATGCCGATGTATTTCACGAAGTATTCGAGGTCCCGCGCATTCGTGCCGTGCGGCATCCATGCGAAGCCGTAGTCGCCGCCGGGCAGGATGCGGATGCCGCGCTTGTGCATCTTCTGCAGCGTGATCGCCGCGGTTTCGAGCTCGCGTTTATAGCCCATCTGCGTGGCGGCCGCTTCGCTGATGCCCCACGGTTCGGCGTGATACAGCGTGCTGATCAGCCAGCCGATTCCCGGCGCGACGAAGTGCTTGTCCTTGTTCGCTTCGAGCATGTCGAGCGCTTCTTCGTCCGCGAAGCTTGCGTGGAAGATCAGTTCCAGCCCGTGACGCACGCATTGCTTGACCGACTCGCTCGAACGCGCATGCGCGGCGACGCGCTTGCCTGCACGTTTCGCCTCGGCGGCGAGCATGGCGATTTCTTCTTCGGAGAATGGCGACGATTCCGCCGAAATCCCGGCAATGTACTCGCCGGACAGATTGATCTTCAGATGATCGACGCCGTACTTGACGAACATGCGCGTGGTGGCGCGCATCTCTTCGGGACCGCTCACCACCGCGCCGAAGTTCAGTTCCTTGAACGGCATGTGCGGCAGGGTGTTGTCGGCGAGGCCGCCGAGTATCGTGATCTCCTGGCTGCCGGCCAGATAGCGCGGGCCGGGGAATTCGCCCGCGTTGACCGCGTTGCGCAGCACGACGTCGAGCCGCGGCTTGGCGGCCGCCGCGCCGAGCGCCGAAGTCCAGCCCATCTCCAGATAGCGTTTGGCGACGCGCACGCACCACAGCATGTGTTCTTCCGGCGGCATGAACTGGATCGCCGACAGCGAAGGCTGATCGTTCCATGAGAAATGCGTGTGCGCCTCTGTCATGCCGGGCATCAGGAACGCGCCCTTGCCGTCGATGCGTTGCGCGTGCGGCGCGCTGACCGGCTCGCCTTCGCGTCCTACCTTGGCGATGCGTTGACCTTCGACGAGCACTTCGCCTTTGAAGGGTTGCGCGCCGCTGCCATCGAAAACCGTTACGTTCGTGAATACGATCGAGCTCATGTGTCTCCTCCAGGCGGGCGGACTGCGACTGGCGCGCATCTCGCCCTAAGGGTTATGTTTCGCTAAAGACGTATCACCCGCTTGGACCTTGTCGGTCACTTCTTTATCAGCGGGCGGCGCTGTAGAACGCCTGCAATTGAGCCTGCGATTCCGCGGGCTTTTCGAACGTCGTCCAGTGTCCGCAGCCGCTCAGCACGACAACCTTCGCGCCCGCGATGCGCTCGCCCATCGCCTGCACGGCTTCGGGCTTGCCCACGCCGTCCTGATCGCCGGTGACGAGCAATGTGGGCACCTTGATCTGTTCGACCGGCGCGGCCTGTGCGCCAGCCAACGCTTCGCAGCTTTGCGCGTAGCCTTCCGGCGACTGGCGCATCACGCTCTCGCGCACCAGCGCGAGGGTGACGGGGCGCTGAGCCTTGGTCTCGTCGCTCGTCGCGCCTTTGACGATCGCGTCGGCGATTTCCTGCAAGCCCGCGACGCCCTTGTCGCGTGCGAGCGCCGCGCGCTGACGCATGCCTTCGCGGCCGGCATCGGGCGGCGCGAGCAGCGGCCCGAACAGCGCGAGGCTTTTCACCAGTTGCGGATGCCTGATCGCAAGATGCTGCGCGACGATGGTGCCCATTGAATGCGCGACCACGTCCGCCTGTTCGATCTTCATCTCGCGCAGCGCGGCGGCGATCACGTCCACGTACCCGTCGATCGACAGCTTTTGCGCCGGCAGTTCCGAGCGCGCGCTGCCGGGAAGGTCGATGCGAATCACCCGCTTGCCTTCGAATGCGCCGAGCACCGGCGTCCAGTTATTCGACGAGCCGCCGAGACCGTGAATGCACACGACGGGCGCGCCGTCGCCTTGCGTTTCGATGTAAAGACCCTGGACCAGAGTTGTTGCCATTTATGCCACCTCGTTTTCAAGGACGCCGACGCGCGGAATCTCCATTCGCACGACGTCGCCGGATTGCAGGAAGCGCGGCGGATTGAAACCGATGCCGACGCCCGCCGGCGTGCCGGTTGCAATCACGTCGCCCGGTTGCAGTTCGATGCCGGCCGAAATGGTTTCGATCAGCGTGGGGATGTCGAAAATCAGATGCCGCGAGTTCGACGATTGACGCAGCTCGCCGTTGACCCAGCAGCGCACGTCGATGTCGTTCGCGTCGAGTTCGTCGGCGGTGACGAGATACGGGCCCATCGGGCAAAAGCCGTCGAGCGATTTGCCGAGGAACCATTGGCGATGCAGCTTTTGCAGATCGCGCGCGGTCACGTCGTTGATCAGCGTGTAGCCGAACACGTGCGCGAGTGCATCCTGCTTGCGGATACCGCGGCCCGCTTTGCCGATCACGACGCCGATCTCGACCTCGTAGTCGAGTTGCTGCGTGACTGCGGCGTGACGCGGAATCTTGTCGCCTGGGCCGATCACCGTCGTCGCCGGTTTGGTGAAGACGACCGGTGCTTCGGGAATGTGTTCGCCGGCCTGGGCGCTTTTGTCGAAGCCGGATTTGCTGAACTCTTCCGCATGGTCGTGATAGTTCTTGCCAACGCAGAAGATGTTGCGGCGCGGCTCGTCGATCGGCGCCAGAACCGTGACGCCGCTCAAGGGTCGGCCGTCGTGCTTCGGCACCAGCGCGCTCCTGATCGACGAATAGTCATGTACCAATTGGATCATATCGCCGCGAAAGCCGTCGCTCAATTCCGCTACGGTCCAATACTGTTGCCGTTCGGGATCTACCACAGCAATGGTTTTCGCGCCATTTACCAGCAAATTTGCCAATTTCATGTCGAGCCCTTAATCTAGGTCCAGTTGGTGAGAATTTGTGTCACTGTAGGACCAAATGCGACCACAACCAACCAGGGTTAACCAAAAATAAGTACCAATTGGTTCTATGCAAGAGGCTTCACCGGCAAGGAAGAAAGTCATGGGCGACGTTGAGACCGGCAAGATTTCTGTGAGAGCGGAGGGCGCGCGTGCGCTTGCGAGCTATCTGGAAGAGGCCATCCGCACCGGGCGTTTGCGAGAGGGCGTCAAGCTTCCCGCCGAGCGCGAATTGAGCGAGGAATTCGGCGCGTCACGCGGTGCGGTGCGGCGCGTGCTGGCCGATCTGAAGGGGCGCGGGTTCATCACGCAGGTGGTCGGAAGCGGCACTTTCGTGCTGCCGCAGAAGGATGTCGCCGCAGCGGCGGTGCGTGTGGAAGCGCAGAACGCGCAGGTCATGCATGGCGCACAAGAGGTCGTGCAGACCAGTCCCGCCGAGCTGATGGAAGCGCGTTTGCTGATCGAACCGCTGATGCCCGGCTTGATCGTGCGTTATGCGACCGCGGCCGATTTCGCGCGGATGGTCGAATGCATCGAGCGTTCCGAAGCCGCGCAGAGCATCGAAGAGTTCGAGAAGTGGGACGGCGAATTGCATAAGACATTCGCGCTGGCCACGCATAACAGCTTCTTTCTGCGCGTGCTCGAACTGACCAACGAAGTGCGCGAGCAGGGCGAGTGGGGCCGGCTCAAACGCAAGTCGCTGACGGCCGAGCGGCGCGCCGAGTATGAGGCGCAGCATCGCGCGATCGTCGATGCGCTGCGCGACCGCGACGCCGACCTCGCGTGCGAATTGCTGACCGGACATTTGAAGCAGATCCGGCACAACCTGTTTGGCGGATGAGTCCGAGAGTGGGCCCGTCGCGCCGTCACATCCTTCGTGGAAGTATTAGCCCGGTCCGTCGCTCGCGGCCGCGAGAAGCGGCACGACCAGATCGCTGATCGGTGTGGCGATACCGTGAGACCGGGCACGTCGCTGCACGACGCCGTTCCGGCTGTCCCATTCGAGCGGGCGGCCAGCCTCCCGGTCGGCGAGGATCGAAGTGCCCAGGTCGGCCGGATAACCACGAAATGCATCGACGATTTCTTGCGGGACTTCGTCGCCGAGTGTCGCGCCTTCCGCACGGGCAACCTCGAGACATTCCTGCAAGTAGGCGAGAGCCAGGCCGGCGATATCGGCTCGTGAGTACATGCCGGCACGGCGGCCCGCCAGAACCATTAAACCTGCGACAGCATTTTGCAAAAGCTTGCGCCACGCGACGGATGTGAAATCGGCTGCTACGTCGACCGAACACCGTGTGCCACTCAATGCCGAAAGGACAAGGCTGCTTTCCTGCGTGTCGGGCAACGTAATGCGAGCTTTGCCGCGTAGCCAGACAGAGGCGTCCGGTTCGCGTTGAGCAGGAAACCAAACCACCGAGGGTAAGACCGGGCTGCCGGGCACATGCGGCGCGACAAGCGCTTTCTGTTCGACGCCGTTTTGCAGCACGCAGACCACGGTGTTCTTGTTGCACAACGCGGAGAGCCACGGCGCTGTTGCGTCGATTTGCGTTGACTTCACCGCGACAAAAACCAGGTCGAACGTGTTGTCGACTTCGGACGGATTGGTGCGCACAGGTCCCGGCACCGCGATGCGGCCGCCGTCGAAGCGCAGTTCCAGCTGTTCGTGCGCCGAGCGGCCGAAAATGGCCGGCGTGCGTCCGACTTCATGAAGCGCCGCCGCTACGGTCGTGCCGATTGCTCCCGGCCCAACCAGGGCGATCGTTGGATTTTCTGACATCGTCATCATCGTCCCGTTTCAATAGTCAGTGTAGTTAGTGCGGGTTGGCCCCATGCCGCGCCGCAGTTTGAGCAGTAGTTCGTTGAGCGACCACGCAGGTTTTAGCACATCGGCGAACGCGCTTCAGGCAGGCAAATCGGCGAGGCCGATTTCTCGATCTGCTGCGGGCCGTCGAGCGCGTCGTACATGTTTGCGGCCAGATGCGAAGTCTAAACTTTTGCCGCTTTGATCGCTTGATCCAGGGCGGCGATGGCCGGCTTGCGCAGGGCTGAAGCCTCAAATATGCGGACGTAGATCGCGCACCGGGCTGACCGATTCGAGTAGTGACGCAACGTGAAGAATGGTTGACTCAGCCTGCCAACTCCCGACAATCTGTACGTTGATCGGCAGGCCCTCCTTGCTCGTGCCGAAGCGCATCGAGATGCCGGGCAAGCCCGTGACGTTCAACGGCACAGTTGCGCCCTGAAGATAGGTGGCATCCACTGTGTGGCCGTTGATCGAGAACGTGTCCACGCCGTGCTTGTGAGCCGGGATCGGAAGTACATGCGTAATCAGCGCGTCGTAATTCCGGAAGTATTCGGCGTATCCGTCTCGCAGACGCTCGGCGGCCTGTTCAGCGTCGATGTAGTCCCTCATCGAAGTGTCGGGCAGCGCCAGCATCGTTTTGGCCATCTTGTAGAGTTCGTCCTCAGCGCGACCTGCTGTCACTTCCGCAAAGGCCGGCTTCATTTCCATGACGTGCAGGCGGTTGAAGACGTCGAGAGCGAAGTCACGCTCGAGGGCAGGAATGCGTACAGGCTCCACCACTAGCCCCAAACTTTTGAGCGCTTCCGCCGCCGCCTGCACCGTTGCCGCGACTTGCGGATCGACGGGCCCGAAGCCCGGTTCAACCATCCAGCCCACTCGCAGCGGACGGTCTGGTGAGCGGCCCACGCCGGCATCGAACGGGACGGTACTGCTTGCAAAAGCGTCGTGCCCATCGGGACCGGACAGCTGCGAGAACGCGAGCGCCAGGTCGCGGATGCTGCGAGCCATCGGACCCACGTGCCAGAAGCGGCGTGGGGCGCGCGGCCAGATCCCTGTCATGGGCACGCGTCCGTGAGTCGCCTTTAGCGACACGATGCCTGTCTGCGCAGCGGGTCCGCGCACAGAGATCGCCAGATCGGTGCCGAGCCCCAGCGGCGACATACCCGCTGCGATGGCCGCCGATTCGCCGCCGCTGGAGCCGCCCGGAGTGCGCTGCAGATCCCACGGATTATTCGATCGGCCACTGAGCAGATTGTCGCTTTCGATCCAGTACGAGAATTCGGGCAAGTTCGTTTTTGCGAGAAGGATGCCGCCTGCATTTTTCAGCCGGGCCACGCTAGTTGCGTCGGCGTCAGGAACGCGTCCTTTAAAGATGGGCGAGCCACGTTGCGTAGCCACGCCCGCCGTGTCGATCGAATCTTTTGCGGTGAAGGGCACTCCGTGCAGCGGCCCCAACGCCTTGCCCGACAGCACTGCCGTTTCGGCGGCCCTGGCGGCTTCCAGCGCATCGTCCGCGACCGTCACGATCGCATTGACTTTCGGATCGACCGCGTCGATGCGGTCAAGGTGTGCCTTCACGACCTCGACGGGCGAGACTTCGCGTGTGCGGATCAGTTCGGCCAGTCGGGTGGCATCGAGGTAAAGGAGTTCGGAGGTCATGGTTTTTCCTTGGCGGTTGTGGGACGGATCGAGTGGAAACGGATGAGACTACCTAACAGTAGTTAGGAAACTATTATCAAAAAAATGCCGCTCTTGCGATGCGACATGTGGGTTACCTACCTAACGTTTGTTAGGGGCAACTTTAGGCGGTACAATGCGTCAGGTCAACAACTTTTTGAGGAGACCGTCGTGACCATTGCAGCCGTCACCAGCTCAGGGGACCGCATCCTTGCTGCTGCGACAAGAATGGCGCAGGCGCACGGCTATACCGGGCTCAATATTCGGGACCTGGCGCAGGACGTCGGCATTAAAGCTGCCAGCATTTACCATCACTTCGCGAGCAAGGCGGACCTCGCGGCGGCAGTCGCGCGACGCTACTACGAGGACGCGGCCGCTGCGCTGGAAGAACTCGCGGCGGCATCAGGCGATCCGCTCGTCAGTTTGCGTCGATACCCGGAGACGTTTCGCCGGTCGTTGGAGTGCGACAACCGCATGTGCCTGAGCAGCTTTATGGCCGCGGAATACGACGATCTGCCTGAAGCGGTCAAAAAGGAAGTGCAGGCCTTCGCTGACGTCAACGTGGCCTGGCTCCGTCGGTCGCTGGAGGCGTCTGGCGTCGTCACTGGCGAGGGGAGCCGCGAACGCGCGTGCGCGATTTACGCCGCAGTCGCGGGCGCTCAGTTGATGGCGCGCGGGCGGGCGGACATTGCCTTGTTCGACACCTTGATCGGCACTTACAGGGCAGTTGGCTTATTGCCGGGGTAAGAGGTCGAACCAACGTCGGCCTAATCCGCGAGACCGTCGAAAGCAGACATGCTATTTCCGAGTGCGCGTTGCGCGTTCAAAAATTCTTCGCGGCTTTCGTCGATTCTTCTCCACGTCATTCGTCGGTATGTATGGTGGCGGCAATCCTGCCGCGGCTAGATCTCAAAGGAAAAATGATGACCAAGATGATCTTCGTTAATCTGCCAGTGACGGACCTGGAGCGGTCGAAAGCCTTCTACGCGGCAGTTGGCGCGGTCAATAATCCCGCATTCAGTGACGATACCGCAGCGTGCATGGTGCTCTCCGATACCATTTTCGCGATGCTTCTCACACACGACAAGTGGCGCCAGTTCACCAGCAAGCGGATTGTCGATGCGCACACCGACGCGCAGGTGCTGCTCTGTCTGTCGGCGGATGATCGCGAGCAGGTATCCAGCCTTGTCGAAAAGGCGAGTAATGCCGGCGGCAAGGCAGACCCTACGCCTGTGCAGGATTTCGGCTTCATGTATGGTCGCAGTTTCGAGGACCCGGACGGTCATATCTGGGAAGTGATGTGGATGGATCCCGAGGCGGTTCCGCCACACGGCTGACGAGTACTTCGCCGGGCAGGAGCCTTCGCGACGAGTCGCGAAGGCCGCGACAGTCCGGCTTCGACAGGAACGGGCACAGCCGTTCCGGCAAGCGGCATTTGTCTCCCGGCATGCCGGACCGTCGCTGCCCAGAATGCGAATGCAGTCATGCTGACGACGAAACCTAGTGCGCAAACGCCTGGCCACCCTGCACGCGAATAAATCACCGTCGACGATATCGCGCCCAAGCCGCTTCCAGCGGAATAAAAAAGCATGTAGCAGCCGACCAGGCGGGCATGCGCCTCGGGACGCGTGCTGAATATCATGCTCTGGTTGACGACGTGTATCGCTTGCCCGCCTATGTCAAGAAGTACGACGCCAACAATCAATAGGATCACTGACTTATCGATAAGCGAGATCGGTAGCCATGACGCGCAGAGAAGACCTAGCGCGACGCACGTTGTGGTCTGACCGTGGCCCCGGTCGGTCAAGCTCCCGGCACGTGCCGCCGCCATCGCGCCGAGTGCCCCGACCAGACCGAATGCACCGATGCCCGTATGTGACATTGCATGAGGCGGCGCACTTAGCGGTAGAACAAGTGCACTCCAGAAAATGCTGAATGCTGCGAACATGAGAAGACCGAGGAAACCTCGTACCTGCAGTACGCGCTCACGCAGCAGGAGTTCGATCATCGAGCGCAGCAGGCCGGCGTAGCTCAATTGCACTCGGGACGGCCGCGGAGTCGGTAGAAAGAGAAGAAGCACAATCAGCATGCCGACAGCGAAAACTGCGGACACGAGGTAGACGGCTCGCCAGCCAGCCACATCTGCCACGACGCCAGCGAGTGATCGAGCCATCAGCAAGCCAACGACAACACCGCCCTGTGCCGTGCCGACTACTCTGCCGCGCTCGCTTTCGTTGGCAAGTGCGGCTGCGCATGCGATCAGAACCTGCGTCATTGCCGTGCCGAGCAATCCGACGCCAATCATTCCAGCGAGCAAGGCATGCTGCGATCCTGATAGAGCCACGGCTACGCACGCGATGGCGAGCAAAACCAGCTGGCAGACGATAAGCCGCTTGCGGTTGATCAGGTCGCCGAGCGGCACGACAAACATCAGGGAAAGCGCGCAGCCCACTTGAGTCGCTGTTATGACGCCACCCACATCGGAATGAGAAATATGGAAATCGTGGGAGATGGCGTCGAGCAACGGCTGGGCGTAGTAGACGTTGGCAACGCTCACCGCACAACACACCGACATCAGGGCGACGAGGCCCCTGGGCATTTCTTTGCGCTCTATCGAGTCAGTGGGCGGATCATGCTGCACTTCGGGGGTACAGGACGTGCTCATGGAAAAGTCGGTTTGTGTAGTTTCAAATTGCAACTATCAGGAGTGTAGGGACAGTTGTTTTAAAATGCAACTTACGATTGAGCTTACGTGCGACCGTCGGTACTGTCGGTCGGGCTCGGACGTTCGCATTGGGATCGAGGAGCGCCAGATGGCCAGACAGAGAAGTCTTGTTGATTTATCGTGCCCCGTTGGCCGGGCGATTGACATCGTGGGAGACAGGTGGGCACTGCTGATAGTTAGAGACGCCTTCGACGGCGTGAGTCGGTTCGGTGAGTTCGTTTCCAACCTGGGCATCGCCCGCAATATTCTGGCCGACCGCCTCAAGATGCTCGTTGAAAGCGGGGTGTTCGAGGTCGTGCCAGCGTCGGATGGTTCGGGACACCAGGAATACGTCCTAACAAAGAAGGGCGAAGCGCTTTTCCCTGTCATTGTGATGTTGCGTCAATGGGGCGAGGCCAATCTGTTTGCTCCGGGCGAGAAGCACTCGGTACTGGTGGACCGCAAGACGGGACGCGTAATCAAGAAGCAGACATTGAGGCACGATGATGGCCGCTTGCTGAATGCAGCGACCAGCGCGGTCCGAAAGGTGGCGCAGCCATAACGTTTCTGGCCGCTATTCTCGAAGCGCGAATTTAGCCGCGCCGTCCCAATGTACGCGAAACGCGTATCGCTCGATTCATAAACGACTGGCCGATTACGGCGGCAACGGCACGTCTTCGATCAGCTCGGCTTTTTACAGCGTGCATCCTGCAATCGACGAAACAGCCGCCGCCTTTCGCGCAGTGCAGAGAGCAGTCTGCATAACCTGTTCCCATTCTGCGAAGCGATTGTGCGAAAAGTAGCGCAGTGCGAATAAGTGCATCTACGGACGACTAAATACGATTATTTCGTACGACGATATTATCGACGATTCAGCGATTCGCGACATTACTACTCGACTTTAGGCCGCGCCGACTGCACTGATTATATGAACGCATAACTCGAATATCGCCAGGCACTCTGTTGCTGCGCGAGGGCAGGGTGCGCGAACCCGGTTCGGGCGAAGTAACGCGACCTACCGTCCGGGCCGGCGGCTGAATCAACGAAAAAGCGTACCCGTGAGCGGCTTCGCAAAACGGATGTGTTCAGGATGTATTCATCCAGGCGGGCTGGAGGTAGTCGATGAGAGTTCGATACAGCGAATGTCCAGCGAACCATTCCGAGCTGTTCTTCTCGGTCGTGATCGCCAATTACAACTACGGTCGCTTTCTCCGGCAAGCGGTGGAAAGCGCCCTGACGCAGGATTGGCCGCACGTCGAAGTCATCGTCGTCGACGACGGCTCGACCGATAACTCCGCCGAAGTCATTGGCTCGTTTGGAGAAGCGATTACGGCCATCTTCAAGGAGAACGGTGGTCAGCGTGAAGCGAACAACGTGGGCTTCGCGAAGAGTTCGGGCGACGTCGTTATCTTCCTCGATGCGGACGACGTTCTGGTGCCCGGCGCGCTGCGCTCGATCGCCTCGGTGTGGCGCACGGGCCTCACCAAAGTGCAGGTATTGATGGAGCGAGTCGACGCACACGGGCGTCCCATACACAACGACAACGCCATTCCGAAGATTCGAAACGTGATTCCAAAGGTCCCGCCGGGACTCTCGCCGGAGGCGATCCGTCAGTGGGCGTACAGGACGTCGGAGTATCCCACGCCGCCGGGTTCGGGAAATGCGTGGGCGCGCAGCTTCCTCAGAAAGATCTTTCCACTGGACGCGAGTTGCGATTCGTTCACGGATTCGACATGCATCGCGATGGCTCCCTACATGGGCGACGTGGAGACGATTCCCGCGCCTTTGGTGCTCTATCGCATGCATGGCGAGAACGATAGCGCGATGAGCGCGAACACGAATAACTTCGGCCGCGAGATTGCGCGGGCGCTCAAGCGACACCATGCCGCGTGCAAAGCCTGCGCCATGACCGGCAGGCCGCCACCGCCGATTAGCACGCTGTTTTGCGCACCGCATTTGCTTCAATTGCGAGTTGCTTCTTTGCGGCTGACGCCGGAAAAGCATCCGCTGCCCGGCGACAGCCGATTGCGCGCCCTGCGCGACGCATTGTCCATTCCCTTTCGGCCGAACTTCGAGCGAGCCGCGTTTCGTTGCCTGATTGCGGGATGGAGCATCGTCACGTTGCTCGCCCCCATGAACATTGCAAGATCGCTCATCCGGCGCCGATTCGTTTGAACGTATCCGGTCGGTCAGATCGCCTTGAGCTCTTGCCGGGAAGTCACCATGAAAGAAATGAACGTTGTGATCTGCAACTACAACTATGAAGAGTATCTGGCACAGGCAATAGATTCCGCGCTCGCGCAGGACTACATGAATACACGCGTCATCGTCATCGACGACGGATCGACGGATGGATCGCGCGCCATCATGCAAGCCTACGCTACTCGCATAACGACCATTTTCAAGGACAACGGCGGCCAGGTCTCCGCCTACAATCTGGCGCTTCAGCGGCTCAAGACGGGCTATGTTCTGTTTCTCGATTCGGACGACGTACTCTATCCCGGTGCAGTGACCGAAGTGATGCAGAGCTTCCAGAGAGAAAACGTGGCAAAGGTGCAGTTCCGGCTGGATGTGATCGATTGCACCAGCAAATGTACGGGAGTTTATGTACCTCACTCGTTAGCCGACGGTGACTGTTTGAAACCTCTGCTCGACGGATGGCTGTACCCGTCACCGCCTGCGTCCGGCAACGCGTATAGCGTCAGTGCGTTGCGAAAGATCTTCCCCGTACCAGAGACGGCCAAGAGCCGGTATGGCGCGGATTTCTACGCGATTTACGGGGCGGCTCTCGTTGGAACAGTATTGAGCATTCCAAAGTCGCTCGGCGGTTACCGCGTGTATTGCGGAGCGCGAGGCGCTACATTTGCTAATTCCGAGCAGACCGACAGGGCGCCTAAAGCATTCACGTCGCGGTGGGCGACTCTGCGCGAAATAGCATCGCGCCGCCTGGGCATGCAGTTGCCACGCGACTTTCACGATTTCGCGCTTGAAAGGGCGTATTTCTGCGCGAGCGTCTACAACGCGCCGCTGACGGCCCGCTGGCGCTGGATGTTAAAACATTCGCATGCTTATCTCCATGCGATCGTGGCAAATCCATTCTGGAGCCTGAAGAAAAAGCTCGGGACGCTCGCGCTTTCCAGTCTTTGTCTCGTTCCATATTCACCTATTGCTGATTACGCAGTCCGTTATATTTGCAACCCGTTAGCTCGCAATCACACCGCTAAAAAAGGAGTTCGCGTTGTTAGCGAAGCACGAGCGACGCACTTATAGGAGCGAGGCGCGTCACAGAACCCGGCCGTGCTTTACACCGTGAACACCTCAAGGCTTTGAGGACCGCTATGAAAGACGAATTACTGACGAAAGACGTGGCGCGCAGCTTTCATGACGCGGAGCTACTGTCCGTGACACATGATCGCGCCAGGTCCGAATTACGCACGACGTTCGCGCTGAGGGGCGACAACGTGCGAGCAATAACCTGCGAAGGAATACATGCGCTGAGGGCGGCAGACATCATTCGTCACAACGTGGTGTCGAGGGTATTGCTATCTTCGTGGCATCGATTCGCGGAGGGTGAACTGGCAGCGAAAGTCAACTGGGCAAATTCACTCGATGGCACCGAGGTCCGGCTTGGTTCGCCTTCCATGACGAGGTACGAGACGAGCATCGCCAGTGGGGATTGGAATCTGCTGGTGATCGAGCCGTCATATGGCGCGGAGATCGTCGTGATCTGCGACCGGGTAGCTTTAACCGCTTGCGTTGACGATGAGTCATGGTTGATGAGTCATGGCTGACGGCGCGCGCTTTTTAGATCTTAGTGCTGAACCGGCGTGCGAAAGACCCATGTCGGGCGAGCGAACAGACAACGCCGGCGCGGTCGAAAGTAGTCCCTCTCTTTTAAGGCGGAAGGCACCGATGAATGCGACGAACCTCCTTCTCGAACGCGTCATCAACCAACGATTTGTATCAGCTGGCATCCAGCAACTTTTTGCGGGGATGAATCCACTACACGACCTGGATGCACAGCGAATCTGGACCGGCGATGGCCTCGTCTCTTTCGATGCGTTCGACACTTTAATAACAAGGCCCTTGCGGCGGCCCTCCGATCTGTTCCTCGTGGCGGGATATCGGCTGCAACGCGAATTTGGTCCGGTCGTCGAGCCGGGCGAATGGATGGCGATCAGGCAATCGGCGGAGTGGAGGGCACGCAAGGCCCGTGTCGAGCGTGAAGTGACGCTCGACAACATTTATGCGGAGATCGCAGAGTCGGTGGATTTGCCACGCGAATTCCTGTGTGCGGCGCAGGCCATCGAAGTCGCGCTCGAAAAGCGCTTGTTACGTCCCATAACCGGCATGGTCGAGATATTCAATCGCTTGTCGGCATTGGGAAGAACAGCAATTATTTCGGATATCTACTTTTCGCGATCGGACCTGGAAAGCATGCTCAGCGGTTGCGGCGTGCGCGTGCAGCCGGGGCAGTTGTTCATTTCATGCGAGAACCGTCGTACCAAGAGGAGTGGGACTCTCTTTTCGGATGCGAAAGGCAGTGGAGTCAAACACCTGCACGTCGGAGACAACGTATTCTCCGATGTATTCCAGGTATGGCGTGTAGGCGGTCGTGCCGCGCCGTTCTTCAAGACTGCGCCCGGACGGCTCGAGCGCGAGCTGGATAAGGCGGCGATCGAGCCGCCGCTGCTTGGGTCTGCTCTGTCGGGAAGCGCGCGCACGGCGCGGCTGCGCGTCAAGCCCGTCAGCGACCACGACGAGACGCTCGCAGAGGTATCGGCTGGCTTCGTGGGTCCGTTGCTGCTCGCGTTCGTCGTGTGGATCCTCACAGAGGCGAGACGCAGGAAAGTCGATCGATTGTTCTTCCTCGCGCGTGACGGCCAGATACTGTTATCGATTGCTAAAAAGATAGTAAGCGCGTACGACTTGCCGATCGATCTGCGATATCTGCACGTGTCGCGGCGATCGCTTCACTTGCCCGCTGTTCTGGACATATCGGAAGGCGACCTGAGTCATTTCGGTTTCAAGGCAGGCAATTCGCTCGCGGACGTGTTCAGAAAATTCGATCTGGATATCAATCACACGGCCATCGCCGGTTTGCAGGAACGTCTTGGTATTCGCTCCCCGCACGCCGCGATGAGTCGCGCTGAAGTAGAGCAGTTGATCCGGTACATCCAGGCAGACGATCAGGTCCGCGATCTGATCAACGCGTCCGCTTCTTCTGCGCGACGGCTACTGCTCGACTATCTGGAGCAGCACGCATTCTTCGCGGACGGTAACGTCGGTGTCGTCGATATTGGATGGCGCGCAAATTTGCAGCGCTCGCTGGCAAAGGTTGCGTGCAGCCGGGAAGCAGGCTTCGACCGACGCCTCTCGGGCTTTTACTTTGGCCTCTATCATCGCCCGGAAAACTGCGGCAGCCTCGATGACTATCTCAGCGAGTCCGTGGGAGAGCCTATCAGGCCGCTGATTCGCGCGCCCATTTTCGAAGCCTTGTGCGCGGCGGATCATGGCACGACGACCGGATACACGCGGGCAGACGACGGCTCTGTCTTTCCGAAGCTTCTCACTCGCGACAATCCGCAGGCGCTGGAATGGGGCCTGAAAATCCAGCAGGATGTCATCAACGCTTATGTCGACGATGTGCTGGCCGTCCTGACGGCGGCTGAAATCGACATACTGGATTGTATGGACGGCTTGGCGCGCGGGGCGGCCGTCGTGACGAGCCAGGTGATAGGTTCGCCGTCACGTAAAGAGGCCATCGCGCTAGGCTCGTTTCCGCATGCGAGCGATCAGTTGCATAACGTGTTTGGGCAAGTCGCGCCTCCGTTGCCGCTCAGCGCGCGCAAGTGGATCTCGAGACTGGTAGCGCGTGATGGCGAGCCGATGATTTCCGAATGGCCTGAGGCAAGCGTGGTTCGCGCAGCGCCGCCGCTTACGGCCGGCATGATGCTGGGCGGTCTCAGCGTGGCGAGATGGTTACGCAGGCGTCTGTAGCCCGCCGGCTTCTGAAGAGGAGAAAACGACTAACAATATTCGATGCTTTGCTATGACGCCGCAGTGCTAAGCACGTCGTTATGTTTTCAAAGTACGTAACATCGCATGGGAGGGTGACGCAATACGGACGGAATTCGTCGTTATAACGGCATGCCGGTGCACATTGCATACGCAGCGCATATCGTTAGAAGGATTGATTCGTTGGAGAACAGCAAAGTTTTTACTTAGGCTGCGGGATGTATCTCCACACTCCTTCCCGATGACTCATGACGTCTCCCGCCGCATGGCCGACCTGACTTCCATCCGCAACAGCTATGTCGCCGCGCAACCGTCCCGCGTAGGCGTTTCTAAAGCGACGCTGTACATCTGGCTCTCGTGGATAATTCCCGCGGTCGTCGTGCTGCTGTGGGAAACCGCTGCACGCGCCGGATTCATTGCGCCGCAAGTGCTGCCTGCTCCGAGCAGCGTGCTTGAAACCGCCCTCAACCTGGCACGTAACGGCGATCTTTTCGTTCATCTCGGTGTGTCGCTGCTGCGCGCCGCGGGCGGGTTCGTGATCGGCGGAACGCTCGGCCTCGCGCTTGGCGTCATCGTCGGCTTTTCGCCGCTCGCGCAGGCGCTTCTCGACCGCTCCGTTCAGATGGTGCGTGCGGTTCCGTTCCTCGCCATGCTGCCGCTCGTGATCGTCTGGTTCGGCGTCGGCGAAGTCGCGAAGATTTTCCTGGTTGCGCTCGCGGTACTCTTTCCGATTTACATCAACACGATGCTCGGCATTCGCCAGATCGATCCGAAGCTCATGGAGCTTGGCCGCGTGGTCGGACTCGAGCGGGCCGCGATCGTGCGGCGGATCATTCTTCCGGGCGCGATGCCGTCCATTCTCACGGGCGTGCGCTACGCGCTCGCGCATGCGTGGCTCGCGCTGGTCATCGCCGAAACGCTCGCAACGACGAAGGGCATTGGCTTCCTCGCGATGGATGCACGCGAATTCCTCAATACGAACGTCATCATCCTCACGATGATCATTTACGCGATCATCGGCGTCGTCGCGGATGCGCTGGTGCGTCTGCTCGAAGGCCGCTTCCTCTCGTGGCACGCGAACTACACGAAAGGAGCGCGCAAGTGAATCAGCCTACCGCTCCATCTCGCGATCGCGCTGCGGCAGCGCCTTCACACGAACGCGAACGCGAACGCATCAGTACTCAAGCATTGGCCGTTTCCGTCCGTGGACTGAAGCGACGCTATGGCAGCCGCGTCGTGATCGACTCGCTCGACCTCGACATCCAGAAGGGCGAATTCGTCGCGCTGCTGGGTGAAAGCGGTTGCGGCAAGACGACGCTGCTGCGCGCGTTGGCCGGACTCGATCAGCCGGACGCGGGGACGATTCGCGCGCCGGAACGTCCATCCGTCGTGTTCCAGGAACCTCGCCTTTTGCCGTGGGCGCCGCTGTGGGAGAACGTCGCGCTCGGTCACGAAAGGACGATTGGCCGCGACGGCGCCGCGCGCGCGCTCGCCGAAGTCGGGCTCGCCGGCCGTGAGGACGACTGGCCGCGCAACCTCTCGGGCGGCCAGGCTCAGCGCGTGGCGCTGGCACGCGCGCTTGTTCCCGATCCCGCGCTGCTGCTGCTCGACGAACCGTTCGCGGCGCTCGACGCGCTGACCCGCATCAAGATGCACGGACTCGTCAAAGAGCTTGTCGCGCTCCACCAGCCAGGCGTGCTGATCGTCACTCACGATGTCGACGAAGCGCTGACCCTTGCAGACAGGATCATCGTCATGCGCGCAGGCCGCATCGCGGCCTCGTTCCGCCCCAAAGACCACGCCGGCACGCTGCGGTCCATTCTGCTCGAAGAGCTGGGCGTTCAGTCTCATTGACCCGTTTCCCGTCAAACCGAAGGATCTCAAAGGATGAATGATTCATTGCTGAGCCGCCGCCAGTTGCTGCGCGCGGCGGGCGGCCTGCTGGCCGGCGCTGCCGTGGGCGGCCTCGTTCCGGCGCAGGCAGCCGAACCGCGCAAGCTCACACGTAATACGGACACCGTACGAATCGGCTGGGGCTACGGCAGCCTGCCCGACATCGCCAAACAGCGCGGCGTGTTCGAAAAGACGCTCGCGGCCAAAGGCATCAAGGTCGAATGGATCGGGCCGTTCCCGAACCATGCGCCGTCGATTCAGGCCGTGGTCGGCGGCAGCGCGGACTTCGGTTTCTGGGGATCGACGACGCCCGCGCTCGCCGCAATGCTCGCCGGCTCGCCGATCGTCTTCAATGCGTTCGATATCTATTCGCCGCGCTCCACTTCCATCATCGCGAAGAAGTCGAGCGGCATCAACTCGATTGCGGATCTCGCGGGCCGCAAGGTCGCCGTCAACCGCTCCGGACTCGGCGAGTTTCTGCTTATCGCCGCGCTGGAGAAACATCGCATCGACCGGGACAAGGTGCAGTTCGTCTATCTGAATCCGCCCGACGCCGCACCGGCGTTCGCGCAAGGCCGGGTCGACGCCTGGTCGATGTGGTCGCCGGGCGTGGACATCGCGCGCTTCTCGAACGACGCGAAGGACATATTCAACGAAGGCCGCGACCTGGATTTCCTGATCGACTATAGCTCGCTGGTCACGCGCCGCAAGTTCACCGAAGAGAACTCCGAGCTGATCCGCGCGGTCATCGATGCGTATTACGTTGAAGGCACATGGCAGTCGTCGCACTCCGTCGAAGCGGAGCAGCTCGTGCAGCGCGAGGGCAAGTATCCGGATCAGGTGCGCGACTATCTCGCCGGCCTCAAGCGCGTGAACCAGTTCCACGAGGCGGACGACGCCGCCTTCATCGCGCAGTTTCAGCGCGCCGCCGACTGGCTCGCGGAGCGCAAGATCATCAACTCGCGCATCAAGGTCGCGGACTACAGCATTAGAGTTTGAACACGGGCGAGCGCATGACTGACACCAGCAACATCAAGGAAGCGAGGCCCACGCAGTGGATTTCGCCGCTGAGCGTGAAGCTCGGCTTCGCGGACATTATTGCCGACATCGCCGCGACTGCCGCGGCGCGCGAACGGGAACATCGTCTGCCGCACGACGAGATCGCGAGACTCAAAGCGATCGGCTTCGGCGCGTTGCGTCTGCCGTCCGATAGAGGAGGGCATGGCGTGTCGCTCAGCGAATTGTTGGTCGTTGCGCGCGACGTCGCCGCCGCGGATTCGAACATCGCGCATGCATTCCGCAATCATCTGTGGCAAGTGGAAACGGCGCTCAGAAAGCGCGATCATCCGTTCCATGCACACGTCCTCGCATTGAGCGCGCAGAAAAAAACCGTCGGCCTGAGCTTTACCGAAAGCGATGTGAAGGCGGCCGGCGCGCGCCCGACTCAAGTGTTGAGCCGGCTCGAATGGGACGCTTCGCGCGACCTGTACGTGGGCTCCGGCGAGAAGGTGTACGCGACGGGCAATCTGTATAACGACGCGTTCGTCGGCCTCGCGGTGGAGAGCCGTGCGGGGCGAACCGTGCAATATGTGCTTGAGCGAAGCGCAGGCGTCAGCAACGACGACGACTGGCAAGGTTTCGGTCAGCGGCTGACCGGCTCGGGCACGGCCCGCTTTCGCGACGTCACCGTGCCGGCGGCGCATCTTTATCCGCTCGACCCGCCGGCGTCCGAACACGCCGCGCCGTGGGGATTCACGTTCCATCAGGTCTATCTGACCAATTGCATTGCGGGCATTGTGCGCCGCGTTGCGCTGGACGCCGTCGACGTGCTGCGCACGCGCGGCCGCAACTTCTATCACGGCGAAGCCGAGCATCCCGCCGACGAACCCGTGCTTCAGTCGCAACTCGGTCGAATCCGTGCGTATGCGGCGAGCGTCGAAGCAACCGCCGATCGCGCTGTCGCTGCGTTGCAGCGCGCCTGGGACGCTTACGGCACGGACGGCGAATATGAGGCCACGCTCGCTGCCACCTTTGCAGCGTCCGAAGCCAAGGTCGTGATCGACGACCTCGCGCCGCAGATCGCAAGCTGGCTGATCGATCTCGGCTCGGGCTCGGTCGTCTCGCGTATCGGTGCGCTCGACCGGCACTGGCGCAACATCAAGGTCATCGCCTCGCACAATCCGCGGCTCTATAAGGAGCGTTTGCTTGGACAGAATTTGCTGACAGGTCAGTTGCCGCCTACCGGTGCGTTTTTCTAGGCGTGCATGAAAGCGCCCGCGCGCGTGCCACGACGTGACATGACGTGACATGACGGGCGGGCGTTTGACTTTCGGCGGTGGCGTTGTGTTCAGTCCAGCAGGCGGCGAACGCGCGGCATGACTTCCTCGGCGAAGCGGGCCATGTCGGCTTCGAAAGGCTGGAACTGCAGCATGAACAGTTCGATGCCCGCGCGATGGAACTCCGCAATGCGCCGCGCGACCGTATCGTAATCGCCGACAAGGCCCGCAGCCGTGCCGCCGTTCGATCCGACGCGCGCCGAGCGCGCGAACGTCTGATGCATCACCGCGTTGGGATCGATGTTGGCTTTTTGCCGTTCCCGTAGCGGCTTGTCGAGTTCGGCCAGCGCGAACAGGTGCTCGAGATGAGCGTCGGCCTCGGACTGCGTCTCGCGTGCAATCACGAACGCCGACAGGCCGAAGCGCAACGCATCGTGGCCGGCCGGACGGGGGCGGGCGGAGACATCGGCGATAAGAGCCGCCACGTCGTCATGCGGCTGTCCGTTGATGAACCACACATCGCCATGCGCGGCCACCAGCGAACGCGCAGGCTCCGACTCTCCGCCGACATAAATGCGCGGCCGCGCGCGGAACGGATCGGCCGGACGCAACTGATAGTCGTCGATACGGAAGTTGTCGCCGCGATGCGTGAGCGCTTCACCGCGCAGCAACGCATCGACGACGGTGATCCATTCGCGGCCGTACGCGTAGCGTTCGTCGTGTTCCGCAAAGCCGATGCCGGCGCGCTCAAGCTCGGGGCGATTCCATGCGTTCACGAGATTGATTGCGAAGCGCCCGCCGCTGATGTGCTCGATCTGCTGCGCCATTTTCGCGAGCACGGCCGGATGGTACAGATACGGCTTGATCGCGGCGATGATCTCGATGCGTGAAGTCAGCGCGGCCAATGCAGCCGATGCTGTCCACGCCTCGAGCTGATCGAGCGAAGGATCGTGCGGATTGATGGTGTGCTGCGCGACGAGCACCGAATCGTAGCCGAGACGCTCGGCTTCCAGCACGAGCGCCTTGTTGCGCGCCCATGAAGCGTCGTAGGGTTCCGCGGGGTCCTGCAGCGCCGCACGGCTGCCATGTACGAGCGCCCAGACGCCGAAGCGGAGAGGTTGGGACATTGCGCGTGTAACCCCGAGGACGGAACAGGAAGGATGCCTATGTTAAAGGCCGCACGCGTGCGCCGTTCCAATTTCTATCGATATGCAATTGCCGTATTGGCATTTGCAGCGCGTCAACGCACGTACCTCTAAGAAGCTTGCGACGAATCTCACATTCCCTTCTTCACATCCTTGCTCGACCGATTCGTCAGCATCGCGCCCGCGATAAAGTCGAAGAGATAATCGGCGCGTGGCGCGAACGACGGCTGGTCGACGACCCAGCCGAGTGCCGACATCAGCGCGAACAGGTCGACACCGTTCATATCGGCGCGCGCGGTTCCTTCGGCCTGAGCGCGGAGCAATAGTCGCTCGCCCGCCGAGTGCACCGCTGCGCATGACGCGTAAAGCGCGGACTCAGGGTCCGCGTGGGCGCTCGCCATCAACGCGACAACGCCGTTATAGCTATGAACGAATGCGACGCCTTCGCGAAACCAGGACACGAGCGCTTCGTCAGGTGGACTCGACGCTTCCAGTTCCGCCGCCTTTTGCGTCAGCGCGTCCAGATGCTCGCGCAGCAACGCCTCGAACAACGCTTCTCGCGTCGGGAAATGGCGCAGCACGGTCGCCAGACCGACGTCGGCGCGGCGGGCGATATCTCGCATCGACGCATCGGCGCCATGTTCGCTGATGACGTCGCGCGCGACTTCAAGTAGATGGCTGTAGTTCTTTCTGGCGTCGGCTCGCATGATTTTCTTGACAAGTGGATCAGTGATCCATATATTTGACTCAGGATGTGGATCAGTGATCCATAAGATACAGCGCTTTTGTTCAAATGGGAATAGAGGCGCTGCCCGACACCACGAAAGGAGAAGTCATGGGAAAGCTAGACGGTAAGGTTGCAGTCATCACGGGCGGATCGAGCGGCATGGCGCTGGCGAGCGCGAAGCGGTTTGTTGAAGAAGGCGCGTATGTGTTCATCACGGGCCGCAGGCAGGAGGCGCTCGACGAGGCCGTCAAGCAGATTGGCCGCAACGTGACCGGCGTGCGCGGCGACGCGGCCAATCTCGCCGACCTCGACCGCCTGTTCGATACAGTCAAGCGGGAGAAGGGCAAGATCGACATCCTGTACGCAAGCGCCGGCACGGGCGAAGCGCTGCCGCTGGGTCAGATTACCGAGCAGCACTTCGATGCGGCCTTCGACCTGAATGCGCGCGGCACGCTGTTCACGGTTCAAAAGGCGTTGCCGCTCTTCAACGACGGCGGATCGATCTTCATGACCGGATCGATTGCGTCGATCAAAGGTTTCCCTGGTTTCAGCGTGTATGCGGCGAGCAAGGCGGCGCTGCTCGCGTTCGCACGCGGCTGGCTCAACGAACTGAAGGGCAGGAATATCCGCGTGAACGTGCTGAGCCCGGGGCAGATCGCCACGCCGATTCAGGAACAAGTCTTCGACGAAGAGACGAAGCGGCAGTTCGAATCGCTGGTGCCGCGCGGAAAGATGGGTCGTCCCGAGGAAATCGCGACGGTTGCGCTGTTTCTCGCTTCAGACGATTCGAGCTTCGTGAATGGCGTGGAGTTGTATGTCGACGGCGGTACGTCGGCTATCTGAGATCGCGCCGATAAGCGTGTGGAAGTAGCTATCGACTTGACGCAGGTGGTCCAAGTACTTCCAAAAAATCCGGATTCCTTATCATATTGAATGGAGTATTCGCATGAGCTATTCGATTATTGGCTTTGGCGCGGTAGGCCAGGCGCTCGCCCGAGCGTTTGCAAGAAAGAACATCGAAGTGACCGTCGCCAGCCGGCGCTCGCCCGAGAGCCTGACGCAGCAGGCAAGAGCGATCGGCCCCACCGTTGTCCCGAAGACGCTGCAAGACGCCATCGCGTCCGACATCATCTTCCTGGCCATTCCGTTCTGGGAACATCGCGAAGTCGCGAAGCTGATCCCGAACTGGCAGGGCAAGACGATCATCGACGCGACCAATGCTTTCGGTGTTCCCGTTGAGGAACTGGACGGTCAGCCGTCGTCCGCGGTTATCGCCAAAGCGTTTGCGGGCGCCAAGTTCGTAAAGGGCTTTAACCATTTGCCCGCAGGGGTTCTTGCCTCTGATCCGAACGTGAACGGCGGCAGCCGCGTCGCGTTTCTGTCGAGCGATGACGAAAAGGCGGTGGCACCGGTCGCGGCTCTGGCCGAACAACTCGGCTTCGCGCCGATCGCGCTCGGACCGCTCAAGAATGGCGGCTCGCTCGTGCAGGCCAAGGGTAATACGTGGGCCGAACTGATCTTCAAGGATCTCGTCAAGTTCAAATAGCGGCGCGTCGCGGGAAAGTCGCAGCGGCCACGCGTATCGCATCGCTAGACGCGTGGCCGTGATCCGCACAACTCCTATCTCAGCGCTTGCCCGACACGACAGCCGCTCCCACGTTTCCCCTACCGCGTTGCCTCAGCCAAGCGCCACAACAGCAATTTCGACCAGCAGCTCAGGCGCGGCAAGTTTGGCCTGCACCGTCGCGCGCGTCGGCGCGCAGCCTTGCGGAACCCACGCGTCCCAGACCTCGTTCATGCCGGCGAAGTCGCGCGAAATGTCCGCGAGCCAGACTTGCGCGGAAACCAGCCGCGTCTTGTCGATGCCAGCCTTCTCCAGGAAGCCGTCGATTTTCTCCAGCACTTTGGCGGTCTGAATCTTCACGTCGGGCGCATGATCCGCGGAAGTCTGGCCGCCGATAAACACGAGGCCGGCAGCCTTCACGACGCGGCTCATACGTTGATTGGTTTCGATACGAACAATATCGGTCATGACAATTTCTCAGGTTGAGGTCGAACGAAGCCGCCGCGCGTGCTCGCGAAGCGCGCACGACGGAACAAAAAACAGAACCGCTTAATGCGTCGCGAGTTGCGCGGCGCCGGCGTGAGAGGGCGCCGCGTTGCGCTCGAAACGATCGATCGCGAACGCGTCGAGCGAAAGGCTCGGCGTGCCGTCGAGCATCAGTTCGGACACGAGCTTGCCGCAACCCGGTCCCAACTGAAAACCGCTGCCGCAATAGCCGAACGAGTAATACAGATTCGACGCCTCGCGGCTCGCGGAAATGACCGGCAGCTCATCTTCGGTGAATGCTTCGACGCCGGCCCATGCGCGGTTCACGCCCAGATCACGCAGATGCGGAAAGAGGTCGGTCACGGTCCGGGCACTGCGCACGAGCCGCACGAAATCGACCTCGCCGTGACGATTCGCCAGATCGGCAATGCCGATCAGTTTTCCGCCGATCACGACCGTCCCGTTGTCGAACTGCTTGAACGACAGCGGCCGGCCGGTTGCGCCGAGCGTTGCGCGGCAGAAGGGCGCGACGCGATGCGTGACCATCAGCATCAGACCTTCGGGATGAACGGGGACTGGCTCGCCCACCTGCTTGGCCAGTTCGCCGGACCACGCGCCTGCGGTGACGAGCAGTTTCTCCGCGCTGAACGTGCCGCGCGGCGTGTGCGCGAACCATCGCGTGCCGCGCTGTTCGATGCGACGCACGGCGGTGCCTTCGAGAAAACGCGCGCCAAGGCGCTGTGCGGCGAGCCGGAAAGCCGTCGTGGTCCGATACGGCAACGCGTAGCCGTCGCGCTCCACCCAGATACCGCCGGTCACATGCCGCGCAAGCGCCGGTTCGAGTTCGAGCACGGTCTCGCGGTCAATGACCTTTTCATGCGTGAAGCCCCGCGATTCGAGTAGCGCGACTCGCTCGCGGCATGTCAGAAGTTCGTCGTCGGTTTCGGCGATCTTCAACTGGCCGGATGCAACGAAGCCGCCGTCTTCGCCGAGCAGATCGGTCATGCCGTGCCAGATTTCACGCGACATCAGCGCAAGCGGAATCTCCGGCAGCGGACGGCCTAACGTCCGCACGCCGCCCGCGTTGACGCCCGACGAATGACGCGCGACGTAATCGGCTTCCAGCACGATCACCTTCGCGCCGCGACGCGCCAGGTGAAACGCGCTGCTCGTGCCGTGCAGCCCGCCGCCCACCACAAGCACATCGGCTTCCTGCGTGACGGTCGTGTCATTCACCGGCGAGTTCTCCGAGCGTGAGCGGCTTGATCGGCGGACGGATGCGGTAATAGCCGACTTCGGCCGGCGAGACGCGGCGCGCATCGGCGATTACTTCGGTCACCGTAAGACCGCACATGCGACCCTGGCACGGTCCCATGCCGCAGCGTCCGAACGACTTCGCCTGATTCGGTCCGACGCAGCCGAGTTCGACGAACTGGCGCAATTCCCCCGCGGTCACTTCTTCGCACCGGCACACGACGGTCTCGTCGCGCGGAATGCGGTTGATGTCGCGCGGACGGTACAGGCTGTCGAGAAACGGCCGGATGCGCATCACACCGGCAAGCGCGCGGCGATGTTCGACGGCTTCGGCGTCGCGCGTGGCGGCAGTTAGCGCGCCGAGTTGCGCGGCCACCGCGAGGCCCGCGAGCGTGCCCTGCAACGCGGCCGCCTGCGCGCCGCCGATGCCCGCGCCATCGCCCGCGATGAAGATGCCCGGCACGTCGAGCTCGCCCCATGCGTCGACCTTCGGCGTGAAGCACAGTTGAGCGTTGTCCCAGCGATGCGCCGCGCGCAGCGCCTGCGTGAACTGCGTATTCGGCACCACGCCCTGATGCAGCAGGATCACATCGGCTTCGATACGATGCGCTTTACCGTGGCTCGTGAAGTGCAGCGCGGCGGCGCGCTCGACCTGATCGCTGCCGATGCGCCCCTCGACGCGCAGATCGTCGGCGGCCTCGAAGATCGGCACGCCCGCGTCGCGCAACGTGCGAATCAATTGCAGGCCCTTGCTGAGAAACGGCCACGCGCGCAGCGCGGCGAACATGTGACGCTTCGCGCGCCAACGGTCCTCATGACGCGTGGTATCGACGAGCGCGCGGATCGGCACGCCCGCACGCACATACTGCCAGCCGAGCAGATACAGCAGCGGTCCGCAGCCGGCCAACACCGGCGGCGCGGCGGGCACTTCGCCCGCGCTCTTCAACAGAATCTGCGCCGCGCCCGCCGTCAGCACGCCGGGCAGCGTCCAGCCGGGAATCGGGAAGGGCCGCTCCAATGCGCCGCTCGCGAGAATCACGCGCTGCGCGTCGAAGCTGCCGATCTTGCCGTCCTTCAGATAATTGACGCCGCGCTCGCGCGTGACCTGCCACACGGTCGCATTGGTCAGATGACGCGCGCCGGAGGCGGCGAAGGCCTCGGCAAGCGCCGCGCCCGCTGCGTAGTCGGGGCCGAGAATCTCCTTGCGGCGCGCATCGGCGCGACCGATCGCGCGATAGATCTGGCCGCCCACGGCGTCCTGTTCGTCGATCAACACAGTCTTGAGCCCGGCGCGCGCCGCGCGCGTGGCCGCGCTCATGCCGGCAGGACCGGCGCCGACCACGACGACGTCGACGGCTTCGGAAGCGAACTCGGAAGCGAACTCGGAAGCGAAATCAGCGGCCATGTGCGTTCTCCATCGGTGCGTCGGCGAAGCTCACGGGCGGCAGATCGCGCGCGCCTTCCTGCGAGCGGATACGCATGCCCGCCTTGACTTCGACCATGCAGGCCTGGCGGCTCGGCACGCCGTCGATCTCGACGAGGCAATCGAAGCACGCGCCCATCATGCAGAACGGCGCGCGCGATGCGCCGGAAACCGGCGTCGCGCGAAAACGCGATACGCCTGCCGCGAGCAGGGCCGCGGCCACTGAACGACCACCGGGCACGGTAAGCGGCTGATCGTTGAACCAGATGGCGACGTTGGTGACGGCCGCGCCTTCAGCGCCGGGCAGCACCTTGAAGAGCGTGTGAGCCGGTGTGTGAGTCGATTGAGTAGTCATGTCGGATTCAGTGTGCGGAAATCAGTTCTCTCGCGTGCTCGAAGCGTTGCGCGGAGAAGGTGGGCAACTCGTCGGGCATGGCCGCGCCCATGATCCACGGCGCGACGCGCAGCGCATGCGCGGCCGCGAGCGTCACGCCGCTGTGGCACGTAACGACGAACGCGCCCGGATGCGCTTCGGACTGGTCGTAGATCGGAAAGCCGTCAGGGCTATAGACGCGCAGCGCCGCCCACATGCGCACGAGCCGCACGTGTTGCAGCATCGGAAAAGCGCGCACGCCGCGCCGGGCAATGTCGGCGAGCACGTGCGTCGTGGTGAAATCGTCGAAGCCGACTTCTTCCATCGAATCGCCGAACTGCACGCTGCCTTCGTCGGTCTGGCGCACGTTGAGCGTCGGATAGTGGAGAAACGGCGCGACGCGCTCGCTCACCAGCACTTGCCCGCGATTCGGCGCAACCGGTGCATGAAGTCCCACGAACGGCGCGAGCGTGCGATTGCCGAGTCCTGCGGCGAGCACGACCTTTGCAGCGCGATACGTGCCGCGTTTTCCATGCACGACAAAGCCGTGTCCTTGAGCTTCGATGCGCGCCGCGCGCTCGCCCGAGACGAGCTTCACGCCGCGCGCCTGCATCGCCGTGTGCAGCGCGCGCAGCAGCTTGAGCGGGTTCACGTGGCCGTCCATCGGCGTGTAGCTCGCGCCGATCACCGCGGGCCCGACTTGCGGAATGCGCGCGCGAACTTCGGCGGCATCGAGCATCTGATACGGGTAATCGCCCAGTTCGGCTCGCAGCGTCGACAGACGTTTTTCGCGCTCGGCGAGTTCGTCGTCGTTAAAGCAGAAGTGGAAGCCGCCTGGCTGCTTCAACGCGACGTCGATGCCGCTCTCCTGTTGCAGCGCTTGCGCGAGTTGCGGCCAGCGCGTCGCTGAGCTTCGCGACCAGCGTGCGTAGGGCGACAGGCCGTAGCCCTTGCCCTGAATCCAGACGAGGCCGAAATTGCCGCGCGAGGCGCGAAAGCCGCCGTCGTCCTCGTCGAGCACGGTGACGCGCGCGCCTTCGCGGGCGAGCCCGTAAGCGACGGCCGAACCGACGAGGCCGCCGCCTACGACTACCACGTCCGCGAGCTTATCGGCACTCGCGGCGGTGCTTGTCAATGTCATCGAGCTTCTCCGATCAGAATGCGGTCGAGTCCGACCATGCGGTCAAGCAGGACCATCAGCAGGACCGTGCCGACAATCAGCACCGCCGACACCGAAGCGACGAGCGGATCGATCGTCTGCGCGATCTGGTTGTACATGGCGACGGGCAGCGTGGTCGTGCCGGGCGTCGCGACGAAGATGGTCATCGTCAGTTCGTCGAAGCTTTGGATGAACGAGAGCACCCAGCCGCCCGCGACGCCCGTGCGGATCATCGGCAGCACGACGCGGCGAAACGCGGTGAAGCGGCTCGCGCCACACGACAGCGCGGCGCGTTGCGCATCGCGATCGAGTCCGACCGCCGACGACAGCGCGAGACGCAGCGCATACGGCAGCACGATGACCACGTGCGCACAAACGAGAGACCAGAACGAGCCCGACAGATGCAGCAGCGACAGAAAACGCAGGAAAGCGATGCCGAGCACGACGGCCGGAATCATCATCGGCGAAAGGAAAAAGCTGGTCAGCGCGGCGCGGCCCGGAAAGCGATAACGCGCGATGGCGAGCGCTGCGGGCACTGCGAGCAGCACGCCGATGGTCGCCGCGGCAAACGCGAGCCGCACCGACAGCCAGAACGCCGAGACGATATCGCCGTTCTCGATGATCGCGCGGAACCAGCGCAGCGACGCGCCATCGAAGGGCATCGAAATAAAGCCCTTGTCGGTGAACGCCACGAGCATCACGACGACGAGCGGCGCGAGAATGAAGGTGAGGAAGAACGCGTTATAGACGAGCCCGAGAATGCCGTTCTGTTTCATGATCGCTCTCCTTCGCTCAATCGAAGATATGCCGGAAGCGGCGTTCGGCGAGGCGGCTGCAGCCCATCACGATCGCCACGTTGGCGATCAGCAGCAACACGGCGATGCTTGCGCCGAGCGGCCAGTTCAGCGTGCCGAGGAACTCGTCGTAGGCGGCGGTCGCGACCACTTTGAGGCGCCGCCCGCCGATCAGCGCGGGCGTGGCGAACGCCGACGCCGACAGCGCGAACACGATGATCGAACCGGACAACACGCCCGGCATGATCTGCGGCAGCACCACGCGGCGAAACACCGCGAACGGCGAGCCGCCGAGCGAACGTCCGGCCCATTCGATTTGCGGGTCGAGCTTTTGCATCGTCGCCCACACGGACATCACCATGAACGGCACCACCACATGCGTGAGCGCGATGATCATGCCGGTCATCGTGAAGACGAGGCGGACGGGTTCGTCGGTGATATGCAGCGACTGCAACGCGTTGTTGAGCACGCCGTTGTTGCCAAGCAGTATCTGCCAGCCGAGCGTGCGCACGACCACCGAAATAAGCAGAGGCCCGAGCACGACGAGCAGACACAGCGATTGCCACGGACGCTTCATCCGCGCGAGCACGATGGTTTCCGGCACGCCGAGCACGATCGAAAGAAGCGTGACCGCGAAGGCGAGACCGGCGGTGCGCAGGAAGATTGTGCCGTAGTACGGATCGCTGACGACCTCCCAGTAATTCGTGAGCGTATAAGCGGACGTGACGCCGGCCGTGTCGCTGAACACGCGGAACGACAACATCAGCGTGAGCAGCAGCGGCACCAGTAAGAGACCGATGAAAAGCAGCAGCGCCGGCCCCGACAGCAGCCACGGCGCGGCGCCTGGGCGGTCGTCGTCAAGCGTGGCCATGAGCGCCCTCCGGCCGGTCTTGCGTCAGTACGCGCAGGTCGTCGTCGGTCCATGCGAGTCCGACTTCGTCGCCTTCGTCGGGCGGCGGCGCGCCGTGATTCGGTTGCGCGACGCGCAGCTTGCCGAGCTCCGTCTCGACTTCGAGCAGCCATTGATTGCCGACGAACACACGCGTCGCGATACGGCCGCGCACGCGTGCATCGCCGTTGGCGAGATGGACTTTTTCGGGGCGGATATAGACATGCACGGCGCCGTCGACGTGCCGGCCTTCGTGCGGAACATGCAGCGTCGTGCCCGCGACATCGACTTCGGCGCAACGCGGATTGCGCCGCAACACTTCGCCGGCCAATGCGTTGGTGCGGCCGAGAAACGTCGATGTGAACGGCGTAGCGGGGCGCTCATACGCGTCGTACGGCGTGCTCAGTTGCGCGATCACGCCGCGATGCATCATCGCGATGCGATCGCTCATCGTCATCGCCTCGACCTGATCGTGCGTGACGAGAATCGTCGTGATGCCGAGACGCTTCTGGATTGCGCGCAGTTCGATGTGCATCTCCTCGCGCAGCTTGGCGTCGAGGTTCGACATCGGCTCGTCGAGCAGCAGCAGTTCGGGTTCCATCGCGATGGCGCGCGCAATCGCCACGCGCTGACGCTGGCCGCCCGACAGCTCCTTCGGATAGCGATGTCCAAGACCTTTCAGCCGCACGAGAGACAGCGCTTCGGCAACGCGCTCTTCGCGTTCCTTGCGCCTGACCTTGCGCATCTCGAGCCCGAAGCCGACGTTGCCCGCCACCGTCATATGCGGAAACAACGCGTAGCTTTGAAACACTACGCCGATGCCGCGCTTCTCCGGGCGTTCGTTCGTGATGTCGCGGCCATCGAGCAGAATGCGGCCTGTGGTCGGCGAGACGAAACCGGCGACCATCTGCAGCGTGGTGGTCTTGCCGCAGCCGGACGGGCCGAGCAGCGCAAGCAGCTCGCCGCGTTCGACGTCCAGATCGATGTGCTCGATCGCCGTGAAATCGCCGTAGCGTTTCGAAATGCCTTGCAGAGTCAGAAAGGCCATGCGCCTCGCTCCTTCATCAGATCGCGCGCCGCGCGAGGAATCTGCCAGTGCCGAAGATGTTCAGCGCTCGACCGAACGGTTCCAGCGCTCCGTCCATTCCGTGCGATGCTGGTTGATCGTGGTCCAGTCCATCGCGGTCAGCTTCGAGATCTGATCGGGACCGTAGGGCACGCGTGCAGCAATCTCGGGCGTCAGCTTCACCGTCTTGTTGACGGGACCGAGTCCGATGCCTTGCGCCTGCAACACCTGCACTTCCGGCGTCAACAGGTACTGCACGAATTGCTGCGACAACTGCGGCTGCGCGTTTTCAGCGACCACGCACGCGGCGACCTGCAACGCGACCGCGCCTTCTTTCGGGTAGATGAATTTCAGCGGAAAGCCGGTGTTCTGCAACGCGACCGCGCGGCCGCTGCCGTACGGCGCGAGGATCACGTCGCCGGATTGCATCTGGCCGTCCATCTCGCCAGGCGTCGGCGCCCAGGACAGCACGTTGGGCGCGACCTGCTTCGTCATCGCGGTGAAGCCGGGGTCGATGTTCTTTTCGCCGCCGCCCGAGAGGCGCGCGAGCATTACGAGCGTGTGCAGGCCGTATGTGTTGGTGATCGGCGGCACGCCGAGCTTGCCCTTGATGTGGCTGTCGGTAAGCGACTTCCACGAGTCGGGCGGCGGCAAGCCGGCTTTCTTGAAGGCTTCCTCGTTATAGCCGATGCCCGTCGCCACCATGCCCACGCCGATTGCCGACGGCCCAAGCTTCGCGAGCGGGTAGACGTCCTTCATCACGGGCGCGTCGTCGAGCTTCGCGCACAGGTTGAGCTGCATCGCCTGGTACATCGGGCCGTCGTCCATCACCGCGACGTTGATCTGCTGATGACCCTTCTGCGCCTGGAGCTTCGCGAGCGTGTCGCTGGAATTGCCCGCGACGTACACAATCTTCACGTTGTGCGCCTTCTCGAACGGCGGAATGATTTTCTGCCGGTAGAGCTGTTCGTTCGACCCGCCGACGTTGGCGACATACAGCGTGGTCTCGGCCTGCGCGATGAGCGGCGCGGCGAGGCTGACGGCGAGCGAAACGGCCGCAAGGGCGGGGGCGGACAGACGGCGATGCAACGCTCTTTTCATGACGACGATCTCCAGTTCCGGTATGTGTGGGGCGGGCTTCGCTGCCCGTCGCTGAAATGCAGTGTCGCGCCGGCTGGCTATGTCGTCCAATACGAATAAAATACCTATCCATACATGGATGATATGGATGGACAGACCGTCTCCTGGGGAAAATACGCATGAATCTCAAGCACATCGAGGCGTTTCGCGCGGTGATGGTGTCGGGGTCGATGACCGCCGCAGCCAAGGCGCTCTTCACGTCGCAACCGAACGTGAGCCGTCTGATTGCGCAACTGGAGCGCGATACGGGCCTGCAGCTATTTCAGCGCAGCGGCGTGCGCCTGATTCCCACTAGCGAGGGCGAGGCTTTTTTCCGCGAGGTCGAACGCGCTTTCGTGGGCTTGCAGGGACTGGCGAATGCGGCCGCGCAGATTCGCAATCTCGGCAGCGGGCGTTTGCGGATCGCGGCGATGCCGTCGGCGGGCATGACGCTCGTGCCGCACGCGATCAAACGTTTCGTCGAGCTGTTTCCCGATGTGACGGTGTCGCTGCACGTCAATACGTCGGCGACGGTCAATCATTGGACGGCATCGCAGTTCTGCGATCTCGGCGTGGCGGTCTACGTGAGCGAGGCTTCGGATTGCGAGGTCGAGCAGCTATCGGACGTGGCGGCCGTTTGCGTGATGCCGGCGGCGCATCGGCTCGCTGCAAAGCGCAGCATCAAGCCGGAGGACCTGGAGGGCGAGTCGTTTATTTCGCTGTGCCACGGCGACGGCACGCGAGCCTTGATGGACGAGGTGTTTCTGCGCGCGGGCGTGCAGCGCGTGCTCGCCATCGAGGCGCAGTACACCGCGATGTGCTGCGAGATGGTCCGTCATGGCATGGGCGTGACGCTCGCGCATCCTATCGTCGCGCGGGACTATGCTGGACCTGATATTGCGATCCGCCCGTTTGTGCCGGCCACGCGTTTTCAGACCTATTTGCTGTTTCCGCCGCATCGGCCGCGGGAGCGGCTCGCGTCGGCGTTTGTGGAAGTCTTGCGCGGCTTGCACGACGAATTGCTGGCGGAAGTCGTGCCGCCGTCGCGCAATGCCGCGCCGCGCGGGCGGGCGAGGTTGCGAGCGGGCGCGTGATGCGTTGCGCTCATGCTCCCGGGTTCCTTATAGCGCGCGAGCCACCGCTCCGCAGGCTTTCTTGATTCAAACCAGTCGGGCGCCGCCATCCAGATTCAGCGTGACGCCGTTCATGAAGCCATTGGTCATCAGGAACACCACGCCCGCACCCGCCTCGGCGGCAGTGCCCAAGCGGTGCAGCGGCAGAGTCTGCTTGAGTCCTTCGACAAAGCCGTCGCGGGCCTCGCCCAGCGCCTTGTGAAAGATGGGTGTGTCGATCGGTCCCGGTGACAGCGCATTGACGCGAACCGGCGCCAACTCGAGGGCAAGACCGCGAGCGAGCGCCTCCATTGCCGCCGACGCCGCGCCGAGTACCGCAGTCCCATAAGCGTTCGGACGATCCGCGAGGCTGCCGGAGATCAGCGTGATCGAGCCGTCCTTGCTCAGGCGATCGCCCAATGCGCGGATCACATGGACGGCGGCCCAGATACGCTCCTCGAACGCCTGACGCAGATAGGCCACCTCGGCGTCGCGCACCTTGCCCGCGACGAATGTGCCGGCCAGCAGCACCAGATGGTCGACGCGAGGTATGTCCTTCACGGCGCGTTGGAGCGAATCGGCGTCGGTGACGTCCGCAGCGCGCCATCCCGCGAAACCGTGGTCTTTCGCCGCCTGTTCGGCGGCAACCGCGTTGCGGCCCACAACGATGACCTGCGCGCCTGCCTGCTTGGCCTGAATCGCGGCCTCGAGCCCGATACCCGAAGTGCCGCCGAAAACCAGAACGGTCTTGTCCGCGAGTTGCGCCGCGTTGCCTGCCTGCACTGCGTTAGTCATTTTCTTCTCCAGGGATGAACGCCCGTTGGCGTCGTTGGAAAGAAGATTAATTGACGACGCACAGCTTGATAATTGGGCCGGTCATCGCTTTAATAGTGCCATCATGGAACAAATCGAACGACTCACCGGGCTCATGGCGTTTGCGCGTGCCGCGTCGCTCGGCAGCTATACGGCCGCCGCACGTTCGCTCGCGGTTTCGCCGTCCGCGATCAGCAAAAGCGTGCAACGGCTCGAGCAGCACTTCGGGCTCAAGCTGTTCAGCCGGACAACGCGCTCGTTGACGCTGACGCCTGAAGGCCGCGATCTGCTCGAAAGGACGCAACGCCTGCTGCGCGAAGCGGAAGACATCGAGCAGGCTGTGGCCGCGGCTCGCGCCGAGCCGGCCGGCACGCTCAAGGTGGCGACGTCGCTTCCCGTTGGCGTGCACATTCTTGCTGCCGCGTTGCCGCAATTTCGCAAGCGCTTTCCGAAGGTGAACGTCGACGTTCGACTGAGCGACCGGATTGTCGATCTGATCGAGGAGGGGATCGATGTTGCGGTTCGCGTCGGCGATCCGGGCGACACGAGACTGATTGCACGCCGGCTCGCTCCGCATCGGATATGCGCGTTTGCGTCGCCGGATTATTTGAAGGCGCGCGGCACGCCCCGGCACCCGAGCGACCTGCAGAGCCACGATTGCGTGAACTTCCGCTATCAATCGACGGGGCAGCCAGCCGTCTGGCCGTTCTGGATGGGAGACAAGCTATTGGAGTTGTCGCCGCCGTCAGGGCTGACGATGGACTTGAGCGATGCCATCGCCACGGCGCTCGCAGCCGGTGCCGGCATCGGCATTTCGGCCACCTATATCGCGGCCCCCTACGTCAGACGCGGCGAACTCGTTCCCGTGCTGTTCGAGTACGCGTACGACCGGTTTCAGCTTCACGCGATATGGCCCGAGAGTCGCCGGAGCAATCCCGCGGTGAAGGCGTTTATCGCTTTCCTGCAAGAAGTTTTTCCGTCGCCGGCGCCGTGGGACGTGGACGTCGAGCGACACGCGCGTGCTGCGGCAAAATCACTCAAAGGACGCGCCGGACGCCCGGCGAGATAGCACCAAATCAAGTGTGATCCTCTCGCGCCCGACCCGGTTCGCAAGCGGTTGATTCCATCTGTCACGCTGCTGCTGGTAGCATGGGACATTGAGTCGAACTAACTCGGGCGGCATTATGACCACGTATCAGTCGGAGACCCCATCATCGAGCCCTGAGGCGCTCGCGGCGCTTGGCGAATACCTCGAACTCGCGCTGAGCAAAGGCGTCAGCTTCATCGTCGTGCGACGGGGCTCCGACTCGAGCGCCTTATACATCGGCGACGCAAGCGCCCCCGCCGACGAATGGACCCGTTCCGGCTCAATCAGCAACGCCGCGGTGAGCTCGATACTGGAAGCGACGCAGTCTGGCCGGAACGACCTGCTGATTGGCGGGCAACCTTATCGATTCCTGCGCACCTTCACGCAAGTCGAGAACGATGGCGCGATCGTCTTCACTCCGGTCTGAGATAGGTGTGACCCAGATGTGACTCCCGATCGCGCCAGCGACGATTCGCTCATGCGTCTTGAACCGGGTCCTTGTTCAGCATGCTCTTCGGAATCGACAAAATAAGCACGCAACTGACAAGCAGGCATGCGCCCAAGGCATACGTACCATTGTTGATATTGCCGGTCAGGTCTTTAGCGATGCTCGTAATCATCGAGCCCGTGAATCCTGACAGGTTGCCGACCGAATTGATGAGTGCAATGCCCGCAGCGGCAGCGGTGCCCGAAAGAATCTGTCCTGGGAAGGTCCAGTAAATCGGCATCAGGCCGAGAATCGCGCACGTCGAAATCGTCAGAAACACAATCGACACCGGAACATTGTTCGCGAACAGCGCACTCAAAATCAGGCCGACGCCACCGATGAACGCAGGAATAGCCGCATGCAATCTGCGCTCCCCGGTCTTGCGCGAGTGCGATGCATTCCAAAGCATTGCCACGACGGCGCTAAGGTAGGGAATGGCGGTCAGCAGGCCAATGTTCAAAGTACTCTTTACACCGGAAGCCTTGATGATAGAAGGCAGCCAGAAGGCCAACCCGTAAAAGCCGGTATTGAACGTGAGAAGAATGAACGTCAGCAACCAGACGCGCGGGCTTCTCAGCGCAGCGCCAACGCTGTGGGTCTTTTTAGCACTTTCCTGTTCGAGATTTCTTTGAAGCAAAGCCTTCTCGGACTGTGTCAGCCAGGTCGCCGATTGAATTCCGTCGCCCATACGGAAAAGCACGACGAACGCGACGAGAATAGAAGGAATGCCTTCGAGCAGGAGCATCCATTGCCAGCCTCCCATGCCGAGCAGACCGTGCGTGTTTTCCATCAACCAGCCGGAGACGATGCCGCCGAGCGTCAGGCTGACCGGAATGGCAATCAGGAACCCAGACATCGCCACGCTTTGGCGCCTGGCGGGAAACCAGTAATTCATGTACAGGATGATGCCGGGAAAGAACCCGGCCTCGCATACTCCGAGCAGAAACCGGAGCGTGTAAAACATCGTCGAAGTCTCGACATGAAAAAAGTGCGAAAGCGGGGAAATGAAGGCGAGTGACGAGGAGACGATGCCCCATGTCACCATGATCCGTGCAATCCAGAAACGCGCGCCGTAGCGATGCAGAAGAAGATTGCTGGGCATTTCAAAGAAGAAGTAGCCCCAGAAGAAAATGCTGGCGCCCACGGCATAGACGCCGTCGCTGAAGCCGAGCGAGTCGAGCATCTGCAGCTTCGCGAATCCGACATTGACGCGGTCGAGATACGCGACGGCATAGCATAGAAGCAGCAACGGCAGGATGCGCTTCAAGACCTTGCGATACAACTGTTCTTCGACCTCGTTGGCTACCGCCGGCGCGGCTGCCGCCTGAGTGAGGGTTGGCATGGGACTGTCTCCTTTTTGGTGTGTCTCGAACGGTCCCGTTAAAGCGGAGACCGCTTTCAGCATCTCGTTGTCATGCACCGATACATCGTGCCGCTCATGCATGCTCGCCGTGCGCTGCGATTTATGTTACCGATAACATATCGGGGCGAAACGTTGCCGGCGGCGAAAATGTTATCGGTAACGAAGGTAGCACGACGCGGCCCAAAACGGCAAGCCAGGGGAATCTACTTAGGCGCCCTGTACCGAGTGTCGTATCATGCTCAGTCGCTGCCAGCCGGTGCTGCCGTATTCCGCCGACTCGCGCATTCAGGCAACATTCGAACAACATTCAGGCAACTCAACCCCGAGACCGATGGGCACTACCCGCATCAACGACCGTGTCGTCAGCGACCCGCAAGCGAGCCCGCCTCGCATGTCCGACGTTGCGCGCATCGCGGGCGTTTCGAAGATGACGGTGTCGCGCGTACTCGCCGGGCACAGCGTTGCGCCGGCAACCCGCGAGCGCGTGCAGCAGGCAATCGACAAACTCGGCTACGTGGCCGACGCCGCGGCAGGCGCGCTGTCGTCCGGCAGATCCGAATTCGTCGCTGTACTCGTGCCGTCTCTGGCGAGTTCCAACTTCTCGGATACGGTGCGTGGACTATCGGCCACACTCGAACCACACGGCTTGCAACTCCTGATAGGCGACACCGACTACGACCTCGTTCGCGAAGAGCGGCTGGTTCGCTCGATGCTCCGATACCAGCCTCGCTGTATCGCGCTGACGGGTTCGCAGCACACTGAAGGCACACGGCAACTGCTCGAGCGCTCGCGCATACCCGTCGTCGAAATGTGGGACTTGCCGGCCAATCCGATCGATATGGCGGTGGGCTTTTCGAACGCCCGCGCAGCGCGCGAGATGGTCCGATATCTGAAGGAGCGTGGTTACCGGAAGATAGGTTTTCTGGCCGGCGCCAGCGACCTTGATCGACGCGGTCTCGAGCGCCTGAAGGGCTATCAGCAGGAGATGAAAGCGCAAGGTCTCGGCGAGCCTCGCGTGATCCGCTTCGGCGAGTCGCCTATCACGATGAGCCACGGCGCTCCGGCGCTCGACGCGCTTCTCGAACAGTGGCCCGACACCGACGCCGTCATGTGCGTAAGCGACATGTCGGCGTTCGGCGCGATCATGCAATGCCACCGCCGCGGGCTCAGCGTTCCCACGGACATTGCAGTGGCGGGCTTCGGCAATTTCGAAGTTGCCGTCTGCTGTCATCCGACCATTACCACGGTCTCCGTCGACGCGTATGGCATCGGCTCACGCACCGGCAAGCTACTGCTGTCGTCGCTCGGTTCGGTCACCGCACAAGCGGTGCCGCAGCGCCGCAAATTAACCATCGATTACACCGTCATTGCACGCGAAAGTGCGTAGCCTTTTCTGCTGCACGACGTCCGCGCAGCGTGATAACATCCAAAAATGTTACCGATAACAACGCCTGCGAAAAATGTCGCGACGAAGCCAGAGGCAAGCGGCAATCACGGCGATAGTGGCTACCATATCGTCAAGACATCGAACGAGGAGTACAAGCGATGACTCAACTCAATTCAAGGCGGTTGCGCAGCCAGGAATGGTTCGACGACCCCGCCAATGCGGACATGACCGCGCTTTACGTTGAGCGCTTCATGAACTATGGCCTCACGCGCGAGGAATTGCAGTCGGGCCGGCCGATCATCGGTATTGCGCAGACAGGCAGCGATCTCGCGCCGTGCAACCGTCACCACATCGAACTCGCGGCGCGCACGAAGGCGGGCATTCGGGACGCCGGCGGCATTCCGATGGAGTTTCCGGTTCACCCGCTCGCGGAACAGAGCCGCCGTCCCACGGCGGCGCTCGACCGCAATCTCGCGTACCTCGGTCTGGTGGAAATCCTGCACGGCTTCCCGCTGGATGGCGTCGTGCTGACGACGGGCTGCGACAAGACCACGCCGGCTTGCCTGATGGCGGCCGCAACGGTCGATATGCCGGCCATCGTGTTGTCGGGCGGCCCGATGCTCGACGGCTGGCATCACGGCAAACGGGTAGGGTCGGGAACGGTCATCTGGCACGCGCGCAATCTGCTCGCGGCGGGCGAGATCGACTACGAAGGCTTCATGGAACTGACCACCGCCTCGTCGCCGTCCATTGGTCATTGCAATACGATGGGCACGGCGTTGTCGATGAACAGTCTCGCCGAGGCGCTCGGCATGTCGCTGCCTGGCTGCGCGAGCATCCCGGCAGCGTACAGGGAGCGAGGGCAGATGGCGTATGCGACCGGCAAGCGTATCGTCGACCTCGTGCGGGACGACGTACGGCCGTCGAAGATCATGACGAAGGCCGCATTCGAGAACGCGATTGTCGTGGCGTCGGCGCTGGGCGCGTCGAGCAATTGTCCGCCGCACCTGATCGCGATTGCCCGTCATATGGGTATCGAACTGAGTCTGGACGACTGGCAGCGCGTCGGCGAAAACGTGCCGCTTATCGTCAATTGCATGCCCGCCGGCGAGTATCTCGGCGAGAGCTTCCATCGCGCGGGCGGCGTTCCGGCAGTGCTTCGCGAACTCGACCGCGCGGGGCTCGTGCATCGCGACTGCTTGACCGTGTCGGGCGACGTGGTCGGTGCGATCGCCGACCGTGCAGCCGAACCGGACCGTGAAGTCATCAAGAGCACGGACGAGCCGCTCAAGCATGGCGCTGGTTTTATCGTGCTGTCGGGCAACTTCTTCGACAGCGCGATCATGAAGATGTCGGTCGTCGGCGATGCTTTCCGCAATACCTATCTGAGCGAGCCCGGTGCGGAAAACGCCTTCGAAGCAAGGGCAATCGTGTTCGAGGGACCCGAGGATTATCACGCGCGCATCAACGACCCGTCGCTCGAGATCGACCAGCACTGTATTCTCGTTATCCGCGGCGCGGGCACCGTGGGTTATCCGGGCAGCGCCGAGGTCGTCAACATGGCGCCTCCCGCCGCGCTCGTGCGCCAGGGCATAACGTCTCTTCCGACGATGGGCGACGGCCGGCAAAGCGGAACCTCGGCGAGTCCTTCGATCCTGAACATGTCGCCCGAGGCGGCCGTGGGCGGCGGACTCTCTCTGCTGCAAACGGGCGACCGCGTGCGTGTCGACCTGAACGCGCGCTCGGTGAACGTGCTGGTCGATGACGAAGAGCTTGCACGCCGTCGCGAGACAGTGAGCATCTCGATTCCGCCGGCGCAGACCCCGTGGCAAGAGCTATATCGGCAAACCGTCGGCCAGTTGTCCACGGGCGGATGCCTCGAGCCCGCGACGCTCTATCTGAAAGTCATCGAAGAGCGCGGCAACCCGCGGCATTCCCACTAAACTATCGACACTGACTTCAATCGGCGATACGTTGCGCCGACATGATCTGCCAACATACACGGAGACAATCGCTACCATGACTTCACGATTCGCTACCAACTATCTGCCGCACGATGTCGAGCGGGCGCTGCTTGTCGGCCGCGTCTGGCGCAAAACCGCCGCGTATGAAGGGCCGTCGGTCGTCGTGGTCCGCAACGGCGAAGTGCTGGATATAACCGCGAGCGCGCCGACCACGGCCGACCTGTTCGATCGTGAAGACGTCGTTCAGTTTGCGCGGACAGTTACGGGTGAAGCGCTTGGCTCTGTTCAGACACTGGTGGAAGTGAACCTGGGCGCTGTGCAGGAGCACGCACTACGGCTGCTTGCGCCCAACGACGTGCAGGCGATCAAGGCATGCGGCGTCACGTTCGCGGTGAGCCTCATCGAGCGCGTGATCGAAGAGCAGGCGGGCGGAGACGCCAGCAAAGCGCAAGAGGTGCGGCAAACCATCGCCGCGACTATCGGAACCGACTTGTCCAAAATCAAGCCGGGTTCGGAAGCAGCGATGAAGCTCAAGGCGGAACTCGAACGACGCGGCGCATGGTCCCAGTACATGGAAGTCGGAATTGGTCCGGATGCCGAAGTATTTTCGAAATCGCAGCCGATGTCCGCAGTAGGTTTCGGCGCAGACGTCGGATTACTCGCGGCGTCGAACTGGAACAACCCGGAGCCGGAGATCGTTCTTGCGGTCAACAGCCGCGGAGAAATTGTCGGCGCGACTTTAGGGAACGACGTCAACCTGCGCGACATTGAAGGCCGCTCGGCGCTGCTGCTGGGCAAATGCAAGGACAACAACGCGTCCTGTTCGATCGGTCCTTTCGTGCGTCTGTTCGACGAATCGTTCGATCTCGACTCGATCCGCGCGACAAGCGTTGCGCTGCGCGTGGAAGGGTCGGACGATGGCTTTGTCCTCGAGGGCGTGAGCCACATGAGCGAGATCAGTCGCGACCCCGAGGATCTCGTCGCGCAGACGTGGGGACGCCATCACCAGTATCCCGATGGTTTCATGCTGTTCCTCGGCACGATGTTTTCGCCTATCAAGGACCGCGACACGAAGGGCGGCGGCTTCACGCATCACCTTGGCGACAAGGTGACCATCTCGACGCCGGAACTCGGTGCGCTAATCAACACGGTGCGCCTGAGTACCGAGGTCGCCCCGTGGACTTTCGGGGTGCGCGCGCTGTATCGCAACCTGGCGTCGCGGGGCGTGCTTTAAGCGCATTATTTGCGCTCGCTGGCAAGCCACGCTCGCCAGCCGCCGAACTCGCTGATGTCGACCCCGGACTCCACGCCATACGGTTCGCACACAAAGCCTGTGACCCATGTGCCGTTCGCGAGTTCGACTTTGCCGAGCCCAAGCGGAGACGGGATGGTTGCGATGAACGAGCCCAGTTCCAGGCTCTGCATCTCCCATACTTCGACGGCGATCGCGGCGCCTCCATCGGGCACTCGCCACATGCCGGGCCGCCTCGTGCCGTCCGGCGTGGCGGCCAGTGCAGATAAGCGGTAGTGCGGAGCGGTTTGCGTCGCTTCCACCAGGCGCGCGCCACGACGAAGCAGATCGCGATTGAGCGGCAGGCCCTGCATGTGAGCGCCGCATACCGCGACGCGTATGCGGTCGTTGGCTGCTGCTCGCCCGTTGCTCGCATCAGGCGCATTGCCTCCCACGCATTCGACTCCGCTCATTCGCTGTAACGTGTCCGCCACGCTCAACAGATACTGATCCGTGAACGCGCGACCGAACACGGTCACGCCCCACGGCAAGCCATTTTTCATGAATGCGGTCGGCGTCGCCACCGCTGCATAGTCGAGCAGATTCATGAAGTTCGTGTAGTAGCCGAGCAGCGAGTTCGGTCCGATCGGGTCGCGCTCCAGTTCCGCTAACGTAACGGGACGCGGATAGGTCGGCGTGAGAACGAAGTCCACGGATTCAAGCGCGGCGTCGCACGTGACCTTCAGCGCTTGCAGACGATATTGCGCGCGAAAAAGCTCGACCGCGGTGGCACCGGGCGCTTTCGCGAGTACGTCGCGAATCACCGGTAACACAGCGTCTTGATTAGCCTCGATCAGCTCTCCCGCGACGGTGTAGCGCTCCGCGACCCACGGCCCTTGATAAAGCAGATTCGCTGCTTCGACGAACGGCGCGAAGTCGATTTCGACGGCTTCGCCACCCGCGGCTTCGAGCATCGCGCGGGCCTTCGCGAACAACGCAGGGCTTTCGGCGCAGCCCGCGAATTCGAGCTTCGACGGCACGCCGAACCGGAAGCGAGTCAGTTTGCCGAACGCGCGCGCGTCGTTCCATTGCGGATTTCTGCGGCTGTATGCGTCGCGAGGATCGGCGTGCGCGGTCAGCGCGAGCAGTTCGCTGGCTTCGCGCGCGGTCGCCGTGAAGTAGGTCACGCAATCGAGCGTGCGGCAAGCCGGCACGACGCCGGCTGTCGATAGCAGACCCTTGGTCGCCTTGAGTCCGACGAGATTGTTCAGGCCCGCCGGCACGCGGCCCGAGCCGGCTGTGTCGGTGCCGAGCGCGAAGCTCGCGACGCCGAGCGCGACGGCCAGCGCCGACCCCGCGCTCGATCCACCCGACGGATACTCGGGATGCACGCTGTTGCGGCACTTGCCGTACGGCGAACGCGTGCCGTTCAGGCCGGTAGCGAACTGGTCGAGATTGGTCTTGCCGAGCGGCACGGCGCCGAGCGCGATCAACTGCGCGACGAGCGTCGCCGACTCGGCGGGCGTATAGGCGAAAGCAGGGCACGCTGCGGTAGTCGGAATACCGGCCAGGTCGATGTTGTCCTTGATCGCGAACGGAATGCCGTAGAGCGGCAATGATTCGACATCCTGAGTATCGAGCCACTCCAGATACGGCGCGATCTCCGCCTCGCTCAGAAGGTGGATGAACAGATGAAACTCGGGATTCAGCGCAGCGGCTTTTTCCAGCAGTTCGCCGATCAGCTTGCGCGGCGTCATCGTCCCGTTAAGGTAAGCGGCGCGCAGCGTGGAGAGGCGCAAATCGAATGAAGTCATGGATGATTTCCCAGGAAGGTTCAAAGGCGTTCGATCACCGCGACGCGTTGCCCCGCACGCACCGCGGAGCCGGGCGCCACATAAATCTCGCCGACAGTGCCCGCGCACGGCGCGCACACGGAGATCTCCATCTTCATCGACTCGATGACGAGCAGCACGTCGCCGGCCTCAACCGTATCGCCGGAATTCACGCGCACTTGCCAGAGACTGCCCGCGATCTCGCTGTCCACGGCGATGTCGCCGTCTTTCAGCGGCGCGAGTTCCGCATCGTCAGCGACAGGCGGCTCGAAACTTTCCTCCGCCGATCCCGCTTCGCGCCATCGTTCGCGCTCGGCCTGAAACGCCGCTTGCTGACGCACGCGGAATTGCTCGATGCCGGCCGCTTCGCGCGTGAGAAACGTTTGATAATCCGCCAGCGACAGTTCAGTCTCTTCGATCTTCAGCGGATAACGCCCCAGCGGAAAGTCCGCGCGGATGCGCTGCAACTCGTCGGCAGTGACTTCGTAGAAACGGATCCGATCGAAAAAGCGCAGCAGATACGGGCGCCCCGCGAACTCGGCGACGTCGCGATAGCGATTCCACATCTGCAACGTGCGGCCGACGAACTGATAGCCGCCAGGCCCTTCCATGCCATACACGCACAGATACGCGCCGCCGATGCCCACCGAGTTCTCGGCCGTCCACGTGCGCGCCGGGTTGTACTTGGTCGTCACCAGCCGATGACGCGGATCGAGCGGCGTCGCGACCGGCGCGCCGAGATAGACATCGCCGAGTCCCATCACAAGATAACTCGCATCGAACACGATCTGCTTCACGGCGTCGATCGAATCGAGGTCGTTGATGCGGCGGATAAACTCCAGATTGCTCGGACACCACGGCGCGTCCTTGCGCACCGTCGTCATGTATTTGTCGATGGCGAGCCGGCATGCGGGATCGTCCCAGGACAGCGGAAGATGCACGATGCGTGACGGCGCGCGCAAGTCCTTCTGCAACAGGACATGCTGCCATGCACGCTCGACGATCGCGAGCAACTGCTGCAACGGCAAGCGTTCAGGCTGATAGTGAATCTGCAGCGAGCGGATGCCGGGCGTCAGATCGATCACGCCGGGCAATGCCATCGCTTCGAGTGACTGCATCAACGCGTGACCGCGAAAACGCAATACGAGGTCGAGTTCCGCCGGACCGATTTCGAGCAGCAGATGCGTGTCGCCGGACACGCGCGCGACGAGCCGCTCGCGATCCGCGCCGGTATCGAGCACGACCGGCGATACGAGCGGTGCTGCGTTCGCGATAGCAACCGGCTTCGCATCGAATTCGAGCGTCTGCAATTCGCACAGACGTTGTTGTGCCGCATCGCGCGCTTCATCGATTCGAACGGGTACGAAGCGCACTTTGTCACCGGCTTTCAACTGGCCGATTTGCCACAAGTCCGCCTCGATAATCGTCACCGGACAAACGAAGCCGCCAAGACTCGGACCATCGGGACCGAGAATCACGGGCATGTCGCCGGTGAAATCGACGGCGCCCACCGCATACGGATTATCGTGAATGTTCGACGGATGCAGCCCGGCCTCGCCGCCGTCCTCGCGCGCCCACTCGGGCTTCGGTCCGATCAGACGCACGCCGGTACGGCTCGAATTGAAATGAATTTCCCATTCGGTGTCGAAGAACCGTTCCATATAACGCGGCGTGAAATACTCCGGCGCGCCATGCGGACCATAAATCACGCGCAGCGTCCGCACGGTTTCCAGCTTCGGAACATTGGCAAGCGCAACGCCCGCACTGTCGTCGCAGAGTGCGTGAAGATGCAGCACGTCGCCCGCCCGCAACGCTCGCCCGCCATGTCCGCCGAACTGGCCGAGCGTGAACGTGCTGCGGCTGCCGAGATACATCGCGACATCGAAGCCGCCGCGCACGCACAGATACGCGCGTGCGCCGGCGCCGCGGATCGTGCCGAGCGCGAGCGTCGAACCGGCGCGAACAAACAGCGTCGTGTTCAACGGCTGCTCGATGTCGTCGAGCGATACGGACAGATGCGCGCCCGTCACCGCCACGACGGCATCCGTGTTGAAGCGCAACGTCGGTCCGCTCATGGTGATTTCGAGCGCGGCTGCGTCTGCCGCATTGCCGAGCAGCCGGTTGCCGAGCCGCAGCGCGCGGTCATCCATCGGACCCGAAGGCGGAATGCCGACTGCCCAATAGCCAAGACGTCCCGGATGATCCTGCACGGTCGTCTGCGTGCCGCCGCTCACCACTTCGACGGTGGTCGCGCGATAGTGAAGGCCTTCGAGGCAGCGCGTCCACGGTTCGCCCGACGCAAACGGCTGGTCGTCGAGAATCTGCCGGAGATAGTCGCGATTCGTTTCGACGCCATAGATGCGCGTGTTCTGCAATGCCTGACCGAGTGAACGGCGTGCCTCGTCGCGCGTCGGCGACCACGCGATCACCTTCGCCAGCATCGGATCGAAGTAGGGCGGTACTTCGCAACCCGCATCGATCCATGTATCGATGCGCAGCGCGCGACCGTCGGCGGTTGGAAACGCGACGTCGGTCAATAGCCCGGGGCTCGGCTTGAAATCGCGGCCTGGGTCCTCCGCATAAAGACGCGCCTGGATAGCGTGTCCTTGCGGCTTCAATCCTGCTGCGAGTTCTTGCAGCGGCGCAAGCGTGCCCGCAGCCAGTTCGATCATCCAGCGTACGAGATCGACGCCCCAGACCTGTTCGGTCACGCCATGCTCGACTTGCAGGCGCGTGTTTACTTCGAGAAAGTAGAAGCGCTGCGCGGCGCTGTCGTAGACGAATTCGACGGTGCCGGCCGAGCGATAACTCACCGCTTTAGCGAGCTTCACCGCGGCGTCGCACAATGCGGCCGGCATGCCGTCCGGCAAACACGGTGCAGGCGTTTCCTCGAGTACTTTCTGGTTGCGCCGCTGCACCGAGCAATCGCGCACGCCGAGCGCAATCGCATCGCCGTGCCCGTCGCCGAAGACCTGCACTTCGAGATGCCGCGCCCGCTCGATATACTTTTCGAGGAACACGCCGGCGTCGCTGAAATTGTTCTGGCCGAGCCGTTTGACCACGTCGAAATGCGCGCTCAGTTCGTCGACGTTCCAGCACACCCGCATGCCGATACCACCGCCGCCCGCCGTGCTTTTCAGCATCACCGGATAGCCGATCGATGCCGCTGCATCGAGCGCCGCCGCAAGATCGTCGAGCAGGCCCGTGCCTTCGAGCATCGGCACGCCTTGTTCCGCCGCGATCGCGCGAGCGGTGTGCTTGAGGCCGAATGCCCGCAATTGCGCGGGCGTCGGTCCGATAAACGCGATGCCTGCCGCTTCGCACGCTTCGCCGAAGCTCGCGTTCTCCGACAGGAAACCATAGCCCGGATGAATCGCCTGAACGTTCTCGCGGCGAGCGATCTCGAGAATCTTTTGCACATCAAGGTAGGTCGCCGCTGCTGGTCCGTCGCCGAGACCATGCGCAATAGGCGCCTCGCTCACATGACGGCTCGCGCGATCCGCTTCGGCATAAACCGCGACACCCGTTACTTGAAGTTCGCGCAGCGTTCTAAGGATGCGGCACGCAATCGCGCCGCGATTCGCGATCAGGATTTTCTCGAACATGAAGGGAGCTTGATTCGTGGGCGGGCCGTCCCGCCACGTGGGAATGCATGCCGCGGTCGTCCGCGGCAGAGACCGGCTTCAAAGAGGCTCTATCGATCCGCTCGAGTCAGTTGCTCGCGCGTGCAGCGACAGCATCGTCCCGAGCGAACCAGCATGACGTAGTAAAGCCAGTGGCGAACACGCGTCAGTTCCATATCAGCAGCTCCGCGGGAGTCGGGTTGTAGGCGTTGCACGGATTGTTCAACTGCGGGCAGTTGGAGATCAGCACGATCACGTCCATTTCCGCGCGCAATTCGACGTACTTGCCTGGCGCCGAAATGCCGTCCTCGAATGTGAGGCCGCCTTCGGACGTCACCGGAACGTTCATGAAGAAGTTGATGTTCGCGCCGATGTCCTGCTTCGATAAACGTCCGTCGTGCGCGCACGCGCGCAGGTAGTTATCGCGGCAGCTATGCATGTAGCGCTTTTCGAGCGCGTAACGCACGGTGTTGCTTTCCTGTGCGCACGCTCCGCCGAGCGTGTCGTGACGGCCGCACGTATCGGCGACGATCGTCAGCAGCGGATTGCCGAGGTTCGAATACAGCACGGTGCCGGTCGTCAGATAAAGGCTTTTCTGACGACGCAGCGTGCGTTGCGGATCGAAGCGCTCGCGCGGATCGGCGAGGCTGTAGAACAGCGTATCGACGGCCTGATTGCCTTCCAGATCGAGAATGCGCAGCGTCTGCCCGGCTTTGAGTTCGTGAAGCCACGGCTCGCCGGCCGCGAGTGTCTCGCGAAAGACCGCGTGTTCGGGGCGTTTATCGCTGACGGTCAGCGTCGTTGTCATGGTGTCGCGCTCCGCTCAAAGAAAGAAACGATCGGTATTGATGAAGCCGCGCACGTTTTCCTCGCAGGCGGTTCGGCAGATTTCGGCGACGCCTGGCTCGGCGCGGCTCAACTCGAGCTTGACCGGCTTCGGCGCGTATTCCGGATTCGGGTCGAGCGGATGCTGGATCGCGGTGAGCACGACGAGCGTGTTCATCGGCGCATAGAGATCGACGTAGTCGCCGGCCCTCGAATTGCCCGCTACGAAGTCGAGCGCGCCCGCATCCGTCACGTCGACGCGGCTGAACAGATTGAGCGTCATCAGCAGGTCCTGAATGCCGAGTTCCCACTTGCCCATTTCGACGAGCATCGAGCGCGCCGAACGGTTCATCGAGCAGCAACACGCGCGGCTTCATCATCAGCGCCTGAGCGATCGCGAGGCGCTGCTGCATGCCGCCCGACAGTTGCTGCGGATACTTGTCCAACGCCGCGCCGAGGCCGACGCGTTCGAGCATCGCCGCGGCCTCGTCACGCGCGGCACGCCGTTGCGCGCCGAACAGCCGGCCGGTGAATGTCGCGCGCGGCAGCTCGAGCCCAAGCATCACGTTGCGAAGCACCGTGAGGTGATCGAATACCGAATAGCGCTGAAACACCACGCCGCGATGCGCGTCGGGCTCTGCGGGCAACGGTTGACCGTCGAGCAGAATGTCGCCGCGCGTCGCGCGCTCCTGGCCGAGCAGAAGCCGCAGGAACGTCGACTTGCCGCAACCCGAAGCGCCGACCAGCGAACAGAACTCGCCCGCTTCGATACGCAGGTTCAATCGTTCGAGCACGACCTGATCGCCGTATTCCTTCCACACGTTGCGGACTTCGATCATCGTGCGCCTCCGAACCAGGGAAACGACCACTGCGTCACGCGGCGCAGGCACTCGTCGATCAGCCACGCGAGCAGCGTGATCCACGCGACGTAAGGCAGGATCAGGTCCATCGCGAGGTAGCGGCGCACGAGGAAAATGCGGTAGCCGAGGCCGTCGGTCGACGCGATCGCTTCCGCCGCGATCAGAAAAAGCCACGCCGCACCGAGCGACAGACGGATCGCCACCAGCAGACGCGGCAGCAACTGCGGCAGCACGAGACGCAGAATCAACGTCCAGCTATTGGCGCCGAGCGTTTGCGCCTTGACCCACAATTCGGCCGGAATTTCGCGGGCGCGCGAATGCAGATCGCGAATGATCATCGGCGTAATGCCGATCACGATCAGCACCACCTTCGACAACTCGTCGAGCCCGAACACGATGAACAGAATCGGCAGCACGGCGAGCGGCGGGATCATCGAAACGACCGTGATGAACGGCGAAAACGTCGCGCTGACGAGCGGAAACGAGCCGGTCGCAATGGCGGCTGCCAGCGCAAGCGCGGCACTCACCAGGAGGCCGATACCGAGCCGCCGCAAGCTCGAAACCGTGTCGGCCCACAGCAGGTACTCGCCCGTGCGTTTGTCTTCGGTGAAAGCGGCTTGCTTGATGGCTTCGCTCATCTGCGTCGCGGCCGGCAGCAGCTTGTCGTCGGGATTGACTGCAAGCCGCATCGACGACCCCGTGAAATACACCGCAATCAGCACGATGAACGGCATCACCAGCAGCATGAGGCCGCCGCTTCGGCTGGGATGTCGATTGATGAGTCGCATGAATGGCCGCCTTGTCGAATGCGTGAGATGTCTCGCTTAGAGCTTGCCCGCCGCGGCCATTTCGACGTAGGTCGGATCGAAGCGCAGCTTCACGTTGCTCTTGTTGCCGATCACGACGCCTTTGTCGAACGCCATGCCGACCACGTCCGCGCTTTTCGCATCCTGGCCGAGCAGGCCATGATCGAACGAGAACCTGGCGACGCGCGTCATGATCTTCGGCATCTCGGGGCTGGTGACAAAATCGAGTGCGGCTTTCGGCGTGTAGAAGAGGGCGGTGGTGGACAGTTGGCCCTTGAAGCCCGCGAGGTCGGTGCCCGAAGCCTTGGCCATTGCGGTGAGCGCGGCGCTGCTGTCGGCGTTGTTCGCGTGCATCAGCGCGACCATTTCAAACCATGCGCCTGTCAGCGCTTTGCCGAGTGCGGGGTTGTCGTGCAGCGTCTTCGTGTTGACGACCATCATGTCCATGATTTCGCCGGGGATCTTGCTCGAGTCGAAGACTTCGGTGACGTTCGGCTGCGCCTTCAGGTCCGCGAGCATCGGGTTCCACGTCACCGTGTTCTGCACGGCAGGCGTTGCGAATGCGCCGGAGATGTCGGCGTCGGACGTGTTCACCACCTTGAGGTCGCGCTCGCTCATATGCGCGCTTTCGAGCGCGCGCGCCAGCAGGTAGTGCGAGACGGAGAACTGCACGAGGTTGATCTGCTTGCCCTTGAGGTCGGCGATCTGCTTGCCCTTGCCCTTGATGAGCACGCCATCGTTGCCGTTCGAGTAGTCGCTGACGATCAGCGCCGTCGAGTCCACGCCGCCCGAGGCCGGAATGGTCAGCGCGTCCATGTTGGTCATCGCGCAGCCGTCGAACTTGCCGGCGGTGTACTGGTTGATGGATTCGACGTAGTCGTTCAGTTGCACGACATCGACATTGATGCCGTACTTCCTGGCCCACTTGGAGACGATGCCCTGAGTCTTCGCCTGGCCCCACGGCATCCAGCCGGCGTAGATGGTCCAGCAAACCTTGAAGTCGGTGCGGCCCGCGGCGGATGCGGAGGTGGAAGCGAAAGCGGCGAGGGAGACGGCGGCGATGCCGAGAAAGCGTACGAGCTTGCGCATGAGGTTGACCTCGGAAGGGACGGTTAGCGACGGCAGGGAGCAGCGCAAAACATCGCGTTCTCTCCCGGGCTTTTGTCCCGCCGTGTAACCTCGCCTGAGGTCGACAGCTCTCGGACCAGCACCTGCGTGAAGCAGGCCGGAACCCTAGCCGTCCATTTCCAGATTGTGTTGAACCGGATGAGGCGCCGGCTCCTTGCGCTCCTTTTAGAGCGAGAAGCGTGCCACGCGGAAATCGCCGTATCTGGCGATGTCACAGTGCGTTTGCGCCCCGTTCCGGTGATTGCGCGCACCGGCGCATGCCGGAACCGCACCGCATGCGTGCACTGGTCGTGTGGGCTTGATGACGAGTTTCAATTGCCGAGCGGGGCGCTCGCCGGCATGACGGACGTGACGGGCTTGCTGTATCGTGGACGCCTTTCATTGCCCAGAGACCCAGATCTCCGTAACGATGCCCTGGATGACCCCACTCCACCGCGATCCCGCTTTCTACCAGCTTCTCAGCGATAGTTACGCCCGCTTGCTCGGCGTCCCGCTGGTGCCGCAGCCCATGTCTGCCGACGCCGCCGCCGAATGGCTTTACGAGCACGCGCCGTTCGCCGTGCTTGCGCACAACACCGATCCCGACCCGGTGTTTATCTATGGCAACAAGGCGGCGCAGCGCCGCTTCGAATATAGCTGGGACGAAATCACCAGGCTGCCGTCCCGGCTCTCGGCAGAAGCCCCGAATCGCGAGGAGCGACAGCAGTTCCTTGCACGCGTGGAGCGGCTCGGTTATGAAGCGGGCTACAAGGGCGTGCGCGTGACGCAGTCAGGCCGGCGCTTCATGATCGAGGAAGCCACGCTGTGGCAACTGCTCGATGAGCAAGGCAAACTGCACGGCCAGGCGGTTGTGATTCCGCGCACGCGCGACCTCTGAGCGCATCGTCTTGCCTCGCGTCGCCTCGGCTCGGCATCGCACTCAGTTCAACGCGACCGCGGCCGCGGCGCTCACCGGCGAGCCTTCAATCGCCACCGAAGGCGTACCGTCCGGCCCGACCGGCACGTCGCCGACCAGCGTCGTGCGGTACAACTGCCGGTCGAACTCGAGATCGAAAATATCGGTGGGCGCGAGGTGAGCCGTCGCGCGGTTGTCCCAGAAGGCGACGCTGCCTGCTTCCCATTTGAAACGCACGGTGAACTCCGGCCGCGTCACATGTTCCCAGAGCAGTTCGAGCAGCGCCTGGCTTTCGCGCGGCGTCACGCCGACGATCGACTTCAGGAAGCTCGGGCTCACATAGAGCGCGCGCTCGCCGGTTTCCGGATGCACTCTCACGAGCGGATGCTTGGTCACGAGAATGCGTTGCTCGACGGCTTTGACGAATGCTTCCGTTCCGCTTGCTCCGGCGGGCGGCGCAAAGCGGTGAAGGCCGCGCAGACCGTCGACGAACGCGCGCAACGGCGCGGAGAGCTTCTGATAGGCGGCGACCAGATTGGTCCATTGCGTGTCGCCGCCATACGGCGGAATCGTCACGCCGCGCAGGATCGACGCCCAAGGCGGATTGACGGCGGCCGTCACGTCGGTGTGCCAGCCAGTCCACGGACGCAGCAGCGTTTGCCCTTCGAAACGCGTTGCCTGGCGATACTTCGAGATCGAGTAGATTTCCGCATGACCGTCGACGTGGCCGAACACGGGATGCCCCACCGTCAGCTCGCCGAACTGCGCGGAGAAAGCGATGTGCTGCTCGTGCGTCAGAAACTGCTCGCGAAAGAACACGACGCGCCATTTAAGAAGCGCCGCACGAATCTCCGCGACTTGCCGCGCATCGAGTTTTTGCGTGAGATCGACACCATGAATTTCCGCGCCGATGTGCGCGGAAAGCGGGTTCACCTGAATCGACTGCGTGTCCTGCAATGCGGCTGCGCTCATGCGAGGCTCCTGGAAAAGAGAACAGGTTGCGTCAATATCCCGCGACCGCGGGCACCTGTTTTGTGAGGTTGGTATAGCGGTTTGCAGGCCGCGGCAGTCCGAGGTTCTCGCGCAGCGTGCGCCCCTCGTATTCGGTGCGGAAAAGTCCACGCCGTTGCAGTTCCGGCACAACGTGTTCGGCGAACTCCGTTAGCCCGCCCGGTAACCACGGCGACATGATGTTGAAGCCGTCGGCGCCTTCTTCCTCGAACCACTGCTGCAACTGATCGGCGATGCTTTGCGGCGTGCCGACCACCTGCTGGTGTCCGCGTGCGCCGGCAATGCGCAGATAGAGATCGCGGATCGTCAGATTCTCGCGCCGCGCGAGATCGAACAGCAGACGTTGACGGCTCTTGCCGCCGTTCGTTTCGGGCAGTTCGGGCAGCGGGCCGTCGACGGGATACTGCGACAGGTCCACGCCGCCCGACATGTTCGACAACAGCGATAGCCCGACGGTCGGATGAACCAGGTCCTGCAGCGCGGCAAATTTCGCGTCGGCCTCTTCCTGCGTGCGGCCGACGATCGGAAAAATGCCCGGCATGATCTTCAGATGATCCGGCGCACGGCCGTACTTCGCGAGGCGGCCTTTGATGTCGCGATAGAACGACTGCGCTTCCTCGAGCGTCTGATGCGCGACGAAGATCACCTCGGCGGTTTGTGCGGCGAGTTCGCGCCCGGCTTCCGATGCGCCGGCCTGCACGACGACCGGCCATCCTTGCGGCGAACGCGCGACGTTCAACGGTCCGCGCACCTTGAAGTGCTTGCCCGCGTGACCGAGCACATGCAGCTTGTCGAGGTCGAAATAGACGCCGCTTTCCTTGTCGCGGATAAATGCGTCGTCTTCCCAGCTATCCCACAGGCCGGCGACCACGTCGTAGAACTCGCGCGCGCGCTCATAGCGGACCGCGTGGTCCGGATGGCGCTCGAAACTGAAATTGAGCGCCTCCGATTCGGTGCTCGACGTGACGAGGTTCCAGCCCGAGCGCCCGCCGCTCAGATGATCGAGCGACGCGAATTTGCGGGCGACGTTATACGGCTCGTTAAACGTGGTGGAGACCGTGGCGATCAGGCCGATGTTTTTCGTCACGACCGAGAGCGCGGAGAGCAACGTCAACGGTTCGAAATGATCGGCGCGCGCGGTGCGCGATAGCGAGGGCAGATTCGTGTCGCGCACGCTCACGCTGTCGGCGAAAAACACTGCGTCGAATTTTGCGCGCTCGGCGATCCGTGCGAGTTCCGCATAGTGCGCGAAGTCGAGGCCGCCGCCCGCGTGCGCATCCGGATGCCGCCATGCGGCGATATGGTGGCCCGTCTCCATCAGGAACGCGCCCAGTTTGATTTGCCGCTTGTGGCGATTTTCACCGCTCATCGTGATCTCCGAAAATGATCCAGGTGTGTGGGAATGCCGCGAGCGTCACCACGCGAGCCGCCATTCGGTGATCGGCGGATTGACTATCGGAATGCGCGTGCCGCCGTGCGGCGTATCGTCCTCGTGCCCGGCGAAATCGGCCAGCACTTCCTCGCGCAAACGAATGAAGCGGGGATCGTTGCGATCGCGCGGACGCGGCAGCGCGACATCCACGATCCGTTTGATCCGGCCCGGCCGCGGCGCCATCGTGACGACCCGATCGCCGAGATAAAGCGCTTCGTCCACGTCGTGCGTGACGAGAATCATCGTGATGCCTTCGTGTTCCCAGATGCGTTGCAACTCGTCTTGCAAGCGGCCGCGCGTGAGCGCGTCGAGCGCACTGAACGGTTCGTCGAGCAGAAGCACGCGTGGCCGGTTCACGAGGCCGCGCGCGATCGCCACACGCTGCGCCATGCCGCCCGACAACTGATGCGGATACGCATGCTCGAAACCGTTCAGGCCGACGAGCGCGATGTGCTGCGCGACCGCATCGCGCTTCTGTTTCGCCGATAGCGGCGCATTGCGCAACGCGGCCAGAACGTTTTGCGACGCCGTGAGCCACGGAAACAGTCGATGATCCTGAAACACGATGCCGCGCTCGAGCGACGTGTCGCGCACCTTGTCTCCGGCGACGACAATCTCGCCGTTGTAATCGGTATCGAGTCCCGCGATCAACCGCAGCAACGTCGATTTACCGCAACCGCTCGATCCGAGCACGCTGACGAATTCGCCGGGGCGTACCCGCAGGCTGATGTCGTCGAGAACCGCGAGCGGCGTACCGTCTTGCCGCGCGTAGCGCTTGCTGACGTGGAGAATGTCGATGCTGTCGGACAGCGTGGAAGACGTCATGTGCGGACCTCGGTGTGCAATGCAATGTGTGGCGTGTTCATCGGGCGGCCGCCTGCGAACGGCGCGCAAACATCGCCCGTTCGACCGCGCGCGCCAATGCGTTCAGCGCCCAGCCGGTCACGCCGACCACGACCACGCCGAACAGCACCAGATCCATGCGGAACTGCTCGCTGCCGTCGATCAGCGTATTGCCGATTCCGCTGCCTGCCACGAGCAGATATTCCGCGCCCAGCGTCGCAAGCCACGAATAGATCAGCGCGAGATAGAGGCCCGTGAAAATCGACGGCAGCGCGGCCGGCAGAATGACTGCGCGGATCAGTTGCCAGCGCGAATAGCGAAAAGTGCGCGCGACTTCGATGTACGCGCGCGGCACCGCATGAATGCCGTCACACGTATGCGCGGCGACGGGCAGCAACGCAGCGAGCGAGAGAAACACGACCTTCGCTGCATCGCCGAGACCGAACCACACGGAAATCAACGGAATCCACGCGAACAGCGAAATCTGCTTGAACGTGTCGAAGCTCGGGCCGATCATGCGCGTGGCGAGCCGCGAGAAGCCGAGCGCGCTGCCGAGCAGCAGGCCGCCTAGCGTGCCGATCACGAAACCGCTTGCTTCACGCGCGAGCGACGCGGAAAGCGCCTTGAACAGCGCGCCGCTGACGATTTGCTGCCAGGCGGTGGCCAGCACCTGCGCGGGGCTGACGAGCAAGCCGCTCTTGACGACGTGCGCTTCGGAGATCGCCCACCAGATTGCAATGGCCGCAATCGGCAAGACGGCGCCGCGCCAGTCGACGCGTGCGATCAGTGGCTTGCGTGGTCGCGCGGCGCGTGCGAAGGCGGCGGGCACGTTGTCGCCGCAGTCGCACGACAACGTCTTCGTCGACTGCTTAGATGCTTCGGCGGACCGTTTAAAGACAGCAAGACTCATCGTGAATACCTCATGGGCGATGCGACGCGATGCGGCCCGGCAATGGGTCGTCGCTACTCGTCATTACTCGCGAAACGCCGACGGTTGACCGCGCCGCAAGCGCGCTTCGAGTGCGTCGAGCGAACGATTCATCGCGTAACCGATAGCGCCGACTACGACGACCGACGCCATCACCAGATCGAGCTGAAACAGTTGCCGGCCATAGACGATCAGATAGCCGAGCCCTTCCGAAGACGCGACCAGTTCGACGACCACCAGTGCGAGCCAGGCCTTGGTGAACGCGAGCCGTACGCCTGTCGCGAGCGTGGGCACGGCGGCGGGCACGACCAGATAGACGATCCGTTGCCAGCGCTTGTACGCAAAGACACGCGCGACTTCATCGAGCGATGCGGGCGTCTGGCGAAACCCTTGCAGCGTGCTCAACGTCACCGGAACAAGCGCGGCATGGGCGATCAGAATGTATTTGAGCGGCTCGCCGACGCCGACGAGCAGCAGCAGAAACGGCAGCCAGCCGAGCACCGGAATCTGCACGAGCGCATTGAAGGTCGGCAGCACATACGCTTCGAAAGTGCGAGACAGACCGAGCGCCGCGCCGAGCGCGAAGCCGAGCAGCGTGCCCGCAGCGAAGCCGACCAGCACACGTTGCAGACTGATCAACGTATTGCTTGCGAGATCGCCGCTTCTCGCCAGTTCGACGAAGGTGTCGAACACGCGCTCGGGCGGCGGCAAGATCTGCGGCGCGATCCAGCCGCGCTCGCAACCGGTCGCCCATAAGGCGAGCAGCACGGCCGGCAACACCCAGGGCGCGAGGCGCCAGGCAAGCGCGCGCAGCCGCGCATTGCGACGTGGCGGCGCCGCGGGCAACTCGCGCGCCGCTGCGTCGTGGCCGAACCGCTCGTTGCCGGCATCAAGTGCGGTTTCGCTCATCGTGATCGCTCCCGTGTTAGCCGAGCGGCTTGCCGGCGGCGTCGTAGCGCGTCCAGTAATGGTCGAGTTTCTGCGTGCGCAATGCGTTGTCGAGATACTTGGTCTCGAACCAGTTATCGACCTCGACGGGCTGACGGATCAGCTTGAGTTTCAGCGCATCGGCCGCGACGGCCTTGTAGCGCGCGACGATGAACGGGTCGATCAACGGCGAGTTGCGGTCTTTGAGTGTTTGATTCGCGAACTCCGCCTGCCATGACGCATACGGCACGCCGCTCTTGGACCACAGCTTGAAGAGCGCATCGCGGTTCGCTTCATCGGACGACCATTGCGCGCCTTTGACGAGCACGTTGACGACCCGTTGCACGACATCGGGATGCGCGCGATCGAAGTCGTCGAGCACGAGCAGATGCGCCTGACGCGTGAATTGCGGTCCATCGTTCTGCGACTCGTAGACGATCTTCGCGAGGCCCTGATCGCGCAGCTTGTACAGGTGGTAATCGTTGACCGACGCGTCGATCCCCTTGGATGCCAGCGCGGCCAGCGAACTCGCGGAATCGAGATTGATCACGCGAAGATCGCGCTCATCGATCTGATTGGCGGCGAGCGCATTGTCCGCGACGAGCTGCAGATTGGTGCCGCGAAAGATCGACACGCGCCGGCCTTTGAGGCCTTTGATCGAACGAATGTCCGAATCCGTCGGCACAGCGATCTTGATGCCGACGCGGACGCCCGAGGCGAGCAGCAGGCGCGTCTTCAAACCGTTGGCGCGGCCGAGTACCGAGGGCAAATCGCCCTGATAGGCGAAGTCGAGCGCGTTGTTGGCGATCGCTTCGTTGACGGCGGGGCCGGCTCCCTTGAAGAACAGCCATTCGACCTTGATGCCGTCGGCGGCAAATTCTTTTTCGAGCGACTGCTGCAATTGCACGGTGGCTGCAGGCGATCCACCAAACGTAGGCGGGTCGCCATTACCCTGTTGCGCGACGCCGATGCGAATCACCGCCGGCTTGTCGGCATAGGCGTGAACCGCGGCGAGCGACAGCGCCGCCACGGCGAAGAAAGATTTCAGCAGACGGAAATAGCGCATGCGGCAATACCGGTCGATGGAAGGGAAAAGAAGTACGAATGCTCTGGCGGGCAGAGACCTGGCACTACACGTTAGATTCGCGTGCCGTCGAATCCAACCAATCATTGCTGATAAGAAAATCTGCAGTAGTTCGAATCGCGTGACTGAATGCCGTCATGCGGCACGAGCCGCATGCAAGTACGCAATTCCCGATTTGCATAGTTAAATTCGTCGTTTTGCCCGCATAGATTGCATGGCTACCATGCGACGCTTCAGCCATTCATGCGAACGCGAGATCATGTCCACTGTTGCTTTTCCCTCCACCGAAGCCGATCCGCAAACGTCTGCCGGCAACGCGGCGCGTCCCACCGTCATTCGCAATGCGCAGGACGTGTCGCGCATCGTCAGCGCAGGCGCCGCGAAAGGCAGTAATGCGCGGATCGTGATTGCGATTGCATTGGGTGGTGTCTTTCTCGATGCTTACGATCTGACGTCGCTCGCTTACGGGATCAAGGACATCGCGCGCCAGTTTTCGTTGTCGCCGGTTCAGGTGGGATTCGTGTCGTCGGCCATCACCTTTGGCGCGATTCTCGGCGCGCTGTTCGGCGGGTATCTGACCGATCGCATCGGCCGTTATCGCGTGTTCATGGCCGACATGCTGTTCTTCGTGGTCGCGGCGATCGCGGCCGGCCTCGCGCCGAACGCGTGGGTGCTCGGCGGCGCGCGCTTTTTGATGGGCTTCGGCGTGGGGCTCGATTTGCCGGTGGCGATGGCGTTTCTCGCCGAGTTCTCGCGCGTGGCAGGCAAGGGCAACAAGGCGGCGAGCGTCGCTGCGTGGTGCCCCGCATGGTACGCGGCGACGAGTACCTGCTATCTGCTGATTCTTGGGTTGTACGCGATTCTGCCCGAGCATCAACTGGGCTGGCTATGGCGTTTGACGCTCGCATTCGGCGCGGTGCCGGCCATCGCGATCATTCTCGTGCGTAGCCGCTATATCAGCGAGTCGCCTGTTTGGGCCGCGAATCAGGGCGATCTCGAGGAGGCCGCGCGCATCCTGAAGCGCTCTTACGGCATCGACGCAGTAGTCGAACGAAGCGCGACGCCGCAGAAGGCGCCGCGCGCGGCATCGTGGCGCAACTACGGGGTTCTGTTCAACGCCACTTACCGTCGCCGCACGATTCTTGCCGCGGTGATCGGCAGTGCTTCGTCATTCGGCTATAACGCGATCATCTTCGGCTTGCCGGTGATCATCACGAGTTTCTTCCAGCAGGGGCCGCTCACGACGATTGTCGCGGCACTCGCGCTGAATCTCGCATTTGCATTCGTCGGCGGGCTGATCGGCGTGCGCACCGCGCCGACCGTCGGCGCGTGGAAAATGACTGTGCTCGGGCACGCGCTGCAATTCGCGTCGCTGATCGGACTCGCGCTGATCGGCAAACCGGGCAGCGGTGCGCTCGTGGTGGTCGCGATTCTTCTGCTCGGCGGCTATCTGTTCGGACAAGGTTTCGGACCCGGCTCGCATTCGATGACTTATGCGTCGCTGAGCTATCCGACCTCGCTGCGGGGAATCGGCGTCGGTTTTAACCAGACGCTGGTGCGTTCGGCGTCGACGGTCTCGCTGTTTCTATTTCCGGTGCTCGCTGCCGCGTTCGGTACGAAGGTCTTCTGGTTGATCGCCATCGCGCCGCTGACTTCGTTGCTCGTGCTGCTCGCAATCCGCTGGGAGCCGTCGGGATACGACATCGATGCCGAAGACTACGCGGAGCCGGGCGCGGTCACTGCCGCGCGTTAGGTCATGGGCTGACGATGTCGCGTGACAGCGCAGTCTGCAGGTCCACCAACGGCATGGCAGTCACGGTGACGGCGACCGATTCCGATTCCGGCAGCATGCCCGTAAGTGCCGCAAGTCCGGTTACGCAGATTGCGATGACCGCGCATGCGCCGATCACGACGATGCCGTTTTTATAGGCCGCGTTCGCTCGGAATGAGTTTGCAAAGAGCCGCATCATGACTGTCTCCTGGTGATGCGGCTAACATTTGCAACTACTGTGCCGACAGCGATGCGCTTATGCTCACCGCCCGCCGAGCCAGAGTGGGCGGGCATTCCATGGGAAGGGCGGGAGCGTAACGGCAAATCGATGTTGGGTCTGCCCAGACAGCCCGCATCGTTTTACTCCTCCGATACCAACACTCATCAGGTCCAGCTTTCCATTCCGGCGCCACGTCGCGGCGCGCGTCGGTTGCGCTAGACTGGCGCGGATAAACGGAAGGGGACCTGGATGATACGCAAGACGCTCAATGCCTCGCAGCTTCAGCAGGAGGTCAGCCGGCGAATCCATCGGTTGCAGGAAATCGTCGAGGATGGCGTGAAGATTCGCGTGCCGCGGCCGCAATTGCAGGACCCCGACAAGACGGGCTGCAACTGGAACATGACTCACTTCGGCAATGCGGTCGGGTTCGAGCGCGACGTGGAAGCGGTCCTCAAGGCGGTGCGTGCGGAATACAATCTCAGTACTGAGGCGAAAAGCAGCGGCAATCCGTTTGAGGACTAAGCGCTTGCCTCGAATAGAAAAAGTACTGGCAACCGACACATGGACCTTTGGATTCAACCTTGCGCGCAATGCGCGGAACTGTATGGCAAACCGGCGGCCGAGCCTCCGCACTCGGACCTGACGCTCAACGGCGTCGGTTCAGTGGAAGAGACGCGCCGCGAAGAGCACTACACGTGCAGCCGATGTCGCGCGGTCTTTGCGCGAATTCTTGCGGGGCCAGAGGCCCGGCAAATCTGGATGGTGCTGAACGCGGGTCAGCACTGAACGGCGCTTGGCTCGAGCTTGCGCGCGCGGCACTTTTGCGGCCGCAGTCCGGCGCGAGCGGCAGGAACGCGCGTTGCGGCGCTGCATGCTTTCTTTATCCTGATCCGCTTTGCGTGCGGAGAAGACGAGGAGCCGCATGCCGCCATCGACGATTGCACATAAAAAGCCTGCTCACCGGATTGCACTTGCATTGCAAGGCGGCGGCGCATTTGGCGCATTCCAGGCCGGCGTGCTCGAAGCATTGCACGACGCGGGTGTCGAAATCGACGCGTGCAGCGGGTCGTCGATTGGCGCCATCAATGCGGCGCTTTATTTCGGCAACGAGCCGTCGCGCAGGATAGAGCGGCTCAAAACCTTCTGGAATAGCGTGTCGGTGCCCGGCTCCGCGCTGCGCGAGCACGCGTTGCAACTATGGCCGCCGCGCGGCGCGCTCGAACATCGAACGGTGAGACGCATGCTCGCCGAAGCCGACCAAACGTACGCGCTGCAATTCGGGTTGCCGGGGTTCTTCGTGCGGCGCGTGGATATTCCGTGGGTCGCAGGCACAGGCAATCCGGGCGATGCGAGCGTATTCGACACACGACCACTCGTTCGCACGCTGTCGAACCTATGCGACTTCGAACTGCTCAATCGCAGCCCCGTCCAGGTCAGTGTGGTGGCTGCGAACGTGGCGACGGGCGCGGCGCGCTACTTCGTCAATCACGACGATGGACTCGATGGCGCCATGATCATGGCGTCGGGCGCGCTGCCGCCGTGGTTTCCAGCCGTCGAAATAGACGGCGCCTGGTACTGGGATGGTTCGCTCGTGACCGGCGCGCCCGTGCGCCATCTGCTGGCGAACGCACCGCCTGGTGTGAGCACCACCATTTTGCGCGCCGACTTATGGAGTTGCGATGGCCCGCTTGCGGACAATCTCGTCGACGTGGACATTCGCCTCAAGAACATCCAGCACGCAAGCAGAGCGGCGTTCTTCAACGAAACGCGTGAGGAATCACAGCGTTTGAAGTCTTTGCTTGCGTACGCGCTCGAGTGCATCGACGGCGAAAAGAGGCAGAGCGACCCGCAACTGATCAATGCAGCGGCGCTTGCGCAGCCGGACAATGTACGCATCGTGCCGGTGGATTACGAGCGCTCGCAATGTGAAGCGCATTTCAAGGACTCGCAGTTCGGCAAGACCGCCATCGACGAGCACTGGAACAATGGGCGACGAGTGGCCGAAGCGGCGCTCTCGCAGATGCAAAGTGCCTGAATTGCCTTGCGCGGTCTTCAGGCATGCGCCATGCGCTACGTGTCCCACCAGGCCACTGCTGCGCATACCGTCGTGGAAAACCATCCCTTCAGCCTTACGGATTGGCACCGCTTTCTTTTCGGGAACACGTCATCGCTGTTCCTGCTTGAAGTACTGCTGCGAACCGGCGTGACCTATGTACTGCTCGTCATCGCAATGCGTCTGCTCGGGCGCCGCGTGGCGGCTCAATACACATTGTTCGAAATTTCGATTGTGGTCACACTCGCGGCGGCCATCGGCGTGCCGTTGCAGGCGTCGAACCGGGGGATGCTGCCGCCGCTGGTGATTGCACTCGTCGCAATCGTATTGCAGCGTCTCATTGCCCGGCTCGGCACCACACACCGGCGGCTCGAAACGCTTATTTCAACCGACGTCACGCTGCTCGTCAGCGAAGGCCGGCTCGAAATGGACGAGTTGGCGCGTGCCGCGATGCCGCGCGAAAAAGTATTCGAAGCAATGCGGATCAAGGGCTGGCAACACCTTGGACAGATTAGCCGGCTCTATATGGAGCCCTCGGGTTCTTTCTCGTTCATTCCCGCCAGACCGTCGAAGCCGGGCCTCTCCGTGCTGCCGGCAATCGACAAGGAACTGCAGGAAGAAGGCCGCTTGCCAGGCTGGTCGGCGTGTCGTCATTGCGGCAACACGATTGAAAAGGAACACACAGACAATTTGCGATGCGAGAACTGCGGCTCGACTGAATGGACATGTGCAGTCAGGGAAGTGGAGGTTTGATGCAGCTCGTTCAGCGAATCCTGATTGGCGACGGACCCTGGGCGTTCTTATTGGAAGTGGTGGTCCGCGCGGCGCTTGTCTATGTGCTGCTGCTAGTGGCAATGCGCATGATGGGCAAGCGTGTTGCCGCGCAGTTGAGCATCACGGAACTCGCGGTGATTCTCATGCTGGGCGCTGCGATTGGCGTTCCGATTCAGGTGTCGTCGCAAGGCATTTTGCCGGCGGCTATCGTGCTGTTTACCGTCGTCGCGCTTCAGCGCATGAGTTCGAGAGCCGGCCTGCGGTGGCGAAAATTTCAGGTAGCGCAGGAAGGCGACGTGACCATGCTCGTGAAGGACGGCAGAATTCTTCTCGACGAGCTCAAGACAAGCGAGGTGTCCCGCGAAATGCTCGCGTCGGAACTTCGTGCTGCAAACGTCGCGCATCTGGGACAGTTACGCCGGGTTTATCTGGAGTCGTCCGGTTCTATTAGCCTCGTGTGGAGAAAGCACGAACGCCCCGGCTTGACGGTTCGGCCGGACATGGAGTGCTCGCTTCTCGATGCGATCGGCGCCGACGGCTACTTCGCATGCTGGAGTTGCGGTGCGACCGTCGATACCGAGAACCGGCCGACCGAGCCGTGTTCCGCGTGTCGTTCGATGCGATGGGAATCGGCGGTGCAATTGCCGCAGAAGCCGAAAGTCGAAGAGAAGACGGAATGAAGCCTTTGAAAAGAACTACAAAGCCACTATAAAAACAGCCATAAAGCGACTCATGACTCGTCGCGAATCTCGCCAGGTCCCTTGCCGGTCCAGCGCTTCAATGCTCTGCGGAAGTTAGCGGTGTCGCTAAAGCCGACCAGCATGGCGACGTCGTCGGTGCTGAGCTTGGTCGTTTTAAGGTACTCGGTGGCGAGCGAGCAGCGGACGTCGTCGACAATTGCGACGAACGACGTGCCTTCCGATTCGAGTCGGCGCCTCAACGTTCGGCTCGTCATTTTGAGTGCTTCGGCCACGGTTTCCATGCTCGGAAAAACGCCGGGCTTGCGCATTAAAAGCTGATACACCTCGCCGGATGCACCCGATGATGTTTTCGCTTGCCCGATCAGTCTGTCGCACGTCTCCTGCAAAAGCGCAGCCGAATGCCGATGTGCCAGGTGCGGCTTAACTTCGAGTATGGCGCTGTCGTAGATCAACTGGCATTCGTCGGCGTCGAACTCGCACGGGCAACCCAGGTACTCGCGGTATATCGCGGCATGCTCGGGCGCGGGATAAGAGAAGCGCGCAAGTACCGGCGGGCAGCTTCTTCCCGCGACGTCCTGAAGATGCGTGACGTGCTGCGTGTACTGCTGTTCCAGAAGAAACTGCTGGACGTCGTGCGGCAAATTCGAAGAAAAGGCGTCAGGAAAAGTCCACACAGAAGTATCGGGATTTTCGGTCCACTCGATCGTGATAGTCGGCGTGGCGAGCCGATGGTATTTGACGCCGAGCCGGAAGTAGTCGCGCAACGAAAGGCACGACATCAGCGCATAGCCGTACATGCCATAGGCGGCGAGATGAAGACGTGCTCCCGTTTTGAAAGGAATACTTGGATCGGATGAAAGACTGACGGCGTTTCTGCATACCATCGCGTATTGCCGCACCGAGGTCATGACCGACGCGTCGTAGATCTGGTCGGGCTCGACGCCGCTTCCCTTGAGGCTCTGTTCGGGGGCAATGCCTTGCTCCGCGAGTACTTCCACCAGCGCCGCGATCTTGTACGGCGCGTAGATGCGCTCGTTCAACAGCGGAAATTTCGCCGACACCGTGCCTCCCGTGGATGTCCTCGTGGGACATCAGCTTGTCCGAAATTGACCTTACATACTGAATCGTATCTCACTACTATCAATGGGACAAGAGACGGGTCCGCATTGCAGTTGTGCGATTCGCAAACCTGTTGGAGACAAGCATGCAAATCCACCATCCCCGTGATCTCGCGCCTTTGGCGCTCGTGGCAATCGGCCTGACGCGCGTCATTGCGTCAGAGGCCGCATTCGCCCCGGCTTCCGAGCACTCTGCATCAGCCGCAACACGATAGGTATTGAAATGGGAAATTCGACCAGTAAAGTCATCATTACGTGCGCAGTGACAGGCTCGGCGCATGTACCGTCGATGTCGGAATATCTGCCGCTCACGCCCGATGACATCAAGACTCAAGCACTCGAGGCCGCCGAGGCCGGCGCCGCGATTCTTCATCTGCATGCACGCAATCCGCAAGACGGCCGGCCCACGCCTGCGCCCGAAGTGTTCCGCCAGTTCGTGCCCGCGATTGCCGCGCAGACCGACGCGGTCATCAACATCTCCACTGGCGGCAGCACGCGCATGACGCTCGACGAGCGTTTGGCCTACGCACGCGTCGCCAGACCCGAGATGTGCTCGCTGAACATGGGCTCGATGAACTTCTCGCTGCATCCGGTCGCGGCCCGAATCTCTTCCTGGCGATTCGATTGGGAGAAGGAATACGTCGAAGGCATGGAGGACATGATCTTCCGGAACACGTTCCGCGATATCAGGAACATCCTCACCGAGTTTCATGACTACGGCACGCGTTTCGAATTCGAATGCTACGACGTCGGGCATTTGTATAACCTCGCGTACTTCATCGATATCGGACTGATCAAGCCGCCGTTTTTTATTCAGTCCGTATTCGGCATTCTCGGCGGCATCGGTCCTGATCCAGAGAACCTTGCATTGATGCGTTCGACCGCCGACCGTCTATTCGGACGTGAAAACTATCAGTTTTCTATTCTTGGCGCCGGCCGTCATCAGATGTCGCTCGTGACGATGGGCGCCATCATGGGCGGCAACGTTCGCGTCGGTCTGGAAGACAGCGTCTACCTGTCGCGTGGCGTGAAGGCACAGTCGAATGCCGAGCAGGTCCGCAAGATTCGCCGAATTCTCGAAGAGCTTTCTTTCGAAATCGCGACACCGGCCGATGCCCGCGCCATGCTCGGATTGAAAGGGCGCGAAAGCGTCTCGCTTTAAGCATTGAGCATCAATGCAGATGGCATTGCGCGCAAAAGGTTCGCAAGCCGAAGTACTTTTTATCCTGCCGCGCCGGTTGGCAATCGCCCGACGCGCAACACAAGAAAAAACAGGCAGGACAATTTCCGGAGACATCATGACTGCAGCTACTATTGACCCCCGCCTCGGCGACACGCACTGGCGAGCGACTCGCAAGGCGATGGCGAGGCTCCTTCCGTTAATGTGCGCGATCTACTTCATGTCGTTTATCGACCGCACGAATGTTGCGCTGGCCAAGAGCGCACTCGCGGCCGATCTCGGCATTAGTGCGGCGGCCTACGGGCTGGGTGCCGGCATCTTCTTTATCGGTTATGCGCTTCTCGAAGTGCCCAGTAATCTGGCGGCGCACCGCGTCGGTCCGCGGGCCTGGATTGCGCGTATCGCCGTCACCTGGGGAGCGTTATCCACGGCGATGATGTTTGTGCAAGGCGAACTGTCCTTCTACGTTCTGCGGGTATTGCTTGGGGTCGCGGAAGCAGGGCTTTTTCCGGCCTTGATGTACATGGTGACGCTGTGGTTCGCGCCTAAAGACCGGGCGGTCGCCGTGGGCTGGATTTATACCGCTCCTTCCATTGCGCTCATTATCGGCAATCCGCTTGGTGCGGGGCTGATGCAACTGGGCGGAATCGGCGGTCTGCACGGATGGCAGTGGATGTTCCTGCTGGAAGGTCTGCCCACCATCGTGGTCGGCATCATCCTCTTTTTCAAGCTGCCGAACCGGCCCAGCGAGGTGAAGTGGCTCACGCCAGAGGAAGCACGGGCGCTCGAGGATAACGCGGTCATCGACACGCACGGTCACGCCGAACTCACGTCAGCGCACTGGATCGCTGCACTGAAACGTCCGACCACGGTACTCATTGCACTGATTTACTTTCTGAATCAGGTAGCGTTCGTGGGCCTGTACTTTTTCACTCCGTCGATTGTCGGACAGATGCATGTTAAGTCGCCGCTTCTCGTCGGCTTACTGTCGAGTAGTGTCGGCATTGGCTTTCTGCTCGGCGTGCTCACACTGCCGCGCATTCACCGCCGGATAAGCAATGACTGCGGCTTCCTGGGTGTGCTGACTGCGGGCGTGGTTATCACCGCGTGCGCATTTATCGCGACGAAAAATCAGGCGGCACAAATCACGCTGCTTGGCATCACCGGCTTTTTCGCAGGCGGCATTCTGCCTTCGTATTGGGCCGTGGCGATGAAGCGATTGCAAGGCGTGCAGGCTGCGGCCGGACTTGCTTTCATCAATACGATCGGCTTGTTGGGTGGCTTTGTCGGACCTTATCTTTTCGGGCTGGCCGAGACGATAACCGGCAGAAGCGACTCGGGCTTTAACGTCGTGGTCGTCGCATCGGTGCTCGGCCTGTGTCTCGTGCCGCTCCTTGCGAAAGCCATCCGGGCTGCGGATCGTCCGATCCCGGCGACGGCCAATGGCGCGCAACTCAACACATCCAAAAGCTGAATGCCGGCATCGCCTTGAAAGCGTATAAGCCCGGAAACAGCTTTATTCCCTATTCGATTTTATTTTGTTGGTGCGACACATGAATACTTTCGAGCTTCTCAAACCGAGGCCCGGTCTGCGCGTACTTATTTCCGGCGCAGCCGCGGGAATTGGAGCAGCCATTGCCGATGCATTTGTTCAAGCAGACGCACAGGTCTATATCTGCGACGTCGATGCGTCGGCGGTTGAAAAGGCCAAAGAGAGGAACCCAAAGCTCTACACCGGCGTCGCGGATGTGGCAAATCGCGAGCAGGTCGACCAGGTTATCGACGACGCGCGCGCGAGGCTCGGCGGACTCGACGTTCTGATCAACAACGCGGGCATCGCGGGTCCGACGGGCGGCGTCGAATCCATTCAACCGCACGACTGGGAACGAACCATTTCGACGAATCTCAACAGCCAGTACTACTTCCTGCATAAGGCCGTACCGCTGCTGAAAGAGACATCGGATTGCCCGGCGATCATTGCAATGTCGTCGGTGGCGGGGCGGCTCGGGTACGCGTTTCGCACGCCATACGCCGCGACCAAATGGGCGATTGTCGGACTGGTGAAGTCGCTGGCGGTCGAGCTTGGGCCCGAGAACATTCGCGTGAACGCCGTTCTGCCAGGCGTCGTGCAAGGCGAGCGAATGGACAGGGTGATCGCCGCGCGAGCCGAGTCGACGGGCGTGTCGTTCGACGAAATGAAAGAGCAGTACCTGAAAAAGATCTCACTGCGCCGGATGGTGACCGTCGACGACATTGCCGCGATGGCGCTATTCCTCGCATCGCCGGCGGGCTACAACATCACCGGGCAAGCCATCAGCGTGGATGGCAACGTCGAATATCTTTGACGGCATACCGACATCAAAACAACTCACTACCCAGGGACGCAGATCCAATGAGACTCAACGGTAAGGTTGCAATCGTCACAGGCGCGGGCCAGGGAATCGGCGCGGCGACGGCACTCAAATTCGCACGCGAAGGCGCGAGCGTCGCGGTATGCGACGTGAATGCCGATGCGGTGAAATCGGTGGTGGGCGCGTGCCGCGAGGCGGGCGCGCAAGCGGTGGGCTTCACCGTCAACGTGGCCGATCGTGAGTCAGTTCAGGATATGGCGGCCAGCGTGCAGGAGCGCTTCAAGCGCATCGACGTGCTGGTGAATAACGCGGGCATTACGCGTGATGCACGCTTGCAAAACATGACGGTCGAGCAATTCGAAGACGTCATGGATGTCAACCTGCGCGGCGTCTTTCACGCTACTCAAGCCGTGCTCGACTGCATGATCGGGCAGCAGGCCGGCGTGATTCTCAATGCGAGTTCGGTCGTCGGAATCTACGGCAATTACGGGCAGACGAACTACGCGGCGTCCAAGTTCGGCGTCATCGGATTCACGAAAACATGGAGCCGTGAACTCGGCCCTAAAGGCATCCGCGTGAACGCTGTCGCGCCGGGCTTTATCGACACGCCGATTCTGGCGACCGTACCCGGCGAAGTACTCGAGAAGATGAGAAACCAGGTCCCATTGCGGCGCCTGGGCAAGCCCGAAGAAATCGCCAACATCTACGCCTTTCTCGCGAGCGACGAAGCGAGTTATATCAACGGCGCTGTTATCGAAGCGTCTGGCGGCATGACGCTGTAGCGGCACAACGTGCAAGCAGCGCGCGGCATTTGCGTTGCGGAAAAGTCGGTCATAACGGAGACATCATGATTCGAGTTCACCTTCGCAATTGGAAAGTCGCGCGCGCTGCCGCGCTCCCTGCCGCGCTCGTTGTGGCGCTGTTGAGTACATCGGCGATTCCCGCATCCGGCATAGCTGCGACTCTGCCCGCCGGCCACGTGGCCGCGTGCGAGCGATTGCAAGGCTTTATCGTGCCGGCTTCGGAAATAGGCTTGCCGACCTCGGGAGCGGCCGTCACCGCCGTGAAGCCAGTCGCGGCCAGCGGAAGCGGAGCAACCGCGCTACCGGAATACTGCGAGGTCACCGGCAAGATCTCGCCACTCGACCGATCCGCGCCCGACATTCAATTCAAGGTCGCGTTGCCCGCACAATGGAACGACAAAGTCGTGATGTTCGGCGGCGGTGGCTTTGACGGCACGACTCCGAATGTGGCGGGCAACGTGCCCAATGGCCCGGTCGACCAACCCGTACCGCTTGGCCGCGGCTATGCAACGTTCGCAAGCGACTCGGGTCATCAGGCGAACGCGCTCGCCTCGCAGGACGGACGTTTTGGCCTGAACGACGAAGCGGTTAGAAATTTCGGCGGCGACGCATTAAAGAAAACCCACGACGCAGCGCTCGCGATCATCAAGGCCCGCTATGCGCATTTCCCACGCAAGGCTTACTTCGCAGGCGGCTCGACGGGCGGGCGCGAAGCTGTCACGGCAATCCAGCGCTGGCCATCGGATTGGGACGGTGCAATCGCATGGTATCCGGCATGGGACGACGCAGCGGCGCTACTCGGCGGTCAACGCATGAACCGCGCGCTGGCGAAACCGGGCGCTTATCTTTCCGTCGGCAAACGGCAGGCACTGTACGACGCGGCGATTGAGGCATGCGACGCGCTCGACGGCGTGGCAGACGGCCTGATCAGCGATCAGCAGCAATGCAACGCGCGATTCGATCCGTCTATTGCGACGCTCAACGGTGCTCCGTTGCGCTGCGCAAAGGGCGCGGACACCGGCGACAATTGCCTGTCGGACGCACAAATCGAAGCGCTGAAAACAATCAATACGTCCACCCACTTTCGCTTCCGGCTCGCGAGCGGCGAGACTCAATATCCTGGCTACAACGTATGGGGAGCCGACCTCGGCATCGTCACGCGCAGTTCTCCCGTCGAGCCTGTGGTTACGTTCCTCGCATTCGGCACCTCACAGCCGGCCAATCCGATGCCTTTGACGGCACCGTATATCAGCGTGCTGACCGATCAGTGGATCAAGTACTCGGTCACGCGCGACCCGAACTTCAATTCACTATCGCTCGATCCGGAGCAGCCGGGCGTATGGGCGAACCGTATCAGCGAACTCAGTTCGCAACTCGACGCAAGCACCGATATTGCTTCTTTCAAGGACCGTGGCGGGAAGCTGCTGCTCGTTCATGGATTATCCGATGTACTGGTCAGCACGCGTGCAACGGAGCAATATTATCGGCGGCTGCAAGCGCAATTCGGCGTTCGCCAGGTCGAGTCGTTCGTGCGCTTCTATGAGATTCCCGGAATGGGCCATGCGGCAAGCAGTACTTTTAACGCCACCTGGGATTCGCTGTCGGCGCTGCAACAATGGGTCGAAAGAGGCAAGGCTCCGGTCGCGCAGGTGACTACCGACACCGCGGGCGTTCCCGGTCGCACGCGGCCGCTATGCGATTATCCGAAATGGCCGCGTTATCAGGGCGGCGACGTGAATCAGGCTGCTTCATTCGAGTGTGTCGTGCAGTGAGCGAACGAACCGTGCAAGGGCCGCGGTGCGCGTGCGCGCGGTCGACGGATTCGGAGTCGGCACAAAACGCAGGCATCAAGGCACAAAACGCTGAGAGTTCCTGTTAGTTAAGAGCACAATTTATGGCCTATGCTGCATTGGCCACGCCCTGAAAACAGAGGCAAAGGCCCGGCAGAGTGGCATGCCATTCCGCTTGTATAAAAGAGGGGAAAGTATGTCACGCGATATGTTCTCCATGCGCCCGCCGCGCGCCTCGGGCAACGTGCCCGCCGTCCCCGTCTCTATCTCACTGTCTGTCTTCGCGTTGTCCATCGGCATGTCGTGCGCGGCCCCGGTGCTTGCGCAAGGCACCTTGCCGCAAGGCGGAGCCTATGTGAGCGGCAGCGGTTCGATTGCCAGCGCCGGCAATACGCTGACCGTCACGCAACCGGGTTCGACGCGCGGCGTCGTCAACTGGAACAGCTTTTCGATCGGCGGCAACAACACGGTCGTCTTCAACAACGGTTCCGGTGCGACGCTAAACCGTGTGACAGGCGGCTCGCCATCGTCGATTCTCGGCAAGCTCAACGCGACCGGTAGCGTCTATCTGATCAATCCGCAAGGCGTCGTGGTCGGGCCGCAAGGCGTGGTCACGACAGGCGGCCGCTTCGTTGCTTCGACACTCGACACCGACAACGCGTCGTTCATGAACGGCGGAGCGCTGACGTTCTCCGGGCAGTCGGATCAGCGCGTGGTCAACCTCGGCCACATCGGCTCGACGAACGGCGATGTGCTGCTCATCGCCGCGAAGGAAGTCGACAACTATGGCACGATCAGCGCGCCGCAGGGCACGGCTGAGATCGCGGTGGGCAGCAAGGTGCTGCTGCAGGATTCGTCGAGCGGGCAGCAGATGTTCGTGCAGACCGCAAGCGGCGGCGCGATCGTCAATACCGGTGCAATCGAAGCCGCGCAGGTGAACCTGCAAGCCGTGGACGGCAACATCTATGCGCTCGCCGGCCGCAACGATGCAGTGCGCGCAACCGGCACCGCGACGCGCGACGGACATGTGTGGCTGGTGGCGGGCACCGCGGGCCAGGTGATTCTCGCGGGCAACGTCGGCGCGCAGCGCGCCGATGGAACCGGCGGCATCGTCGATACCGCGACGGGACTGCTGACCTTCTGGGGCGATCTCGCGAAAGTCACCGCAGGGCAATGGAACGTTACGCTGCCCGCATACACGTTCGATGACGGCGCGTCGCGCGCCTTTGCCCGCAGCCTCAGCGCGGGCAGCTCCATCAACATGACGACGACAGGCGCGGCGGGCCAGAGCGGCGATATCGACGTCGCGCAGAGCATTCAATGGACCGGCGGCGCATCGCTCGCGCTCAACGCGGCGCATAGTGTTTCGATCGCCTCGGGCGCGACGCTCGGCAACCAGGGCAGCGGCGCACTCACGCTGCGTGCGGACGCGGGCGGCATCGACAACGGCGGCAGCGTCGCCAATAACGGCACGATCGACTGGTCTTCGAGTACCGGCACCGTCAGCGCGCTTTACGACATGACCGGCAGCTATACGCCCGGCGTCGTGCTGAGCAATAGCGCGTGGAGCGCACCCGCGTACAGCGGCCTGCTCACGCAGGTCACCGGCTATAAGCTCGTGAATTCCGCGCAGGATCTGCAGAACATAGCCAACGACATGGCCGGCAACTACGCGCTAGGCAAGGACATCGACGCAAACGGCTATGCGTTCAAGACGTTGGGCTTTACCGACCATACGTCGTTTTCCGGGCAGTTCGACGGCATGTGGCACACGGTGTTGAACATCTCGCCGGACTCCGATGCGGTGTTCAGCGATATCGCCGCAAACGCCGTGGTGCGCGACGTGAACATCAACGCGAACTCGCATATCTACGCGCCGTCGTTCAGGTCCATCGGGATTCTGGCCGGCAGTAACCACGGCCTGATCGTCAATACGTTCACCTCCGGCGGAATCTCGGCGCCGACCAATGGTGCAGGCGCGTCGATCGGCGGACTGGTCGGCGATAACTTGGGAACCATCGCGCGTTCGGGCAGCAGTGCCGATGTCGTCGCCGATTCGGGTGGCGGCGGCCTCGTGTTCAACAACACAGGAACCATCACTCAGTCGTATGCGACCGGGAATGTGTCGGCCAACGAGTCGCGCGGCTCGTCCGGGGGACTCGTGAATATCAACAGCGGCACAGTCACGGAGTCGTTCGCAACCGGCAAGGTCTCCGCGTACAGCTTGCGCCAGGTAGGCGGCGTCTGCGCCTATTGCTCGGGGCTTGGCAGCAACGTGTACTGGAACGCCGAGACGACGGGCGTGGCGACGAGCGGCGGCAATCTGCCGCCGTCGAACGGATTGACGACCGCGCAGATGAGCGATCCGGCGAGCTTCGCCGGTTGGGACTTCAGCAGCAACGGGGCGTGGACGATGCCTGCGGGCGCGACGCATCCTGTGCTGCGCTGGCAGGTCGAACAACACTAGCGAACGGTGCGCTAGAACCGATACAACACCGAAGCCATGCCGTTCAGATCGAGACGCCGCTCGGTGATCGGGCTGCCGGCGGCCGACTTTTGCAGACGCCCGACGACAGCCGCGACGTTCGCCGACCAGTGCGCATCGAATTTATAAAGCGCGTTGACGTTGAAGTGCACGTCGCGCAAGCCCGAATGCGTCGAATATTGAGGCAGGCCCGACGCGGCGCTTTCCTGCGCATTCACGCCGAAGAAGGTTTGCGTGTATGTCGCGTTCGCCCATGTCACGCCAGGTCCTGCGGACAGCAGCAATTTGCCGAGCGGCGCGGATACGAAGAGGTCCGCCATCGCGGTCAGGCCTTGCCCGGTCCCGGCGATGTCCCTGTACACAGCCGCCGAGCCAGTGAAAGCCCACCACGTATAGTCTGCAAAAAGCCGCAGCTTCGGTCCCACGTGCACATCGGGCAAGCCTTTGAGCCGCGCATCGTCGGAGCTCTTTCGCGACTGGAAATCGAAGCTCAGCGAGGCCCCGGCATGATAGTTCTCGCCCGCGAGCGCATTGACGCCCAGCACGTCCGGACCTTGGGAGAACACACGGTCCTTCCATGAAATGTCCTGAACGGGAAACGGCAGCACCTGGATCTGCGAAGAGCCTGGGTACTTTGGAAACACATACAAGCCCGGCCCGACCGATATTTTCCAGTCGCTTGCTGCTTGCTGTTCGTCGGCGTGAGTCGCGCCGGCACAAGCTGCCACAGCGAAGCCGGACACTGCCGCCTTGAGCACGAATGTGCGCTTCATGCTTTCCTCGCCACAGTCGCGAGTTGCCGCAGGCGGCGTGCGAGCGCGCGAGAAACCACGGGTGCCGGGTTATGGCTCGACACGGTGGCGGCCACGCTTTCGCGCAGGAAGAGGGCGCATTCGCGCGCCACGACTTCGCGTTCGTTGTCGGACGTGATCATGTGATAGGAGTCGTCGAGCCAGATGGTTCGCAAGAATGACGCACCGATGGTGGTCCCGACGAATCGCGCGTTATGCGGGCTCGAGGTTTCGTCGTCGATGGCGTGAATAATCAGGCAATCGGTGCCGATGCCCTTGAGCTTCTTCTTTACCGAGCCCGCCAGGCGGCCGGCCTCGTGCAGCGCCGGCAAGCCGATGAACGCCGGTCCGACTTCGCTGATGTCGTTCTTCTGCATCGCGCGCGCGATCTTCGAGCGCAACGCCTCGTTGCGCAGCCCGTAGGGTTCCTGCTCGCGATAGCGATAACGCGAGCGCAGCGGCGTGTAATACACGTAGTCCAGCAAAAAGCGATACCAGGGAATCGCCCAGCCGTCGTAATTGAGCGTGATCGACAGCAGCAGCAACGCGCGGGCAGCGGGCCGCTCGTGCGCAACCGCGGCCGCGAGCGTCGCGCCCATCGAAAGACCGCAGATCGAGACGTGCCGATGCCGTGCGGCGAGCCGGTCGAACTCCGCGACGGCTGCGCTGATCCATTGCTCCATCGGCTGATGTCCGGTGCCTGCGCTGTAGCCGGGCAATTCCGGCGTATGCGTGGCAAAGCCTTCGTCGGCAAGCAGCCGGGCGAGAAAGCGCAACTCGAGCGGCGAGCTCGACAGACCGTGCAACAGCAGGACCGCGTGATCGCCGCCGTCGATGCCTGAAAATGGCGTGGCGTTCATGTCAGTCATCCGCGCGCAAAACCAGGAATTCACCGGACGACGTGGTGAAGCGATCGCACACGCATTCGACCGGCCGCCAGTCGTCGCGGGCGCCGGAGAGAAAACGCATACGGTGATGGCCCGGCGTCAGATGGACGCGCACGTGCGCGAGATCCTCCTCGTGCACTTGCGCATGCTTCGCGCAATAGGCGATGCCCGCGTGCAACGATGCGTCGTCCACGAGGGCATTGGGTGTTGCCGTGGCGGCCGCGGCCACGAAGCTGCCAGGCGGCAAGCTGTTGGCCGGATCGAGCGCCTTGATGAGAATCAGCGAGCGGTTGTACTGCGCGATATGACGCAGCATGCGATGCATTTCATCGGTAGCCCGGCGGGCAAGCAGCCGCTCGTTGTCGTGGCGCAGCAGCATTTCGTAGCGCGACTGCGCGACGGCCGCAAGCAGTTCGGCGCGATACTGCGCGCGCCGCAAACGTTCAACGAGGCTGATGATGAGAATCGTAAGCAGAGGGTACGAGATCAGCAGATGCAGATCCGACGCGTCGATCACGTCGATGTGGCCATACGGCGGCACGAAAAGATAATCGGCAAGGCAAAGCCCGAGCAGCATCACGCATAACGCGGGCGCGAGGCCGCAGTAGTACTCGACGAGCACCGCGGCGATCAGAAAAGCAGTGCCGGGCATGAACGGCCCGAGCAGCGGATGCAGGATCGCTCTGATGATCGCGGCGGCACCGAGTGCCGCGGCTGCGGCGATCCACCTGTTCCGGCCCCGCGGCGCCCACCGTCTTGAATTTATGACTTCCATGCACCCGACGCAAACTTAAGAACCTTTCACCTCGTTAACGGCAATAGGGGAGAAAGATTTAGCCGATAAGTCGTTCGGTGAACCAAACTTTGAGCGCGGCGGCCGAACGAGCCGCCAAAGTTTAATCCAGTGCTGAGGGTTGCGCGAGTTTTAAGACGTTGGGCGTGGTGTCGCGGCGCGATGCAATGCGCAAGCGCCCGCGCGGTGCGGACAGTCGTTCGCGGGCTGAGGTCATTGCTTCGGCGCTAAAACAAGCCGAAGTCGTCGTTGCTATCGGGAATCGCGGCAAGGAGATCGCGAACCGCGCGCCAGCCGATCAGCCCCGCCAGCGCCAACGCGACGGCGAGCAGGCGGCTCGTATTCACGCGTCGCTTGCTCGTTGCATGCCGTAGAACACAGGTCGACATATCGATCCTCTCGTCAGGCGCTGAGCGCTGCGTCGCGCGGCACGATTGCCGCTAACGCCTGCGTCAGCGTCGTCGGACCGAAACGCCGTTCGCCGACGCCGTCTTGCACGTCGATGCGGCCGGCGTTATGCGCGTCGTAGAGATCGACGATCAGCCGCGCGTGTCCGTCGCCGAGACCGGCTCCGGCGAGCATCGCGGCCCATTGCTCACGCGGCACCGCGTGGGCGGTGACTGTGCGGCCGGCGAGATCGGCAATCGTGCGCGCGACGTCGATCACGCTCACCCGCTGTTCGCTTTCGATGCTCACCACGCGCGGCGAATGCCGTGGCGGCTTGCCGTCCATCAGCAGTTGAGCCGCCAGCGCGCCGACATCCTGTGCGGCCACGGTAGGAAAGCGCTTGTCCAGCGGATGATGCAGGCTCGGCAGCACGCCCTTCGCCAGTGCGACCGGCAGCACGCGTGCCCAGTTGTGCATATGTTCGGCGGCGCGCAGAAACGTCAGGCGAGTGTCGAGCGTGCCGAGCCGCGTCTCCAGGTAGTGGAACAGCGTGGTGATGCCCGTCCCGCTCGCGTGCTCGGCGCCGTAATCCGAAAGCGCGAGCACATGTTGCGGCGGATTCGCGCGCAACGCGTCGACACTCGCGTCGATCATGCGGCGCATCGCGCTCGCCGGGTCGTCGTGATCGCGCGGCACCGGACACAGCATCTGCACCGCGTGCGCGCCGTCGATGGCGCGCGCTACGGACGCAGGATCGTGCAGATCGGCGATCGCCACCTCACAACCCAGCTCGATGAGCGGCGCGGCCTGCGCGGCGTTGCGGACCACGGCACGCACAGCGCAGCCCGCGCGCCGCAACGCGGCCGCGCTTGCGTTGCCCACCTTGCCGCCTGCTCCAAAAATCACGAACACGTGAGGCTCCTTATTGGATCGTCATGGCCCGATCATAAGGACAGGTGCTGCAAAAAACGCGCATGCGCGGATGCAAATGAACAGATTCGGATGGTCGTTTGACGATAGCCGCACACCGAGCGAAGCCGCGAAAAACCCGGCACAATGCCCGCAGATCGACTGCCATCCGCGAGACAAACGATGAACGCCGTCATACCTGTCCCGACTCAGATTCCGCCCGCGCACAGCGGCTCGCGCATCGCGCTGCGCTCGAGCAAAACGCTCGGCTGGCAAGGCTTCGGCGCGGAGCTGGTCAACGTGTCGGCGGGTTTGCACCGGATACCGGCGCTCAAGCATCATCGGGTCGGCGTGCATGTGGGCGGGCCGGTCAGAGCGCATTGTCTTTGCAACGAGAAGCCGCACTCGCGCATTCAGGCGCACGGCGACGCCGACGTGATTCCCGCGGGACTCGACGGCCAATGGAGCGACGAATCGGCCTGCATGATTTTCAGCGTCTGGATCGGCGAGGAATTCGCGCGCAGGACAGCCGAGCAACTGGCAGTCAAGGCAAGCGACGCGCAGATTCGCCCGCAATTCCAGATGCGCGATGCGCGCTTCCAGCATCTCGCGTGGGCGTTGCGCGCCGAACTGGAAGCCGACGACGCGTCCGATCCGCTATACGCCGAAAGCCTGTGCACGGCGATGGTGGTGCGGCTGATCGGCGGGGCGCCGTCGCTCGACGGCAAGGAGCGCACGCTCGCTCCGAGAACAGCGGCGCGCGTGACGGACTTCATCGAAGCGCATCTCGACCGCCGTCTCACGCTGAGCGAACTCGCGGCGCAGGCGGATCTGAGCGTGCCGCACTTCAAGGTGCTGTTTCGCGCGACGCTCGGCGTGCCGGTGCATCAGTACGTGGTGCAGCGGCGCGTCGAACGCGCGCGAACGATGCTGCTGCAAGGCCGGCTCTCCGCGAGCCAGATCGCACTGGAGGCCGGCTTCTCGCACCAGAGCCACATGGCGCACTGGATCGGGCGGCTGCTCGGCGTGACGCCGCGCGAACTGGTGAAGTCGGCCGCGCGCTGACGTGCGCGGTGGTTCACCAGCGCAGGCGCATCAATCCGTCTGCGTCGCGCCGGTCAATTGCGCGTACACGTCATGCGAGAGCTGCAGCAACTGCTTGCGGTCGATGCCGCCTGACACCGCATAGCCGAAGTCGCCGTCGACCCAGTAGAACACGTTGACGGGTCCGTCCTGGTACAGCTTGAACGCCGTGGTGTTCGCATTCACCTGGCGGCGCGAGATGCACAGCGTCACCCGTTCGCCCTTCGGTCCGCGATACATGAACTGGGCCATCTGGCCGTCCGGGCCGGGCAGCAGGCGCCCGCCGGAGAGCGAGAAGCCTTGCTTCGCCAGCATCGGCGGATGGACGTTGGTGCCGAGACGGTTCGCGAGCCACTGCACGAAATCCTGCTCGTGATCGGCGCTCATCTCGGTAGGGCGGTCGACCTCCGGCATATACACGACGTGCGCAACCGCGGCCTGGCGGGCGAACACCTCGGCTCGGTCCGCGCTCACCGGGCGCGTATTGGAAGAACCCGTCGACGAACCCACGGAGAAGCCCGCCACCGACTGCATCGCGTCCTGCCCCATATGCGTGCCGACGCCGATGCCGACGCCCGTCACCAGCGCCGCCGCCATCCCCGCGAATTGCGGCCAGTTGGCGGCGATGCGCGAGCGGCGCGAATGCGGCGGCGCGGCCGGCTGCAAGCGCTTCGGCACGGGTTCGTTCAACACGCGGTCGTAGCGATCGTGGAACAGGCTGTTCAGCGAAAAATAATCGCTGATGCGCGCGGCCAGTTCGGGATTCTGTTCGAGCGCGCGCTCGACGTCGGCGCGCCGTTCGTCGGACAGCGTGCCGTCCACGTAAGCATGCAGCTCTTCTTCAGTGATCGGGGTATGTTGGTCGCTCATCGCACCACCTGTAATTTCGCACCGGGCTGGCTGCCCGCCATCAATGCCCGAAGCCGCTCGCGTCCGCGCGAAAGCCGCGACATGACCGTCCCGATGGGCACGTTCAGCGCGAGCGCGACGTCGGCATAGCTCATTTCCTCGAGGCCGACGAGCAGCACCACTTCGCGCTGGTCGACCGGCAGACGCTGCAACGCGTAGTCGAGATCGCGCATTTCCAGCGAGCGCATCTGAGGCGCCGGCACGGCGAACTCGGCTTCGTGGACGCTTTCGTCGTCGACCGCCACATGGACCGCGCGCGACGATGCCTTGCGCGCCTGATTGGCGAACACGTTGTGCATGATCGTGAAGAGCCACGCACGCAGGTCGGTGCCGGGCTGGAACATGCCGGTGCGGCCGAGCGCGCGTTCCAGCGTGTCCTGCACCAGATCGTCCGCGAGGTCGCGATTGTTGATCAGCGCCCGCGCGTAGCGCCGCAGCCGCGGCACGTGTTCCATCAACTCGTCACGGACATCCATTCTTGATCCCGGTCATGGGGCCTCTCGTGGGCAGGAAGCGCGGCGCTGCGTCGGAGCGTCGCTCGTGTTGTAGGGCGGTTGTAGGGCGAACACGCGTGAGCGGATTCTATTCCCGTCGATGCGGCGAGTCATCGCGCGTGTACGACTGCGTGGGCGTTCATGGCATCGTCATGACGTCGGCGGCGCGCATCAGGCCGTGCGTGCGCGCGTCGCCCGCGACCACGAAGCGTTGCCGCTGCGCGGTCCACGTCAACAGACGCACATCGCCGATGCGGCGCGCGGACCACTGCGGCTGCGCAGGCGCGAGCAGGGCGAGCGTCGACAGCAGGATCACCGGCTGGTTGTCGCCGTTTAGATAGACGAATGCGGTGGCGCGCTGCAACAGGCCGAGCGACAGCACGCGCTCATCGACGAGCCGCAGCCCGATTGCCTCGAGGTCGGGCGCGGACGGCTCCCGGCGAGTCGGCGATGCCGCCGGATAAGGAGCGGCCACCGTTTCCGCCAGCGCCATCACGGCGGCATTGTTGAGCGCCTGCTGCGTCACCTGAGTCGCCGCAAACCAGCCGCTCACCGCCGCACACGCGATGACGACGGCGACCAGCGCTCTGACCGCCTTGCGCACACTCGGCCTGCCGGCAACGTTGCGCCAGCGGCCGCGCGCGCCGCGCCGGGCTTTGAACGCCGTGGACGCGGGTTCGTCGGCGGTCTGAAACGAACGCTGAATCTGCTCGTTAAGCGAGCCGTAAAAGGCGACGCGGCGGGCTTCCGCCGGATCGCGGCCCAGATAGTCGCGCAAAAACGCGGCGCGCGCCGGCGACAGCGTGCCGTCGGCGTAGGCTTGAACGTCGGCTTCGGAAAGCGGTGAATCGGCGGGGGCGTCGGTCGGTTTCATGATGCAAGTTCTCCGGCCGGGGTTCGGCTGTTGAGGTGCAAACACGGTTGTACGCCGGTTTATTCCGCTCGCGCGGCGTCTTTCAGAAGTTCTTTTACCGCGTGAGCAAGGCGTCGTCCAGACCCGGGCAAACCGGTTCGCGGCGCGCTTTATTCCGTCGCGCGGAAATGTTTTTTACTTGCGCCGCGCCCAGGAATAAAAGCCGGCAAAGCGTGGTTCTCCCTGATGCAAACCCGCACACAACTCACCGGAGTTCATCATGAAGAAGATCGCTTTCGCCGCATTGTCCGTCGTCGTCCTCGCCGCATCGTCGAATGTTTTCGCGGAAGGAAAAACGCGCGCCCAGGTCTACCAGGAACTGATCCAGGCACAACAGAACGGCCTCGACTACGTGACCGACGCATCGTACCCGGATGTCAGCCCCGTGTTCGCGCATCAGGTCGAGCAGCACAAGCTGGCGCTCGCCGCCGAAGCGGCGGCAAGCCGCATGGCAAGCGAAAGCGCGTCGACGGACAGCATGAATTGAACCGCGGCGCGCGCGGAGGAGCGGCGCGGCTCGCGGACGAACGCCTGGCTACGCGCGCACGCGCTCGCCGCGCGGGTCGTACGGCGCCTTCAGGTGAAGCGTGGCCGGCAGCGATTCGCCGGCCACGTCGATTGCGTAGGCGCCGCTCGTCAGATACGCGGCGTCGGCTGCGCCATCGGGATTGTTCACGTAGCCCATCGCGACCGGGCAGCCGAGCGTGTGGCCGAACGCCGCCGAGCTCACGAAGCCGACTGGCTTGCCGTCGCGCAAAATCGCTTCGCCGCCCCATAGCATGCGATCCGCGGCGCCGTCCGCGCTCAGCACGACCATGCGGCGGCGCAGCGGCTCGTCGCGCAGTTTCAGCAGGGCGTCGCGGCCGCGGAACGGAATCTCCTTGTCGAGCTTGCACGCGAACGCGAGCCCGGCTTCGAACGGATTCGTGTCCGGCGTGAGTTCGCGGCCCCATGCGCGGTAGCCTTTCTCGATCCGCAGCGAATCGATTGCGTAATAGCCTGCATTCGCGAGGCCAAACGCTTTGCCCGCTTCGCGCAACGCCTCGTACACGCCGACGGCGAATTCGACCGGCACGTACAGTTCCCAGCCCAGTTCGCCGACGTAGGTGAGGCGCGTTGCGCGCACCGTCGCATAGCCGATGTCGACTTCGCGGCTTTGGCCGAACGCGAACGCTTCGTTGCGCCAGTCCGCTTTCGATACGCTTTGCAGCAGTTCGCGCGAGCGCGGGCCCATCACGGCGAGCACCGCATATTGGCTGGTCACGTCGACGAGCACGCAATGTTTGTCGCGCGGAATCGCTCTCTCGATCATGTCGAAGTCGCGCGTGGTTTGCGCGGTGCCGGTGACGAGCAGGTACTGGTCCGCGGCGATGCGCGTGAGCGTGAAGTCCGATTCGTAATTGCCGCGTTCGTTGAGCATGCCGGTATAGACGGCGGTGCCGGGCGGTACATCGACGTCGTTTGTGACGAGGCTTTGCAGCACGCTTTGCGCGTCGCGTCCTTTGACCAGGAATTTGGAGAACGACGTCATGTCGAAAAGCGCCACGCCTTCGCGGCAGGCGCGGTGTTCGGCGCCGCTTGCACGCAGCCAGTCCGGCTGACCGAATGTGTAGTCGACGCGTGCTTCGCCGGGCGTCGGCGCGAAAAAGTTGGCGCGCTCCCAACCCATCTTGCTGCCGAAGCACGCGCCGTCCTCGCGCAGCAGCGCGTACAGCGGCGAGCGGCGCAACGGCCGCGCGCTGTCGAGTTCGCGATTCGGCCACGGCATTGCGTAGTGCAGGCCGAGCGTTTCCTTCACGCGATCGTGCAGCCACGCGTCGTTGCCGTTAAAGCGCGCGAAGCGGCGAATGTCGACCGGCCACAAATCCATGGTCGGCTCGCCCGCGACGATCCATTCGGCCAACGCCATGCCCGCGCCGCCCGCGGAAGCGATGCCCATCGAGTTAAAGCCCGCGCCGACGAAAAAGCGCCGTAATTCAGGCGCTTCGCCGAGCATGAAGTTGTTGTCGGGCGTGAACGATTCGGGTCCGTTATAGAACTGGCGGACCTGTGCGGTTTCGAGCGCGGGCACGCGTTGCAGCGCGTTAGTCATCAGGATTTCGAACTGATTCCAGTCGTCGGGTAGAAGCTGGAATTCGAAGTTCTCGGGAATGCCGTTCATGCCCCACGGTTTGGCGTCGGGCTCGAAACCGCCCATCACGAGGCCGCCCACTTCCTCCTTGAAATAGATGAAGCCGTCGGGATCGCGCATGACCGGCAGATCGGGGTGCACGCCCTCGATGCGATCCGTGACGATGTAGTAGTGCTCCGCCGAGTGCAGCGGCACCGTGACGCCGCACAGTCGGCCCACGGCCTTGGCCCACTGGCCCGCGCAATTCACGACGATGTCCGCGCTAATCGAGCCTTCGTCGCCCTCCTTGTTGCGCCAGGCGACGCCGGTTGCTTCGCGAGAGCCGTGCGCGTCGCGCGTGTGGATCGCCGTGACGCGGGTGTTTTCGACGATGCGCGCGCCGCGCATGCGAGCGCCGCGGGCGAGCGCCTGCGTGAGATCGGTTGGGTTGGCCTTGCCGTCGCCCGGCAGCCAGACGGCGCCGAGCAGGTCGTCGGTGCGCATGACCGGCCACAGGTCGCCGGCTTCGCGCGCGCCGATCACCTCGCACGTGACGCCGTACGCGCGGGCCACGGCGGCGGTGCGCTTGAGTTGCGTCATCCGCTCGGCCGTGCGGGCCACCGACAGCGAGCCGCATTGCTTCCAGCCGGTGGCAAGACCGGTGTCCGCTTCGAGTTCGGCGTAAAGCGCGGTCGAATAGCGGATCAGCTTCGTCATGCTTTCCTGCGCGCGCAACTGCCCGACGAGGCCGGCTGCGTGCCATGTCGTTCCGCAAGAGAGCTGGCCTTGTTCGAGGAGGATGACGTCGGCCCAGCCGAGCCTGGTCAGGTGGTAGGCGACCGAGCAGCCGATAATGCCGCCGCCGATGATGACGACGCGGGTTTGTGGGGGGAGGGGTGTGGACATGTGTGGTTGCTGGTGGCGTTGGTGTGCATAGATTGCCGTATAAGTGCACGGAATGCAACGTGAGACGCGAGGCTGTGTGGTGGTTTGGTGGTTTGGTGGTGTCATGTGGTGGTCGTATTTTGGCGGTAGGTGAGCGATCGACGTGCGCTCGGATCAGTCTCAGGGCGAGTGATCTTCCGCATGGGACAGCAGCGAAGACGGCTGTGAGGTCGGTTGGGGAAATGGCTGGGAAGGGCGTTGGGAAGGGCGTTCGGACGGCGGCTGGCAAAGATGCAGCGAAGGCTGCGGCGAAGCCGCTTGCACATTTGGCTGTGAACGCTGCGGTAGGCGTCGGGCGTCGCTCCGGCGTCTCGCACGCCGTGAACTAGGGGCTCTGCCGCCGACTGTGGAAATATGTGGGAAATCCCACATCAGCCCGTCGTTTTGCTAAACTCACCGCACCCTTCATCCGCCCGACTCCATGCTCTCGACCCAACGCCAGGCTGAAATCCTGCGGCTCGTCCGCGAGCAGCGCACCTGCACGATCACGGCACTTGCCGCGCGATTCGAGGTGTCCGACGAAACCATCCGCCGCAATATCAAGCCGTTGATCGAGCAGGGTCTGCTGCTGAAGGTTCACGGCGGCATCATGCTGCCAGAGCGCCTCGACGAGCCGCCGTTCGAACGGCGCATGGCCGCGAGCCTTGCCGGCAAGCGGGCCATCGGCGCGCGCATCGCCGAACTGGTGAGCGACGGCGATTCGCTGATTCTCGACGGCGGCAGCACCTGCGTGCACATCGCGCGGGCCTTAGTGGCGCGTTCGCGGCTGACGGTCGTGACCAACTCGATCGAAGTCGCCCGGCTGCTCGCGCCGCACAACGGCAACCGCGTGTTCATCGCGGGCGGCGAAGTGCGGGCCGACGACGCCGCCGCGGTCGGCGACAGCGTGCAGGCTTTTTTGCGCCAGTTCCACGTGCGTTACGCGATCGTGTCGGTGACGGCGATCGACATGCGCGGGCATTTCATGGATGCACTGCCGGCAGACGTCGCGTTTTCGCTGGCGGCGTTCGCGCAGGCCGAGCGCCGCGTGGTCGCCGCGGATCACGCGAAGTTCGGCCATAGCGCGCTGCTGCACGCGTTCGGCGCGGATTGCGTCGACGTGCTGGTGACTGATGAGGCGCCGGCGTCGGCGCTTGGGCAATTGCTGGCGGCGGCGGGGGTGGAGGTGGTTGTGGGGGTGCCGGCGGGTGGGGAAGCGTAGGGCCGTGCTGGTATCTCGAATGGGTTAGACCGGGACTCGTTTTGAGGTCAAGGGCTGTTCAACGAATTCGGCCGACGGTTTCCGTTTGCTTTCTCATAGTCCATTCCGATCGAACTCCGACCGATGTCGCGACCGATTCTCATAGCGAACGATCTCAAGTTCGCATCGGCGCCGGCCGGCATCTCGCCAGTCACATCGCGCAGGCGCGATTCGTCGGGCTCGACGGTGCGGATCATTGGGTCTTCGCTGGCGACCAGCAACCCGTGCTGGACAACGTCAGGCAGTTTGTCGGCAACCTTAACTTGCCGACTGCGACGTCCATTCGCTGAAGCTCAGCCCGTCACGAATGGTTTTATGTTTTGCCCATTCCACTTCGGCAGCAGTCGCGTATGTCACCCCGGGCTCCCACCAGAGTGCCGCTTCCTGTTGCACAGAAGGTCGTTTTTCCATTCGAGCGACCAACGACGCAAGCCTGGGTCGGGCAGGGGAGCGCCAAGACAATCGCAACGGGCGCGTTTCGATGAACTGGCAAACGCAGGTGAGCAAGATGTCCTGAGCCGAAATCACACCGGGGACGAAAGCGCCGTCAGCGCCGACAAGCTGGGCCTCGAACCAGTCGAGAAGATACTGGTTGCGCATCGCACATCGCGCTGCGTGAACATTTTCTTCATGCCTGACGCCGGACCACTGCAACTGCGACACCATCGTCGTCGATACGCCGAACGTTTGTAACGTCGCGAGAACGAGCTTGTCGTGCCAGCTTTCCGTCGCGCGCACATAGTCGGACGCCAGGGGCTCCATGCCTGGGGGCGCAGGCGCGCCTGGATACGTGGACATGAGGTAATCGATGATCACAGAGGAATCCCAAAGCGTCAGGTTGCCGTCGACCAGCGTAGGAACCTGAAGCGTCGGCGCGACCTTCGCACGCTCTTCGACGCTGGGTGTCGTGAAGGTCTCCTCGCGCTCAAAATCGAGTCCCTTCTCGACAAGCACGATACGGACGGCACGAGCGAAAGGCGATCCTGTCGTGAAGAACAGCTTGCGCATCCTGGTCCCCTTGATTGACGGACGGCGTTGACGGACATCCACCGCAACGTGGCAAGCGCAGCCTGACGCCTGTGGATGAACTGCGTGCAACAAACGGCGCGCTTTTTCAGTAGGACCGGACAATCTTCCTGGACGCGCTGCAACGGGCAGGCGAAGCGTCGGCAACACCTGGACGATCGGGCAAAAAATGTCGACGCACGAGCAGGACGGCAACGGCCTGCGCGAGGCAAAGTCCGTCACAGGATGGGACGTGACATTTCAACGTCGTCCGTCGTTCGCAGCCAAACCTTCCACCGGTTCCGGAATCCTGGCGCGCCACCAGACTTGCGCAGATCGGTTTAGGCACAGTGGCTTATCGGTTCGTGCAAAAGAGACAGCGTGAGATGCCGATGAAACGCCTGATAAGCCGCGCGATGTACCACCCGCTCATCGCACTATCCATGTTCTACTTTATCGACCTGATGTACAACGTCGACTACAGTCCAACCAGCGCTCTGCTCGTGCTGGCAGCGAAATCCATGTCGCGTGTGGTGAACGTGTTTAATAAGGGGTAGGGCTATACGTCGATATGGCACACCCACGCCACTCAAATATCGATCACCACATCACCATGCGGCCTCGCGCAGCAAATCAGCACGTTCCCTCCCGCAGGTGAATCCAGCGGATTGGGCTCATACACGACGGACCCCGAGATCAACCCGCTCTCGCAGTTGTGACAGACGCCGCTGCGGCACGACCAACGGACTGGCACGTCACATGCCTCGGCGAGTTCGAGAATGCTCTGATAGGCCGATGCGTTCCAGTGCGCGGCGATGCCACTGCGCCCGAACGATACCAGCGGACCGGTGTTGGCTGCGTCTTCAGGCAGATGTGGAGCTCGCGTGGGTACGCCGGCGATGCCAGGCGTCATCGACTCCCCGCCGTTGAAGATTTCGACGTGAGTCCGTTCGGGTGGCACGCCGAACGCCGCGAGTGCCTCTTTCATGTCCGCCATGAAGACAGTCGGTCCGCAGAGATAGAAGTCCGCGTCTCGCGGGACGCCGACCTCGTCCAGGACCGCTCGCGACAGGCGACCGGTCGCGTCGAAATCCTCGCCCATCCGGTCGCCCAAGCCGGGCCTGCTGTAACGGACGTGACTGCGGCCGTGAGCCAGCGACAGCACCAGGCGGCGCGCTTCGGCGGCGAATGGATGGTGCTGCGCGTCGCGGGCGGCATGCATCCACAAGACCTGCCGCGTCGAGCGTGCCGTCGACAGCGCGTGGAGCATTGCCAGAAGAGGCGTCGCGCCGATTCCCGCGCTGACGAGCACAACGGGCCGCAGTCCTTCCTGCAGAGTGAAGCTCCCGCGCGGCGAACTGACATCGAGCGCATCGCCAACACGCACATGCTCCCTCAGATAGTTTCCAGCCGCGCCATTCGGCTCGATCTTCGGGCTGATTCGATAGCGTTCCGTCGATGCAGCACCCGAGAGCGAATAGCTGCGAAAAAGCGGCGGGCCGTCGACGGTCCTTTGAAGGCGCAGCACCACATACTGGCCGGGCAGAGCGGGCCGGAGCGGTTGGCCGTCCGCGCTCGTCAACATGAGAGAGAGGACGTCCGTGGACTCCGGTTCGATGGCCGCCACTGTGAGCGGTCGAAAACCGGGCGGAGCCGGATGCGTCGCCGCTGCGGGCGCGAGGCCCGCGTTACCGCCCGCGCTGCCGCTCGCCTCGCCGCTCATGCGGCTTTGCAGTAACGCCTCGAACGAAGAGCGCCATCCCGGCGAAAGCGCCTCTATTCGCAATGCGCGTTCGAGTCGATCGCGCGGATGATCGGGCGAATAGAGGAGCGCGTTGACCTCTGCGACTGTCATCCGCTCCGTTACCTCTCCGACCTTCACGATCTCGTCGCCCGCGCCGACTTCGCCTTCTTGCAGGACGCGCAAGTAGAAGCCGGGCCGTCCGCTGGATGTCAGCAAAGCGGGCATCCGCGGCTCGTCCATTCGAATGCCGACGCGGTAGCAGGTGACCCGAGGCTGACTGACTTCGAACAGTGCGTTGCCGATCCGATAACGGTCGCCGATGCACACGGCAGGGTCGGGCATTCCCTCGATCGTGAAGTTCTCGCCGAACTGGCCGTAGACGAGATCGGATCGTTTCAACTGCTCCTGCCAGTATCGATACGATTCCATCTGGTAGACGAAGACGGCTCGCTGCTCACCGCCGTGTCCAGCGAGATCGCCTTGGCCGTCTCCATCGAGATTCAGCCGCCTGGCCCAACAGCGACCCGGCACCGGGTTCTTCCAGATCCCGGTGTGGACAGTGCGGCCATTCCAGTCGATGTCGCGCGGAAGCCCGACATTCACCGATAGCAGTTGAGCCATGCAAGCCTCAATTACGTTCTTGAGTCGATCTTTCGGGCGAGGAAGTCGCGTATCAGCGGCACCATCTCGTCCGCCTTGTCTTCGAGCGCGAAATGACCCGTGTCGAGCAGATGCGTCTCGACGTGCGGCAAATCCTCTTTGTACGGATACGCGCCATCCGCCGGAAAGATGACGTCGTTCTTGCCCCAGACGATCAGCATCGGCGGCTTGAACTCACGGAAATACGCCTGCACCTTCGGGTAAAGAGGCAGATTGGTCCGGTAGTCATAGAACAGGTCGAGCTGGATGTCGTTATTGCCGGGGCGATCGAGCAGCGCCTGGTCATGGACCCAGTTGTCCGGGGACACACGCGTGCGGTCGGACACGCCATCGGTATATTGAAAGATGGTCGTCTCGAGCGTGAGCAGCGGCAGCAATGCTTTGCGGCTCGCGTCCGAGCCGTCGGCCCAATACGCCTTGATCGGGTCCCAGAATGCCTTGAGGCCCTCGTCATAGGCGTTTCCGTTCTGGACGATAAAACCCGCCACGCGATCCGGATGCTTCAGAGCAAGCCGCCAGCCGACGGGCGCGCCATAGTCCATGACATACATCGTGTACCGATCCGCGCCGAGTTGGTCGAGCAGGCCGTCCACTAGTTCAGCGTAGCGGTCGAACGTGTAGGCGAATTCGGCACGATCCGGCATGTCGCTCTGACCATAGCCGGGGTAGTCCGGTGCAATCACGTGATAGCGGTCGGCTAGTGCAGGAATCAGGTTCCTGAACATATGCGACGAGGTTGGAAAACCATGCAATAGCAGCACAACGGGAGCGTCGAGCGGACCGGCCTGTCGGTAGAAGATCTTCAATCCATCCACAACCGCTGTTCGATGATAGGTGACGGGAACGGCAGGACCGGTGCGGTCGGCAGCAGACGAAGTACTCGAGGCTGGACTGGCCATTGCGATGCTCCTTGTTCGGATGGCCGGTCCGCGATCACCTTCTTTGCTCGAGGATGTCGAGCCGCGGCTCAGCACTGTGTGAGAGCTACAGAAATACGCTGCAAGAAAGGCATGTGAAGCGAGGAAGTTCGGACGCCGACACCAGGATCAAGTCATTGCGGCGACGACGTCGTCAGTGGATACCACCGCGTGCGCGAGAAACGCATAGTTGATCATGGCCGCTTTATAGCCATCACCCCAGACGGGATGACGAGGCCCCGCGGTCGCATCGGCTACTACCGACACTTCAAAGCCCTGCTCGAGCAGGTCGCGCAAATGCGCTTCCACGCACATGTTGGCGAGCATGCCGCCGAGCACCACTTTGCTCATGTGACGTTTGCGCAATTGCAGTACGAGGTCATTAGTCTGCGGACCGAAAACCTTGTGCGGACTCACGACGATGGTCTGGCCGTCATCAATGTAAGGCTTGAACTCCGCCAGCCAATCCGCGCCCGAGCCTTCAAATCCCTGGAGGTTCAAAGCGCCTTCTCGCGCGAACGTACCGGTTGCGAACTCGTCGGCTTCGAGCGGGCCGTTGAACTGCCACGCGCGATCGGTCGGAAAGAAGTAATGCGGAGATATGAATACATTGATCTTCGCGGCTTTTGCGGCCTTGAAGATCCTCAACATGTTTTCGACGGTTCTGTTTTCCGTGACGCTCGCACCCACCGCACCCCAATTCTTTCCCGTCGGGCTCAGCACGTCGTTCTGGGGGTCGATGAAGACCACGGCCGTATCGGTTGGATCACAGTTCATGCCGGGTCCTCAGTAGAGAAACGGATGGCCGTCGAGCCTCCGCTTACATGAAGTGTTAGGAAGCGTAGGTTAGTCGCTACCGTTTAGCAATGCGGAATTTTGGTGCGGTTGTGGCCCCTTTCGCGACAGAGAACATCGTGTCATGCGAACGTGGTGCGCGGCATGTCTATCCTCTCTGGCGATGAACGCGATCGTGCTTTTGCTGTGATGTCGACTCCGCACCATCGAGGTGCCATTCATATGCAAAAACTGAATCGCGTTCGAGCCACTTCTGCGCGCGTCGAATAACGCGCAGCGTATCCATGCGTCGCCAGATGCATTACTGCTGCGCATGCTTTGCTGCGTCTTCAATCACCGCGGCCACTTCCTTCGGGCGCGACTCGTACACCGAATGGCTTGCACCCGCCAACACGGTGGTATGGCTATGCGCGCGCTGGTAATAGAAGCGTTCGAGATCCGGGTTGATGATCTTGTCGTCGGCCGCGACGATACCCCAGCTCGGCTTCATGGTCCACGCGGCCACTTTCATCGGCGCGGAGAAAACTTTCGCGGCCGTCAGAATCTGCGAGCGCGACTCGAACTCGGCTTCCTTCAGCGGCAGATCCGCCGCGAAATCCTTCGCGAAGTCGGCAGGATTCAGATAGGTGTAGCCGTCGTCCGTTTTCTTGATCGCGCCTGCCTGCTTCGACGTATAGCTGGGCATCTGCTTGCCGAGGTCGCTTTCGTCTTCGCCGACTGCCGGTGCATGCGCCGCCACGTACACCAGGCCGGCCACTTTCGGATCGACGCCCGCCTCGGTGATGACCGAGCCGCCGTAGCTATGCGCGACCAGAATGGTGGGGCCATCCTGCAGATCGATGACGCGTTTCGCGGCGGCCACGTCGTCGTCCAGCGACGTCAGCGGCTCCTGCACCATCGTCACGTGATAACCGTCTTTGGTGAGGATGTCGTAGACCGGCTTCCACCCCGAGCCGTCGACCCACGCGCCATGAACCAGAACGATGTTCTTGATCGGCGCCGTAGCGGGTTGCGTGGTTTGCGCCATTGCGCCAGCGGATCCCAAAAGACTGGCGGCCAAGGTCAAGGTCGATACTGCGAAAGGAAAAATCTTCACTTTGAAACTCCAACGAAAAGGTTTGATTTGAAGAGCGGGCGACGCTAAACGACATCGCGTGTCAATGCACGACGGAGTCGTTGACCAGGGCTCACTTAACTGCCGGAGTAGATATTGCAGTAGCTAACCGGGCCGACGCAGCTGGAGCTCATCGCCGTCTGGAGCCGCGTGCCCGCAGCGGAAGTGCCACTCTGCGCGACACCGCCGACAGCCTGTGTCGTCAATTGCCTGTCGTTCTGTGCGGCGATCCTGGCTTCTGCCGCCTGGACATCAGCCGGGTAGTTGACGTCATCGCCTCGGCTCGGGTTATAGCCGGCCTGCTCGACGCGAACAAGATCCGCCCGAACTTCTGCGCGCGTCAGCGGGGCGCTCGACTGAGCAAAACTGAGAACGGGAGCGCCAAGCGTGGCAGCGGCGAGTGCAAGAGCAACGAACAGTTTCGACATGATAGGAACTCCTAAATAAAATTAAAATTTGCTGGACCATGAGTTAGCCAGCGGGACAGTGATAACGACAAGCCGGATCGGTTCTCGGTTGACTTCGATTAACGGTCGATTATCGGTTCGGCTTTGGTCTACATGGGGGCAAACACGGGCGCCGCGTGCTTATTCCAAAAGATTTTCACAATCGATCCGATTGCCGTGTCGCATTGCGGGAAGCGGGTACGAGGTTTGCTCGCATCCCGTGACGAACGATGGCGCTAACGGAACAACCTCCATAGGTTGCGCGCTGGCCAAAACCGCTTTAAGAGGCGGATTTTTTACCGGAGGAACGAAGATGAACAAGGATCAGCGTGAAGGAATCAAGGAAGAGCTCAAAGGCTTCGTGAACAAGGGCGTTGGCTCGATCACCGGAAACGAGGGCCGCAAGGCGAAGGGCGAGGCGCAGATTACGACCGGCGATAACCGTAAAGAGCTCGGCGACCAGACGGACAACATCGAGAAAGGCAAGGTCGATCCGGGCAATCCGTCGAACCTTTAATGCTCGAGAAGTGCGGCCGGTCTTACCTCGGCTCACCGATCGGAAGGAGCAGTCGGATGCAGGAAGTGCACACTCATCGCGGTTTCACAGTGACCGTTCTCGCGGAAGACGATCCCGCAGGCGGCTCGACGGTGACCACGCGAATACAACGTGACGACGGCGGTCAACCGGACAACGGCGAGTGGACTGCGCCGCGCCAGAGCCGCTCGCGTTTTCGCGGCGCGGCCGCAATCGGCGCGGCGCTCGACGACGCGCGCCGCCAGATAGACAGCGCCTTGGGCAGCGACGACCCACTCGGCGAATAAGCGCCGCTGTCCAAATTGGTGCGCGTCGCGCGTTGCCGCTTGCATCGCGAGCCAATAACAATCCCCGCCCACAACCCATCCCCACGAGCGCCACCTCGCACAGCCGAATCCCGCCAACGCGTAAAATGGCCGGTTATCACTGGCAAGCAAGGCTTCGAAAAATCGTCGCGGTAGACAATGCACCGTCCGCCGAATCGATTCCATCGCGCCGCTTGTCTTCGCCGGCTTGAAGAGGATGCACGCTGATGTCGTCAGTTTTCTTTGATCGCGAACGGATTGCAGAGTGGCTCGGTGATAACACCGTCGCCAAGGCGCGCGCGGTCGGCCCGGTCACCAACATGCAATGGCACGGAGCCACACTGACGGGCGACGTGCAGGGCAGCCAGCCCGAGCCCTACCGAACCCGCGTGCGCTTTCGCACGGACGGCGGCACGCCGTGGGCGCAGAGCGATTGCAGTTGTCCGGTCGGCCGCAATTGCAAGCATGTGGCCGCGCTGCTGCTCGCCGAGCTCGAGTATCACGACGAGATGGACCACATTATTCGCGTCGACGACGATGAGCGCAGCGACAGCGCGCCGCTCGTGACGCAACGTGCGTCGGTGGAACGCTTCGGTCCGCCGCAGGGCGTGCGCCCCGAGCTCGTGAGCTGGCTCGAACGCTTCCGTGCGCGCGCCGAAGCCGCCGATGCCGCCGCTCAGAAAACGGCTGCCGCCCGCACCGAAACGCTGGCCTACCGGCTCAACTGGTCCGACTTCCACATGCGCCACGAGGTGGTGCTGTATCGCGCGCGCTGCGATGCGGATGGCCGCATCGTCGAGGTCGGCGAGACGTGGGGCAATGTAGAGTCGGCGCTGCTCAAGCAACCCAGGTTCGTGTCGGACGAAGATCTGTCGATTCTGCGCGGCCTGTGGCTTGGCCGTTCGCGCGAAGACTTCGGGCAATTTATTCTGCGCGGCACGAGCGGCGCGGAAATGCTGCAAAAGCTGATCGCCACCGGGCGCCTCTTCTTCGACTTCAAGCTCGCGCCCGGCGACGACGCGCCGACGCCGCTCGCGCGCGCCGCCGACCGGCCGGGGCGCATCGAATGGGAACCGCTTGCCGACCAGCGTCTGCGTCCCGTGCTGCGCACCGAGCCGCGCGCGAGCATGGTGCTGCCGACCGAGCCCGTCTGGTACGTGGATGGCGACGCGCGGGAGGCGGGCATCGTGCGCTCGTCGCTGCCGTTCCAGCAATTGCCCGACTACCTCGCGATGCCGCCGATCTCGCTGGCCGAAGCGCCGCTCGTCGCGTCCATGCTGCGCGAAGTCGCGCCCGAGTTGCCGTTGCCGCCTACCCACGACACATCGACGATTCGCGTGATCGATGTCGAACCCGTGCCCGTGCTTACGCTGAACAGCCACGCGCTGCCGTCCGCTGGAAAGACCAGCAAGCCTGGCAAGGCGGGCAACGTCGCCAAAAGCCAGGCCGTCGAACTGGCCGGCGTGAGCTTCGACTACGACGGCGTCAGCATCAACGTGGACAGCAGCGTCACGCTCGTGCCCATGCCGGGCGGCGACGTCATCCATATTCGCCGCCGCTACGACGCCGAGAAAAAGCGCCTGCTCGAACTGCGCAAGACCGGGTTGCAGAAGGTGCCCACGAGCCGCGTGTTCGCGTCGCGTCTGTTACCCGACACGATGCTCGGCTTGCCCGATGCCGAAGCGTGGTCCGCGTTCGTCAACGACGCCGTGCCCGAACTCGTCAGCAAGGGCTGGCGTGTGACGATGGCGCCCGAGTTCCGCTACAACGTGATCGAGATCGATGCAATCGACGGCACCGCGCATCAGGCCGGCGACGGGTGGTTCGATCTGGAAATGGGCATCCGCATCGGCGAGCGCAACGTGCGGCTCGAACCGCTGCTCGCCGATCTGTTCCGGCGCGACCGGCGCTGGCTTGGCGGCGCGCTCGAAGCCATCGCCGACGACGAGCCGATCGAGCTCAAGACCGAAGAGAATAAGCGCTTGCGGCTGCGCGCCGACCGGCTCAAACCGGTGGTGCGTGTGCTGGTCGATCTGTTCGATTCGCTCGGCGGGTCGCTCGCCGATGGTGCGCCGCTGCGCGTGCCGTCCGTCGACGCAGGCCGCCTGCAGGCGTTGAGCGACACAGGCCGCTGGCAATTCCGTGGCGACGATTCGATCCGCCGGCTCGCCGAGCGTCTGCAAGCCGGTCCGCGTTTGCGCGAGGTGCCGGTGCCCGCGGCCTTGCGCGCGCAATTGCGCGCTTATCAGCAGCAGGGCCTGAACTGGATGCAGTATCTGCGCGAGCAAGGTCTTGCCGGTGTGCTCGCCGACGACATGGGCCTCGGCAAAACCGTGCAGACGCTCGCGCACATTCTCGCGGAGAAAGAGGCCGGACGGCTCGACAAGCCCGCGCTGATCGTCGTGCCGACCACACTCGTGCACAACTGGCGCGAGGAAGCGCGACGCTTTGCACCCGAGCTGAAAGTGCTGGTGCTCAACGGCCCGCAGCGCAAGGAGCGCTTCGAGCAGATCAGCGAACACGAACTGATTCTGACGACGTACGCGTTGTTGTGGCGCGATCAGAAGGTGCTCGCCGAACATCAATATCACCTGCTGATTCTCGACGAAGCGCAGTACGTGAAGAACGCCACGACGAAGGCCGCGCAGGCGATCCGTGGTTTGAGCGCGCGCCATCGTCTGTGTCTGACCGGCACGCCGCTCGAGAATCACCTCGGCGAATTGTGGTCGCAGTTCGATTTTCTGCTGCCCGGATTTCTCGGCAGCCAGAAGGACTTCACGCGCCGCTGGCGCAATCCGATCGAAAAGAATAACGACGGCGTGCGCCGCTCGCTGCTCGCGCGCCGCATCCGGCCATTCATGCTGCGGCGTCGCAAGGACGAGGTCGCGAAAGAACTGCCGGCCAAGACGACGATTGTATGTTCCGTCGATCTCGAAGGCGCGCAGCGCGATCTCTACGAAACCGTGCGCACGGCGATGCAGGAAAAGGTGCGCGCCGCGGTGAGCGCGCAGGGCCTCGCGCGCAGCCACATCATCGTGCTCGATGCGCTGCTGAAGTTGCGGCAGGTGTGTTGCGATCCGCGTCTCGTGCGCACGCTGCGGACTGCTCAGAACGTCGGCGAAGTTGACGAAGGTTCGAGCACTCAGACCGCACGAGCTTCCGATAAAACAGAGAAGGGGGTGCGTTCGGCCAAGCTCGATCTGTTGCTCTCGATGCTGCCCGAACTGATCGACGAAGGCCGCCGCGTTCTGCTGTTCTCGCAGTTCACCGGCATGTTGTCGCTGATCGCGCAAGCGCTCGACGAAGCCGCGATTCCCTACGTGATCCTGACGGGTGACACGACCGACCGCGTCACGCCCGTGCAGCGTTTTCAGCAAGGCGAAGTGCCGTTGTTCCTGATCAGCCTGAAGGCGGGCGGCGTGGGTCTGAACCTGACCGCCGCCGACACGGTGATTCACTACGACCCCTGGTGGAATCCGGCCGCCGAGAATCAGGCCACCGACCGCGCGCATCGGCTCGGTCAGGACAAGCCTGTGTTCGTCTACAAGCTGATCGCGGCAGGCAGCATCGAAGAAAAGATCGTGGAATTGCAGGAGCAGAAGGCGGGCCTCGCCGACAGCATTCTCTCGGAAGACGCCGCGGGCGCCGCCAAATTCTCCGACGACGACCTCGACGCGCTCTTTGCGCCGATGCCCGAGCTGGAAGGCTCGAAGTGACGCGCGCGGTCGCAACGACCGTGCGTGTCGATCACAACCACGCGTCTTTCAAAAACGCCGTGCCGCTCTAAAGCCCGCGTTTTCATCGTATTCAAATCTCGTCACATCTGACTCGCTACTGTTCAAAGGCGTCACAAATCGTCAAGGATTGCTGAGTTTGACCTGATGCCGTCAACGGTTTCTTTTCGCACTCGTTGAACACGCGACCATTAATCGGTCAGTCAACGCATACGTTAAGGAAAACACCGTCATGAACAAGCAACTTCTCGCCGCCGCCGTCGCTGGTCTGTTCTCGATCGCCGCTTTCGCGCAAGCCTCCGCGCCCGCAGCTGCTTCCGCGCCGCAAGCGGCTCCGATGCATGCAGCTTCGGCCGCAACGCACGAAGGCGAGCCGGTAGCCCCGCATCATCACGCGAAGAAGCAGCACAAGCACGCGCACAAGCACGCGCATAAGCATGCACACAAGCACGCGGCATCGACGGCACAGGGCGACGACAACAGCGCGCCCGTAGCCGACGAAGCAGCGCCTGCCAAGCCGTAATTTTTCCGTCGGTTAGCGAGTCTGCGAAGAAGCGGGCCGGTGCGAGCGCATCGGCCCGCATCGCCGCATTCGCCCGCATTCGCTTCACATCGGCATGAAGAGCGCCATCCGGCCGCGACGCCGATTTGCATGATTGCATGGTTGCATTAGCGCACACACAAAAACGCGAGCGCTGAAACGCCGCTCGGCAAGATCACGATCTCTTCTCATCCGTTAATGAAAATCTGTTTGCCCCGATGCGCAGCGCCGCGCGTTCTGAAGCTGCTCGCATGGTCATTGGCCGGCGCGCTGAGCGGCTGCTCGCTGCTTTCGCCGAGCACGCCGTTGCTCGAAGCGCCGGTCAGTTCGTCCTACGATCCGATCTCGGCCTGGACGGCCGGCAATGCGTCGGCCGCGTTGAATCCGCCGACCGTGCCCGCGGGGTTTTATCGCGTGAATCCGGGCGATACGCTGACGGCCATTGCGCACGACTTCGGCCGCGACGCGTCGGCGATCGCGCAATGGAATCGTCTTTCCGCGGATGGCTCGCTGCGCGCCGGGCAGATATTGCGCGTCGCTCCGCCCGCGGCGACGCAGAACGTTGCGGCCGCAACGGATCAGCGCGCGGCCACGGCAGCGGAAAAGCACACGGATGCCGCATTGACCACCGCCGCCGACGCCAAAGCGCGGCTTGCCTGGCCCGTTAGCGGCGCGGTCAGCGAGCCGTTCGTGGCCGGCAAGACCAAGGGCGTGACGATCGCCACGCGCGCCGGCGAACAGGTCAGAGCCGCGGCGAGCGGCCGCGTCGTCTATGCGGGCGGCGGCATCGCGGGTTATGGCCAGCTCATCATCGTCAAGCACGACTCGCATTTGTTGACCGCTTACGGCAACAACCGCGCGCTGCTCGTCAAGGAAGGCACGCCCGTCAAGAAAGGGCAGGCCATTGCGGAAGTTTCCGCGGATGCCGCCGGCGATGCGTCCGTGCATTTCGAAGTACGCAAGGACGGCAAACCCGTCGATCCGCTCGCCTACCTTCCCAAGCGCCATTAAGCCGGCGTTTGTTTCCCCGAACCCACCAGACCGCACACGACGCGCGGCGCTGTTCACCCAGCGCGGCGCGCGCGACAACGCTCATGATCTCTGATTTCCGCAGTTGTTCGACAGGCCGCCTTTCATCGGCGCTTGCATGGTTAGGCGCCGCGCTCGTGCTGGCTGGCTGCGCGCAACCCGACGCGGGCGTAAGCCCGTCGGGTTTCGACGCCCCGGCCATTCACACGCTGCGAGGCGCGAGCGGATCGCGCTCGAAACATAGCGACGGCGTCGGTGCGGACGCTGCCGGCGTGCCGCTCGCGTCGGCCCCGCAGCCGCACGCGCACCGGCAGCCGCACGCAGACGCGGACGCGGACACCGATGCAGACACCGACACTCAGTCCAGCGCCGACGATTCGCCCATCGTGCCGGCCTGCGCCTGCGGCAAGGGCTTTCAGCAGACGGGCTTCGCTTCGTGGTACGGCAAGCTCTTCGACGGACGCCGAACCGCGAGCGGCGAACGCTACAACATGCATGCGTTGACGGCGGCGCATCGCACGTTGCCGCTAGGCGCTTGCGTGCGTGTGACGGCGCACGGCCGGCCGCGCTCGGTGGTGGTGCGCATCAACGACCGCGGGCCGTTCGCGCGCGGTCGCATCATCGATCTTTCGTATGCCGCCGCGGAAGCGCTCGGCGTTCGCGCGGCAGGCCATGCACAGGTCACGCTCGAACACATCGCGCCGGTGCGCGGCGCCGACGGCACGCGTCGCTGCATGGATCAGCCGGTCTGATGTGACGCGTTGCTCATGCCTGCCAGTTGGTTTCAGCGGGCTTACGTATGGGTGACGGCCGCCGGTCTTCCTGGGCGTCATCGGCGAGGCCGGACTGTAACAAATCATCGCTTGTGTAAAACGCGCTGTTTTGCGGGTCTTTGGTCGTAAGTTTTTTGACGCCGCATGCAGCACTGCTTGCGGGCGCACAGCTATTACGGCGTGCGTAATAACTACCGCCTGCGTCGTTACAAAAGTACTTCTTTCATCTTGAGGAAGACTTTCTTAGCAGCTATTTTTTGAGCACTCGTGTGGTAGCCCCCGCGAGCGTGTGGTGTTTTTTGAGCGGCATCGTCTCATGCGGGACGATGCCGTTTTTTTTCGCGCGACGCCTTGCGCCGGCGTTCGCTCCACGTCCGATCCGATCACGCGGCGATCGACCGTATAAAGAAGAACAGCGCTTATCGGATGGCTCGACGACATCCACAATGTGGCCACGGTTGCAGGCAAGCCCGCACCGTTCACTTACGCGCAACGAGCATTGGCAAGGAGCATTGCTATGGATATCCGGACGAGGGCAACAACGATTCATGTCAGAGAGCGGGGCAGCGGCGAACCGGCACTCGTGTTTCTGCACTACTGGGGCGGATCGTCGCGCACGTGGGACGCGGTTGTGGGCGAACTGTCGAGCGCGCAGAGGAGCATTGCCGTCGACCATCGCGGATGGGGCAATTCCGCGGCGCCCGAGCAAGGCTATACGATCGCGGATCTGGCCAACGATGCGCACGATGTCATCGAAGCACTGAAGCTCTCGCGCTATGTGCTCGTCGGGCACTCGATGGGCGGCAAGGTCGCGCAACTGCTCGCGTCGCGCAGGCCCGAAGGACTGCAGGGCGTCGTGCTCGTCGCGCCGTCGCCGCCTTCGCCGATGGTCCTTCCCGACGAGCAGCGCGCCGCGATGGCGGCGGCGTACGACTCGCGTGAATCGATCGAATGGGTGCTGGATAACGTGCTGAGCGCGAATCCACTCACGCCGGCGCTGCGCGAGCAGGTGATTGCCGACAGCCTGCGTGGTGCGCCGCAAGCGAGAGCAGCCTGGCCGAACGCCGCGATGCTCGAGGACATCACGCACGAGGTCAGCTCGATCAAGGTGCCCGTGCTCGTGGTGGCCGGCGAACTCGATCAGGTCGATCGCGTGGACACGTTGCGCGCGGAGTTGCTGCCGCGAATTGCCGGCTCGCGTCTGCAAGTGCTGGCGGGCACCGGACATCTGTCGCCACTCGAAGCGCCGTCGGCGCTCGCGGCGATCATCCGGCAGTTCGTTGGCGAACTGGGCGCTTCGTAGCGATCGAGCGGCGCTGGCCCGGGCGTGCCGGCGGTGCTTGCCTGAAGCGATCCCACGGCGGCTCGTCGCCGAAAGCAGCCGCGAGGTAGTCGAGGAAGTGGCGCACCTTCAGCGGCAGATGGCGCGCGCTCGGATAGACCGCCTGGATCGCGAGCTCGGACGCCTGATACTCGGGCAGCAGTTCGACCAGCTTTCCGCATGCAATCTGCTCGCCGAATACGAACGTCGGTCCGTAGACGACGCCCGCACCGGCGAGCGCGGCTGCAAGCAGCATCTGCGTATTGTTGGCGGCGAGCCGGCAGGGCCCGTCGATTACGTGCGCGCGTCGTTCGCTGTCGAAGAGCGTCCAGTCGCCGACGGACACCGCTTCGCTGAACGTGAGCCGCGGCGCTTGCCGCAAGTCGTCGGGGCTGCGCGGCATGCCGTTGCGTGCGATATAGTCCGGCGACGCGCAGATCACCATGCGGCAGGGCGCGAGCCGCCGCGCGATCAGCGCGGAGTCACGCAGGCGACCGATCCGCACGGCGACGTCGACACCGCTTTCCAGCAGATCGACGTAACGGTCCGACAGCGCAACTTCAACGTTGACGTGTGGGAATTGCTCCATGTATCGCGCGAGCACTTCGCCCAGGTGCATCGCTCCGAACGTGACCGGCGCGGCGACTCTGAGCACACCGCGCGCGGTGCCGTGCGCGTCGCTGGCTTCGCGGTTGGCTTCGTCATAAGCGTCGAGAATGCGCTTGCATCGCTCGTAATACGCGTGGCCGACATCCGTCAGGCTCAAGCGGCGCGTGCTGCGCTGAAGCAGCCGCGCGTTCAATTGCGCTTCCATCGCGCTGACGTACTTGCCGGCCATCGCAGCCGATAGGCCAAAGCGGCGCGCTGCCGCCGCGAAACTGCCTTCGTCGACGGCGGCGACGAACACGGCCATGCCAGTCAAGCGGTCCATGCGTTCCTCGATTCGATTGCGCAGCGATCCGCGCGGGCTATCCCGCATGAGCGGAAAATCGCGATTATCGACGCAAACGAACCACCGTTGCCAGGCTCACGCCGCCTCGGTCTCGCGACGGGGCGCCGCGCGATGCGCTGCTTGCGGCCGTTCGATCCGCCGATACGCCGCCTCGGCGAGGATCAACGCGAGCGCAATCAGCGCGGCGGCCACGACGCTCAGATAACGCCCGCCCGTCGATTGCAGCACGACGCCGCCGAGCACGCCCGAGCACGCGAGCCCGATATACGTGGCCGTGTTGTTCAGCGCGAGCAGCAACGGCGCGACCTGCGGCGAGACTTGCACGAGCCGGTGCTGCTGCGGAACGATGAGCCCCCATCCGCAGAGACCCCAGACGATCAGCGCGAGGGCAGCGCTTGCGACATGCGCCGAAGTCCACGGCAGCGCGCAGAAGTTGATCGCGGCAATGCACAGCATCGCGTTGATGATGTGGCGGCTCGCGAACTTGTCGACGAGGCGTCCGGCCAGCAGATTCCCCACCGTCGCTGCCACGCCCCACACCAGGAACAGGCCCGCGAGCATGCGCTCGTCGCCGTGCGTCACGCGATTGAGCACGACGCCTGCGTAGGTATAGACCATCAGGAAGCCGCCGAACGCGAACAGCGATGTGAGCAGCGTGAGCGCGACGCGCGTGTCGCGGACCGGCGCGAGCCGGTCGCGCAATTTGATCGGCTGCGGCTGCGCGACGGAGGGCAGCATCGTCCACACGCCGATCATCGCGACGAGACCGAACAGCGTGACGAACCACAGCGTCGTTCTCCAGGTGCCGAATCCGCCGATAAACGTGCCGATGGGCGAACCGAGCGCGGTCGCGCCCGTCAGGCCCGCCGTCACCGTGGCGAGCGCGCGGCCGCGCTTTTCGGGCGACGCGAGCGCGGACGCGACGCCCAACGCAGTAGGCGAAAAGAGCGCGGCGCCGAAGCCCGCGAGCGCGCGGGCGAACAGCACCCAGTGCAGATCGGTGGCCATCGCGCTGATCGCGTTGCCGACGACGAAAACGCTCAGCGCGCCGACCAGCAGCGGCTTGCGCGGCCATGAGCCGGCGACGGCCGCCATCACCGGCGCGGCGATCGCGTAGGTCAGCGCATAAAACGTCACCATCAGGCCGGCCGCGCCGACCGAGGTATGCAGCGAGTTCGCCACGCCGGGGAGAATGCCGGCGACCACGAAGTTGTCGGTGCCCATCGCGAACATGCCGAGCGCGAGTATCAGTAATCGACGGTCCATGTGAAGGTTCTATACTTTTTAGCTAGCCTGTTGCGTTCCGATGCACGGCCGCGCGGCCCTGGCGCGGCGATCCGGTCCTGTCTGCGCCGGACGGCCGGCGCGATGCATAGGCCAAGCATAGCCTTCGTTGACCGCGTCTCAAATGTCGTATATACCATTAATTCAGGACATGGCTGGAGCCACGCATGCATACGATCGGTTTTGTGGTTTTTCCCAACTTCTATCTGATGGGTTTTGCGGCCGTCACGGCGTTCGAACTCGCCAACGGCGTGCTTGAAGAGCCGGCGTACGACATAACGCTCTTGTCGGAGACGGGCGGGCTCGTGCCTTCGTCGGCGGGAATTCGGGTGGAGACGCAGCCTTTCGGCGACGCCACATTCGATACGGTGATGTTCGGCTCCGGCGCCGACATCGACCTCCGGTCGCCCGCGCTGACCGCGTTCGTCAGACGCTCGCTCGAAACATCGCGGCGGATCGCGGCGCCTTGCACGGGCGCGTTCGTGCTTGCCGAAGCGGGCGCGCTCGACGGCCGGCGCGCCACCACCCATTGGCGGTTCGCCAACGATCTGCAGCGCCGCTTTCCGAAGATCGCCGTCGAGGAAGATCAGATTTTTATCGTCGACGGGCCGATCTGGACGTCCGCGGGCATGACGGCCACCATCGACATGGCGCTCGCGATGATCGAGAAGGACCACGGCCAGGACGTGTCGCGCACGGTCGCGCGCAAGCTCGTGGTGTACCACCGGCGCGCGGGCGGACAGTCCCAGTTCTCGACCTTGCTCGATCTCGACCCGAAGTCCGACAAGATCCAGAAGGCGATCGATCACGCGAACGCCAATCTGCGCAACGCATTGACCGTCGAAGAACTTGCCGAGGTGGCGGGACTCAGCCCGCGCCAGTTCAGCCGCGCGTTCAGTGCCGAGACGGGGCAGTCGCCCGCGAAAGCGGTCGAGCATTTGCGCGTCGAAGCCGCGCGGCTGATGCTGGAAAAGGGCCGCCTGTCGCTGGATGTGATCGCGGACGAAGTGGGCTTTACGGACCGCGAGCGGATGAGGCGCGCGTTCCTGCGCACGATCGGGCAGCCGCCTCAGGCGGTGCGTCGTTTGAGCCGGGAGGCGCGCGGAGTGGTGGAGTTGCACGCGGGCTAATTGCGTGCAACAGCGGCCATAAGCGGTGGCGCCCGCAACGCCTGGTGGATTTGACAAAGCTTAAACGATTTATTTTGAGACAGTTCCTATACTGACTCACGAATGTCAAATCGCTGTTTCCGCGCTGTTTTCTGTTCCCGGCCGCGGTTTGAAAAGCAAGGCGGCGGGGCCAGCACCGCGCGAGAGAGACCAACTAATCCAATAGCGAGCCCAGTGGGCGAAGCGCTAATCGGCAGCACCTGAGAGGCAAAAACAAAAAACGTCGGAGCGGCGCGCAAGCCCGCACCGAGCGGTATTCGGCGGCATTTTGCGGCATGCAGGCGGCTCCCAAAACGGTACCTAAGCGGTGCCAAAGCGTTGCTCGAAAGGGCGATGCAATGCAAAGGCCGCCGCTGCCGCGACGTTTAATGATGCGAGCATAAACGCGCGTTTTTTCGATTATGATTATCGCCGGTTTGATAATCGCCGCTCCTAAATCAAAGAAAATGCGCACAAATTTTGAGACGGGGTGGCAACAGCTTTACGGGGCGCGAGGCGAAGGACCATTAGTCGAAAGAAAGTGGAAGAAACTTCGAAATGAGTGGAAAGCCGGATCGTCGGTGCCAGCGAGCACCGGCATCCCGGCCGATCCGCCGGTTCGCCGGCACCATTTGACGGTGCTCGTGCGCTGGCCCCAGTTATAGATGACGAACAAACGTAAGTCGCGTTGCGGGGTTTTATGAGAATTGCTGTCCTGGATGACGATTCGGCGCAGGCCGATCTAGTTTGCCAAACGCTGTCGGCGGCGGGCCATGTCTGTCATGCCTATGGCCAGGGTCGCGAACTGGTGCGGCAGTTGCGGCGCCAGACCTTCGATCTGCTGGTGCTCGACTGGAACGTGCCCGACATGTCCGGCGAAGATGTCCTGCGCTGGGTGCGGGAAAGTCTGTCGGAGCGCTTGCCCGTCCTGTTCATGACGAGCCGCGGCCATGAAAGCGACATCACGTCGATTCTGAATACGGGCGCCGACGACTACGTCGTCAAGCCGGTCTCCGGCGCGGTGCTGCTTGCGCGCGTCGGTTCGCTGCTGCGGCGCGCCTATCATCTCAAGCCGCCGTCGGCGAAAGAAGTGTTCGGCGAGTTCGAATTCGACCTGCATGCGAAGCACGTCGTGGTCCGCGGCACGAAGGTGGCGGTCACGCAGAAGGAGTTCGAGCTCGCGCTGCTGCTGTTCCAGCATCTGAGCCGGCCGCTGTCGCGCGCGCATATTCTCGACGTCATCTGGAAGCAGGCGACCGACATCCCGTCGCGCACGATGGACACGCACGTCTCGATGCTGCGCAGCAAGCTCGGCCTGCGTCCCGAACACGGCTATCGTTTGACGCCGATTTACGGCTATGGCTACCGGCTCGAACGGCTCGAATCCGCGAGCGACGCGCCGGCCGCGGCCGACCGTCGGGAAGCGGGGCAGGCGTGACGTTTGCCGTCGACCGTGCCGTCGATCTTGCCGCGGCGGAGCGCGGCAGTGCAGCGTCGGCGAGCCGCCGCGCGGGCGCGTGGCTCGCGGCAGCCGGCATGCTCGCGATTGCCTGTTTCGCACCGCCTGACGCGCACGCGCAGTCTTCGCGCGCGCCCAGGCAGCGCGCGAAAGCCGCGCCGCCCGCCTATGTTTCGTATGTGACGCGCGAAGGCGACACGCTCTATGAAATCGCCAGCCGCTATCTGACCGACGGCGGCGACTGGGCGGTGTTAAGCCGCCTGAACCACGTGCCCGCGCCGCGTCGCATGCACGCCGGCGTCGCGCTGCGCCTGCCCGCCGACAAACTGAAACAGGACCCGGAAACCGCGCGCGTGATTGCGACGAGTGGCCCCGCCGAACATGCGTTCGGCAAGGGGCCGTATGTGCCGCTTGCGGCGGGCGAGATGCTCGGCGAAGGCGACCGCATCTGCACCGGAACCAACGGCTTCGTCACGCTGGAACTGTCCGACGGCTCGCACGTGACCTTGACCGACGACGCCATGCTCGACATCGGCAAGCTGCGGCGAACCGCACTGACGGGCGCGGGCGACCGGCAACTCGAACTGCGTCGCGGGCGTGTCGAAAGCGAAGTCACGCACGCGACGAAGAAAGACGACCGCTTTCAGATCCGCTCGCCGTCGGTGGTCGCGGGCGTGCGCGGCACCCACTTCCGCGTCGCTTACGACGGCGACGCGCAAACCACCGCCGTCGAAGTGCTGGATGGCGCGGTCGGCGTCGATCCCGATTCGGCTCTCTCACATGCGCCTGCGCCCGGCGTGCCGTTGCAGGCGTCGGCGCAACTGCTCGCGGCGCGCTTTGGCAGCGTCACGCGAGCCGGCGGCGCGCCAGGCGAAGCAGTCGAACTGCTCGCCGCGCCCGCGCTTGCCCAACCGGCCCGCGTGCAGGACGGCAAGACGGTGGCCTTCGATCTGATACCGGCCGGCGCCGGTGGCTCCGCTGAAACGGCGCGCAAGGCCGCGGCCTATCGCGTGCAGATTTCGCGCGACGCCGACCAGCTCGACCTGATTCGCGACCTGCGCGTGAGCACGCCGCACGCGGACTTTGGCGATCTCGCCGACGGCACGTATTTCGTGCGCATCGCCGCCATCGACGCAAACGGGCTCGAAGGCTTGCCGCAGGTGTATGGTTTCGAGCGGCGTCAGTTCGGACTGTCGGCGTCCGCCGCGCCGCGCGCCGGCAGTCACGAGTACGAGTTCCGCTGGTTCGTGAGCCGCGCGCCGGCGTCGGGCGAAACGCGCTTTCGCTTCGTCATGGCGACGACAGCGGATCTGCGTCATCCGATCGTCGATCGCGCCGATCTGACGGACGGTCAACTGGTGGTGAGCGATCTGCCGCCGGGCGTCTATTACTGGACGATCGTCGCCGAGCAGTTCGACAACGGCCGCTTCTACGAGACGACGAGCGCGGTCCGCTCGTTCACGCTCGCGCGCTGACGTTGGCGGATTCGCTGGTAGATTCACGCAGCCGCATGCGATACGCTCCCGGACTCGCACGCCCAACAGACCCTACGCGCACGCCTTGCTGAACACATCTACGCGCCTGAGCCTCGACCCGCGCGCCCGTCTCGGACGGCGCGCGGGTCGGCGTTTTCTGATCGAATGGGCGGCGATCGGAAGTCTCGGCCTCATCGTGATCCTGCTCTGTTCGCTCGGACGCATGAGCGCGAGCGTCGATCACCTGGTGTACGACCACTTGCTGAGCTGGCGCGCGCGGCCGGTGCTGCCCGATATCGTCGTCCTCGAAATCGACAATGAAAGCGTCGCGCAACTCGGTCGCTGGCCGTGGCCGCGCAGCGTTCATGCAAAGCTGCTCGAGCAGATCGCGAGAGCGAAGCCTGCCGCCGTCGTCTACGACGTGCTCTTCACAGAACCCAATGCCGACGATGCCGCGCTTGCCCGCGCGATCGCGCTGAGTCCGACTTATCTGCCGGTGCTGCTCGAAGATGCGGGGCGCGACGCGCCGCGCGTGGTCGTCGAGCCCGTTGCGCCGCTTGCGCGCGCCGCGGCCGGCCTCGGGCATATCAACCTCGAGGTGGACAGCGACGGCATCGTGCGCAGCGTCGCCCAGTTCGAAGGCGACGCCGACGCGCGCTGGCCGCAATTGATGGTGACGGTCGCAAGGGCGGCGCAGCGGGGCACGTTTGTGCTGAATCCGCAGCCGGTGAACCAGGCGAGCGCAGCGCGCGGCGACGCAAGCAACGACGCAAACCACGACGCATCCACCGACGGCCGCTTCCTCATCCCATTCAGCCGCAACGCGCAGCGCTACACGAAGCTGAGCTTCGCGAGCGTGCTTGCCGGCGACGTCCCCGTGGATAAATTGCGTGGCCGCATCGTCGTAATCGGCGTGACCGCATCGGGCCTTTACGACCGGTTCGCGACGCCGGTGTCCGGCGAGCTCGGGCCGCTGCCTGGCGTCTACATTCATGCGAACGTGCTCGATACGCTGCTGACCGGTCGCCAGGTCCTGCCGGCCGCGCGATGGTTGCTGTTCGCGGTGTCGCTGGTCTCGCTTGCCGCGTTGCTGGCCGGTTTCCTCGTGCTGTCGCCGCGCCGCTCGTTGCTGCTCACGGGCGCGCTGTGCGTGATCGCGCTGACGGGCAGCGCCGTGCTGCTCTATGGCGCGCGGCTGTGGCTGTCGCCGGTGCCGGCAATCATCGGCGTGGTGGTGGTTTATCCGATCTGGAACTGGCGGCGCCTGGAAATGACGATGGCCTATCTGCGCAAGGAACTGCAGCGCCTCGCCGACGAACCGCACTTGCTGCCGCAGACTCCGCAGACGCCGCAACGCCGCCGCGAATTCGGCGGCGACGTGCTGGAACAGCATATGGCGCTGATGGCGCAAGCCGCGCAACGCGTGCAGGACATGAAGCGCTTCGTGTGGGACAGCCTGAACAGCGTGCCCGAGCCGATCCTCGTCAGCGACGTGCGCGGCATCGTGCTGATCGCCAATCATGCCGCCAAGGCGCATTTCGCGCGGCTCGGCGCGCCCATGCCGGAAGGACGTGCGATGCAGGCCGTGCTCGGCGGGCTGACGCTCGTTAAAGCAATCGACAGCGGCGCGGCCTCCGACGCCGACCAGACGCTCTTCGCACGCGCACACTGGCCCGCGCTGCTCGATCCCGCGCGCAGCGAATTCGCCGCGCTGATGGCGCAGGGCGTCGAGGTGCGCGACGCCGACGAGCGCGATCATCTGCTGCGTTATGCAAACTGCACGAACGCGCAGGGCGAGACGACCGGCTGGATCGCGGGTCTCGTCGACGTGTCGGCGCTGCACGCAGCCGAGCGTCAACGCGAAGACGCGCTGCGGCTGCTGTCGCACGACATGCGTTCGCCGCAGGCATCGATTCTCGCGCTCGTCGAAATGGAGCGCGCACGCGAGACGCCGGCGCTCGCGCGCGGCGTGCTCGAGCGCATCGAACGTTATGCGCAACGCGCGCTGACACTCGCCGACGACTTCGTGCAACTCGCGCGCGCCGAATCGCAAACCTACATGCTGGAGCCGGTGAATCTCGCCGAGCTGATGATCGACGCGAGCGACGAAGTCTGGCCGCAGGCGCACGCGAAGCGCATCGCGCTCGATACCGGAACGGACAGCGCAACAGGCCGCAGCGGCCGCGACGAGAACGACAACGACGGCCACTGGATCTGCGCGGACCGTTCGCTAATGACACGCGCGCTCGTCAACATCCTGAACAACGCGGTCAAGTACAGTCCGCCGGATACGCGTATCGCCTGCGAGCTGTCGTATGTGAAGTCTGCCGGCGTGTCGTGCACGATCCGCGATGAGGGCTATGGCATTCCCGAGGAACAGCAGGCCGGTCTGTTCGAGCGCTTCAGGCGATTCCATGAAACCGAGCGGCCCGATGTGGGCGGCGCGGGGCTCGGCATGGCCTTCGTGAAGACAGTCGTCACCCGCCACGGCGGCGATGTCGAGGTCGTGAGCGCGCCTGGCCGCGGCACGGCGGTAACGATCCGCCTGCCGGCACTGGACGACGAACAATCGGAGTTGCCCACGAGGCCTCTTCATGGCGTGTGAGCATGCAACCTATCGAAGCGAGGAGAGAACGGTGAAAGCGGTGAAAGGGCTGAATGCGATCCTTATCGGCGCGCTGCTCACGGCGGCGACTCTCGCCGGCTGCACCGGCATGCACGCCGACGTGCATACCGCCACGCCTGCAACTGCATTGCCAGGCGAGCGGACCTATAGCTTCGCGCGCATGCCGACGCAGGGCGCGCAGGGTGCGCAGAGCGACCACGCGCAGATCGAAACCCAACTGCGAGACGAACTGGCGAAGCAGGGCTTTGCCGATACCGCGGACCGTCCCGCGCACTACGTGCTGTCAGTCGGATACGAAACGCGTCCCGCCGAAATTGGCGTGGATCGCAGCGACTGCACCGCCGGCGATTGCGGTCCGCAGAGCGGCGCACCGTTCTCGCTATTCGGGGCACGCGCGTATCGGCATACGCTGACGCTGCGTTTTTTCGAGCGCGCGAGCGGACGCGAGGTCTACAAAGTGAGCGCGGCCAGCACGGACCACGACGCCGATCCGCTGCGCGCGACGCCGTCGCTGATCAAGAGCGCGCTGGCTCAATTTCCCTTCGATGCACCGGCCGACTGGCGCGTCAAATTGCGCATGGATAAAGCGCGTGGCGTGCCGGATGTCGTGTCCGTCGAGCCGCTTAAAAAGTAACGCCGCTGCTGCGCTTAGAGGTTCTCAGGCCAGCGGTTTTCGAACACACAATCGGCGAGCGGCATGCGATCCGCCCAACGCTCGGTCTGCAGCATCGGCTCGCTATAGAACCGGTCGACGTGCCCAAGACACAGTATCGCGACCGGCCGCGCGCCTTCGGGCATATGCAGAAGCCGGCGCACCGTATCGACGTCGAAGAGCGACACCCAGCCCATGCCGAGGCCTTCCGCGCGCGCGGCGAGCCACATGTTCTGGATCGCGCACGCGACTGACGCGAGGTCCATCTCCGGCAACGTGCGCCGGCCGAAAACGTGCCGCTCGCGGCCGTCCATCAGCGCCATCACGAGCAGTTCGCCGCATTCGAGCATGCCTTCCACTTTCAGCTTCATGAACTCTTCGCGGCGTTTGCCGAGCGCGTCGGCGGTGGCAAGCCGTTCGCTTTCGACGGCCGCATGCAGCGCGGCGCGCAACGCGGGATCGGTGATGCGCGCGATCCGCCACGGCTGCATGAAGCCCACGCTCGGCGCGTGATGCGCGGCGTCGAGGAGACGCTGCAACACGGCGGCATCGACGGGATCGCGCACGAAATGGCGCATGTCGCGGCGTTCGTGGATCGCGCGATAGACCGCATCGCGGTCGGCGTCGTTAAAAGGCTTGGCCATTGAAGAGAGCGGCCGCGAAAGCCGGGTTGGAGGGCCAGTAAGCATGCATATAGGTGGCGACGATGGAGCCGGCGCGATATAGCGCCTCGCCGGGCGCATCGCCTTGAGGCCGCGTGGCCGAGCGCAGCGGCACTAACGCGGTGCTCACCTTCGAGTAGTGAAACGTGTGGCCGGTCATCGCGCCATGCACGCTGTCGATCTGCTGCATGCCGAGCGCGGTGAAACGCGTTTGCATCGTCGCGTGGCCGGGCAGCAGGCCAAGCATCGGCGTGCTGACGCCTTGCGTGTCGGTGAGTCGATCGAGCAGATACAGCATGCCGCCGCATTCGGCGACGAGCGGTTTGCCGTTTGCCACATGCGCGCGGACCGCAGCGGCGCTGCGCGTGTTGCCGCCGAGCGCCGCCGCGTGCAGTTCGGGGTAGCCGCCGGGCAGATACACAGCGTCCGTGCCCGCGGGCAACGGCTCGTCGGCGAGCGGCGAGAAGTATTGCACGCGCGCGCCGAGTGCTTGCAGCAGCGTGACGTTGGCCGGATAGATGAACGAGAACGCCGCGTCGCGCGCAATGGCGATCTGCTTGCCTTGCAGAAGCGGCGGCAGCGCGCGCGGCGTGGGCGCGCCGAATTCGACGGCGGGCGGCAGGTCGGCTAACGCCGTATCGGCGAGCGCATCGGCGGCGCGTTCGAGGCGCGCGTCGAGATCGTCGATTTCCGCCGCTTGATGCAAGCCGAGGTGACGGTCGGGCAATTCGATTTCATCGCTTGCTGCGAGGTGGCCGCACCAGCGCAGCGTCGGCGGCAACGCTTCTTGCAGCATCTGCGCGTGACGCGCGGAGCCGACGCGGTTAGCGAGCACGCCATGAAACGGCACGTGCGGCCTGAAATTTGCAAGCCCGAACGCGACCGCGCCGAAGGTCTGCGCCATCGCCTTCGCGGAAATGACGGCGAGCACGGGCACGCCGAACGCGCTCGCGAGATCCGCGCTGCTCGGTGTGCCGTCGAACAGACCCATCACGCCTTCGATCAGGATCAGATCGGCTTCGGCCGCAGCCTCGGCAAGCAGATTGCGGCACGCGTCCTGACCGACCATCCACAGATCGAGCGACAACACCGGCGCGCCGCTCGCGTGCGCCAGAATCATCGGATCGAGAAAGTCGGGCCCGGTCTTGAAGACACGCACGCGCCGCCCGAGCCGCCGATGGTAGCGCGCAAGACCCGCGGTGATCGTGGTCTTGCCCTGGCCCGACGCGGGCGCGCTGATGAAGAGCGCGGGGCAGGCGGACACGTTCAGAACTCCACGCCGCGCTGCGCTTTCACGCCTTGCTCGCGATATGGATGCTTGACGATGCGCATTTCGGTGACGAGGTCGGCGGCTTCGATCAGCGCGTCGGGCGCATGACGGCCTGTCACGACCACATGAAGCATCTCTGGACGCGCGGCGATGACGGACAGCACTTCGTCGAGCGGCAGGTACTCGTACTTGAGCACGGTGTTCAGCTCGTCGAGGATCACCATCTGATAGTCGCCGCTTTCGATCATCCGGCGCGCTTCGTCCCAGCCCTTGCGCGCGGTCGCGATGTCGGCGTCGCGGTCCTGCGTGTTCCAGGTGTAGCCGTCGCCCATCGTGACGAAATCGCAATTCGCAATCGCGCCGAGAAAGTCGCGCTCCGACGTATGCAGCGCGCCCTTGATGAACTGCACGACGCCAAGACGCATGCCGTGGCCGAGCACGCGCACGGCCATGCCGAACGCAGCGGTCGTCTTGCCTTTGCCGGTGCCGGTGTTGACGATCAGCAGACCCTTTTCGACGGTCGCGTTGGCCTGCTTCTTTTCGTGGCCTTCGCGCCGGCGTTCGGTCATGCGTTGATGCGATTCGGGATCGGTCTTCATGGAAGGTCCTGGTCAGTGAAGGTGGCGCTGCGCGGCAGCGCGTGTTCGGTCGATGCAATCGCCACAGTGACGCCCGCGTGAACGGTTTTGCGAGCGACGAGATAGGGCGTGTGAGCAGCAGCGTGGATCGACGCGCCAAGCAACGCACAAGGTTCGCAGACGCCGTCGACGCCGAGATGCTCGCGCGCCGCCGCCGACGGCTCGGCGACATGCAGCGCGGCAATCTGCTCGCGAGTGAAGAGTTGCAGCGGCAATTTGTGGCGCGCGCAGAACGCGAGCAAGCCGGGTTCTTGCGCTTTGGTTTCGATCGAGGCGACGGCCGCGATGTCTTCGAATGAATGCGAGCCGAGCGCTGCGCGCACAGCGTTTTCGATTTCTTCCGCCGACGTCTGCAAGCGGCAACCGATGCCCACGCTAAGCGTTTTCATCGGACATCCTTCGCCAGCGACGCCACGCCGCCGATCACCACGATCGCGGGCGAGCCGAGTCCCGCGCGCGCGACGGCATCGGCGAAATCACCGAGTGTGGCGAGCGCATGCCGCTGCTCGGGGCGCGTTGCGGATTCGATCGCGGCACACGGAGTCTGTGCCGACATGCCCGCTGCCAGCAACGCGCCGACGATGTCGTTCAGCCGCCGCATGCCCATATAGATCACGAGCGTCATGCGCGTGGCGGCGAGCGCGGCCCAATCCGGCTCGCTCGTGCCCGCGCCGTGGCCGGTCACGAACACCACGCCTTGCGCATGATCGCGGTGCGTGACCGGAATGCCGATGGCCGCCGGCGCCGCAATGCCGGCCGTGATGCCACTGACGATTTCGACGTCGACGCCCGCCGCATGCAGTGCCTGTTGCTCTTCGCCGCCTCTGCCGAACACGAAGGGATCGCCGCCCTTCAAACGCGCGACGCTGCGCCCTTCGTTCAGATGCGCGAGCATTTGCTCGACGATGCCGTGTTGCGGCGTCGACGGATGACCGCCGCGTTTGCCGACATACACGATGCGCGCATCGGCGCGCGCAAATTGCAGCACGTTGGGGTTCACCAGATCGTCGACGAGTATCACGTCGGCTTGCGCGAGCGCGCGGGTTGCCTTCAGCGTCATCAGTTCGACGTCGCCGGGGCCTGCGCCGATCAGCCATGCGCGTTTCATCGCGGCATGCGCCGCGTCGGCGCACATGCAATCATGCAGCGTCGACATACACGCAATGTGATGGAAATTGAAGTCATTCGAAACTGTGCATTCGCGCACGACAGCAAACGCGGATTGCAGACCGCTTCCCTAAGTCGTGCTTGAGCGCCTTCACATCCGTCCCTCGCGGATTCCGGCGGCCGGCGGCGTGACGTTAACAACGCACGGCCGCCTCCGCGTCTGGCCGGTATCCGGGCTGGCGGCCTCACGCGCTTTGCGTTCCCGCCCACATTCGTTCGAATGTGCTGGACAGTGGCACTGAAAACGCATGTGCGGCGCAAAAAATAATCGCGCCGCCGGTCGCTTACCGTTGCGGGGACAGCACAGGTTGAGCGCAAGCGCGCTGCCTGTTTCCCGTTTAACTGCACACGCGAGCGCATGTGCGGGCACCAGACGCGCGCATACGATAGCACACGGCAAGCCCGTCCGATAAGCGCGCCGGGCTTGCGTTTTCTTGACGGCGCAAGGCGCGCGGCCTACACTCGCACGCACTTCTGGTGCTCGTGTGCGCGCTCGTGCGCATGCAGTTAAACGGGAAACAGGGCGCCCGCCTCGCATGGATCGGGTCAACCTGTGCTGCCCCCGCAACGGTAAGCGAAAAGCGACGTCATGGCGGTTTGCATGGCGCCGCGGAGCCGGCTTCGATGTCCACGCGCAAGGCCGCGTCGGCATATCACCACTGGGCGAGAAATCACTCGTCCGGGAAGGGGAAGCGGCGCTTTCGCCAGCCCGGATACCGGCCGGAACACGAAGGGCGAACGCCGCGGGGAAGCGGCGCTGCGCTCATGACCTCATACCCGTATTCTGCGTTTCCCTGGTGTAGCGGCAAGGCCGTCGTGCGTTCCCGCGTTTTGCGATGCGACGTCATGCGCAAAGCGCGTGATTCGGCCGGCCAGCAGATGCAACTCTCACGGATGGACTCACCATGCAAGTTCAGATGCGCAAGATTCCCGTCACCATCGTCACGGGCTTTCTCGGCAGCGGCAAGACGACGTTGCTGCGGCACATTCTTCGGAACGCGGGCGGCAAGCGCATTGCGGTGATCGTCAACGAGTTCGGCGAGCTCGGCATAGACGGCGAAATCCTCAAAGGTTGCGGCATTGGTTGCGATGAAAACGGCGTCGAGACCGAAGGCCAATTGTATGAACTGGCCAACGGTTGCCTGTGCTGCACCGTCCAGGAAGAGTTCTTTCCGGTGATGGAAAAACTCGTCGAGCGCCGTGAGCAGATCGACCATGTGCTGATCGAAACCTCGGGGCTCGCGTTGCCCAAGCCGCTCGTGCAGGCGTTCAACTGGCCGCAGATCAAGAACAGTTTCACGGTGGATGCGGTGATTACTGTGGTCGATGGACCCGCTGCGGCAAGCGGTCAGTTCGCCGAAAACCCGCTTGCCGTCGACGCGCAACGCAAGGCCGATCCGAATCTCGACCACGAGTCGCCGCTGCACGAATTGTTCGAGGATCAGTTGTCGGCTGCGGATCTGGTGATTCTGAACAAGACCGATCTGCTCGACGAAGCAGGCCAGAACGCGGTCGAAGCCGTGATTCGCGCCGAAATTCCGCCGCAGGTGAAGATCGTGCGCGCCCATAAAGGCGCGCTCGATCTGCATGCGTTGTTCGGGCTTGAAGCGGCGTCGGAGGAAACCATTCACTTGCGCCACGATCACCACGGTTCGGCCGACGACGCCGATCATCATCACGATGAGTTCGATTCGGTGGTCGTGAATGCAAAGGCACAGTCGCGTGAAGCGGTGATCGCCGCGCTGCAAGGACTCGTGGAAAACAACACGATTTATCGCGTGAAGGGTTTCGCGGCGTTGCCGGGCGCGCCGATGCGGCTCGTCGTTCAAGGCGTGGGCCGGCGCTTTGATAGTTATTTCGATCGACGCTGGCAGCAAGGTGAACTGGAAGAACTACGCGAAGGCGCCGAAAGCCGCTTCGTGCTGATCGGTGAAGACCTCCACCAGGCTGCGCTACAACGCGCATTCGACGCCGCGCTCGGCGTCGCAGCCGCTGTCGCCGCGCAACAGACGTAAGCGGGTATAGACACATGCATCTGCTGCGCACCACGCCGGGCGGTTTCGTCGACGATACGCAAGGCGTGATCCGCATTGATCAGCGGCCCGCGGACATCGTCATTCTGAGTTCCGCGGATACGACGCTGTCGTTGCTCGCGAGCGTGTTTCCCCGTCTCGGCGACGGCTTTCCGAGCGTGCGCCTCGCGAATGTCACGTATCTGCGGCAGCCGGCCTCCGTGGACTTTTACGTCGAAGACGTGTTGCAACATGCGCGCGTCGTCGTGGTCGATCATCTTGGCGGCGAGGCGTATTGGCCGTACGGCATCGAGCAGGTGGTCGCGCTTGCGGAGCGCAAACAGCAGACGCTCGCGATGTTTTCCGGCGATCTGCAGGAAGATCCGAACCTGCTCGCGCGCAGCACCGCCGATGCCGATCTCTGCCATCAACTGTGGCGCTATCTGCGCGAAGGCGGGCCGCAGAACGCCGAGGCGTTCCTGCGCTGCATCGCGCATCGCGCGCTTGGGTGGGGCCGCGAACCGGCGCCGCCGCGCGCGTTGCCAGCCGCGTCGCTCTACCATCCCGCATGCGATACGCCGACTATCGCCGACTGGCAGGCGCGCTGGCAGCATGCCGCGCCTGTTGCCGCGATTCTGTTCTACAAGGCGCATCTTCAGGCGGCCAATACCGCGGTGTTCGACGCGCTGATCGACGCGCTCGAATCAGAAGGCATGAACCCGCTGCCGATTGCGATCACGTCGCTGAAAGATGCGATGAGCCGCGAAGTCGTGCAGTCGTTGTGCGCGCAATATCATGCCGCGCTGGTGCTCAACACCACTGCGTTCGCCGCGTCTGCGATCGACGATCCGGAGCCGCTCGCGCTCGCAGGCGATGCGCCGGTGCTGCAAGTGATCCTGAGCGGCGGCAATCGCGACGACTGGGTGAAGGACAACCAGGGTCTCAATTCGCGCGACATCGCGATGCATATCGCGCTGCCGGAAGTGGACGGCCGCATCATCACGCGCGCGATCAGTTTCAAGGGACTCGCCTATCGTTGTCCGCATACGGAAGTCGACGTGGTCCGCTATCAGCCGGATCTCGAGCGCGTGCGTTTTCTCGCTGAACTGAGCCGCCGCTGGTGCCGGCTGCGTTCGCTCGACAACGCCGAGAAGAAGCTCGCGCTGATTCTCGCGAACTATCCGATGAGCGAGGGACGCATCGGCAATGGCGTCGGGCTCGACACGCCGGCGTCGGTGGTCGGCATTCTGTCGATGCTGCGCGACGAAGGTTATCGCGTGGCCGACGTGCCAGAAAACGGCGACGCGCTGCTGAAGAAGCTGACCGAAGGCGTGACGAACGATCCCGTCGTGCGCGATCTGCGGCCCGCTTTGCAAAGCTTCGCGCTTGGCGACTACCTCGCGTATTTCAACGCGCTGCCTGCTCAGACGCGCGATGCGCTGAATGCGCGCTGGGGCTCGCCGGACCAGGACCCGACCGTGCGGCGCGGCCGTTTCATGATTTCGGGCTGGCGCTGCGGCCATGTGTTCGTCGGCATTCAGCCGTCGCGTTCACGTGATCAGGGCGATTACGCGAGCTATCACGACGCCGAACTGGTGCCCCCGCATGCGTACCTGGCGTTCTATTTCTGGCTGCGTCATCAGTTCGGCATCGACGCAATCGTGCATGTCGGCAAGCATGGCAACCTGGAATGGCTGCCGGGCAAGAGCGTCGCGTTGAGCGATACCTGTTGGCCCGATCTGATTCTCGGGCCGATGCCGCATCTGTATCCGTTCATCGTCAACGATCCGGGCGAGGGCAGCCAGGCGAAACGCCGTGCGCAGGCGGTGATCGTCGATCACCTGATGCCGCCGCTCACGCGCGCGGAAAGCTATGGGCCGCTGCAGGATCTCGAGCGCCAGGTCGATGAATACTATGAAGCATTGATGGTCGATCCGCGCCGCTCGAAGCTGTTGCGGCGCACGATTCTCGCGACCATCGTAGAACACAGGCTGCATGAAGAACTGAGCCTGTCGGCGCCGAAGGGCGAGGACGATGAAGATGTGCTGCTGACCCGCGTCGATGCGTGGCTCTGCGAATTGAAAGAGGCGCAGATTCGCGATGGGTTGCACACGTTCGGTCAATCGCCGCACGGCGTGCAACGGCGCGATACGTTGCTCGCGCTGGGGCGCTTTCCCGTCGGTGATGGGCAAGGCCGCAACGCAGGTTTGATCGATGCGTTGGCGCGCGATCTGAACATCGATCGGTTCTTCGATCCGTTGTCTGTCGATTGGTCGGCGGCATGGACGGGTCCGCGCCCCGATGTTCTGCAACGCGTGAGCGACGCGCCGTGGCGGCATTGCGGCGATACGCGCGAGCGTCTCGAACTGCTCGCAGCCGACATGCTGCGTGCAATGTGCAAGGAGCAAGGCGACGCTTCAAACGCTTTCGCCGAAGTCAGCCTGCCGCAAGCATCACGCGTACTCGAACGTTTGCGCAACGACGTGCTGCCGCGGCTCGACGCATGCGGCGCGCAGGAGATGCTGCATCTGAAGCGCGGTCTCGAAGGGCGTTTCGTGCCGCCGGGGCCGAGCGGTTCGCCATCGCGTGGCCGGCCCGATGTGCTTCCCACAGGGCGCAACTTTTATTCGGTCGACACGCGCGCGGTTCCCACGCAAGCGGCCTGGTCGCTCGGGCTCAAGTCGGCTCAGCAATTGATCGAGCGGCATCTGCAGGAACACGGCGATTATCCGCGCGCGATCGGTCTTTCCGTATGGGGCACCGCGACCATGCGTACCGGCGGCGACGACATCGCGCAGGCGCTTGCGCTGCTCGGGGTGCGGCCGAAGTGGGCGCCGGGCAGCCATCGCGTGACCGACTTCGAGATCATGCCGATCGAAGCGTTCGACCGTCCGCGTATCGACGTCACGTTGCGCGTGTCCGGTTTTTTCCGCGACGCTTTCGCCAACGTGATGCACCTCTTCGATGCGGCAGTGCAGGCCGTCGCCGAACTCGACGAACCCGCGGAGCTCAATCCGATTCGCGCGCGTGTTCTGCGTGAACGCGATGCGTTGATCGCGCGCGGCATGGACGCCGCCGAAGCGCGCAAGCGCGCCGGCTGGCGCGTGTTCAGCGCGCGGCCCGGCGCGTATGGTGCGGGCTTGCAGGACATGATCGACTCGCAGCAATGGCAGACCGACGCGGACCTCGCGAATGCTTACCAGGCGTGGGGCGGTTATGCGTACACGCAGAAAAGTGCGGGCGAAGAGGCGCGTCATGCGTTCGGCGCACGCCTCGCTGCAATGGATGTCGTCTTGCAGAATCAGGACAACCGCGAACACGATCTGCTGGATTCCAACGACTACTATCAGTTTCAGGGCGGCATGGTGGCGGCCGTGCGGCATCTCGCGGGCAATCAGCCGAGTGTCTATCACGCCGATCACAGCAATCCGGCCGCGCCGCGCGTTCGCACGCTTCATGAGGAAATCGCGCGCGTGATCCGCTCGCGCGTGGTCAACCCTAAATGGATCGACGGTGTGAAGCGCCACGGTTATAAGGGCGCTTCCGAAATCGCGGCTACTGTCGATTATCTCTACGGCTATGACGCGACCGCGCGCGTGGTCGCGGATCATCAATATGCGCTCGTCGCCGATGCTTATCTGAACGATCGCGACACGCGCGAGTTCTTGCAACAGCACAATCCGCATGCGCTGCATTCGATTTGCGAGCGTCTGCTCGAAGCGATGCAGCGCGGTTTGTGGCAGACGCCTGGCGACTATCGCGCGCAGGTCGAACAGCATCTGCTCGCGAGCGAACAGCAGATCGAAGGAATGCAATCATGAATGCAGCCACGAATGCAGCCACGAATGCAGCCACGAATGCAGCCACGAATGCAGCCACACACGATGCACGCGAAGGCGCGCCGCAGAAAAGGCCCGCGTTTCCGTTTGCCGCGTTGATCGGACAGCCTGCGTTGCAGCAGGCATTGCTGCTCGCGGCGATCGATCCGGGCATCGGTGGCGTGCTGGTCAGCGGGCCGCGCGGCACGGCGAAATCGACGGCCGCGCGTGCGCTCGCCGAGTTGCTGCCGGAAGGGCAACTCGTGAACCTGCCGCTCGGCGCAAGCGAGGATCGTCTGATCGGCACGCTCGATATTGAAACGGTGCTGCGCGACGGCTCTGTGCGCTTCTCGCCTGGGCTGCTCGCGAAGGCGCATCGCGGCGTGCTGTATGTGGACGAAGTGAATCTGCTGCCCGATGCGCTCGTCGATGCGTTGCTCGATGCGGCGGCGAGCGGCGTGAATACCGTCGAACGCGATGGCGTATCGCATAGTCATGAGGCGAGCTTCGTGCTGATCGGCACGATGAATCCTGAAGAGGGCGAGTTGCGGCCGCAATTGATCGACCGTTTTGGCCTGATGGTGGAGTTGCAAAACTGTTTCGAGCCGCGCGTGCGTGAGCAGATCGTGAAGGCACGGCTCGCGTTCGACCTGGATGCTGCTGGTTTTCGTGCGGCTTATGCGCAAGAGCAGGCGCAGTACGTCGAGCGGATTCATGCGGCGCGCGAGGCGCTGCCGCAGCTTTCTTTCGACGATGCAGTTCACGCGCGGGTCAGTACGCTGTGTATCGACGCTGCCGTGGACGGCTTGCGCGCCGATCTCGTGATGCTTCGCGGGGCGCGTGCGCTCGCAGCGTTCGAACTCGCGGATGCGGTGACGCCGCAGCATGTGGAGCGCGTTGCCGATGCGGTGCTGATGCATCGGCGGCGTGAGCGGGGAGCGTCGTCTGCGAGTAGTGCGCGGGATAGCGAGACGGAGTCCTCGCGTGATTCGCAGCGGGGCTCGACTGCGCATTCGTCTTCGTCTTCCTCTTCACCTTCGCCAGACGAGGCCGCTCGCGGCGAAGGCGATTGGGGTTATCTGCCACCGCAGCCGGCCGCGACGACGCACGTCAAAGGCGTTATCCCGCTCAACGTAAAAAAACGCTGAGCCATCGGAAGGGCGCCGCCGCTGAGCTTGACAGCGGTTTTCGATGGCGGCAAAAGGCGGATGCGGTCTTGCGTTCGCGTGGCGATGCGCGTCTTGAGATGCGTGGTAATTCGAGCCGGCGTATCGCATGGCCGCAGACATTCGCCGCGATGGGGAGACAACGGCGGCGCGCGCTGAGTGCCGAAGATCTGCGCTTCATGCGTGATGTACCGCGCGGCGGTGTGCTGCATTGCTTCGTGCTGGACTGTTCGGGCTCGATGCTGGCCGGAGAGCGTCTCGCGCTTGCCAAGGGTTTGCTGATTGCGCTGTTCGACCGCGCGAGCGCGATGCGTGCGGAAGCTGCGCTGGTCTGCTTCGGCGGAGCGGGCGCGGATTTGCGTTTCGGTCCCGCCGTGCCGCGATGGTGGAACGAGCGATGGCTCGAGCCGGTCGGCGGTGGTGGAGGTACGCCGTTCGCAGCGGGCGTTCAGTGCGCCACGCAACTGCTCGAGCGCAGCGCGCGGCGCAAGCCCGCGCAGCAGCGCTGGGTGTGGATACTCACCGATGGACGCACAACAGATGAGGCGGCACGGCCTCCTCACGCGGACGAGATCGTATTCGTCGACTTCGAGCAGGGCACGATACGGCTTGGCCGCTGCGAGAGACTGGCTACCGCCTGGGGCGCGCGGCACCTGACGCCGGAAGAACTGATCGGCTGAAGGGCGAGAAGATCTGCCGACGACCAGGCTGCTATTCAGTGACAAATATTTTCATTGGATAACTAACTATTCTATTCGCCGGAGAAGAGTGCGGCTTGTTGCCGCTTTTTCTTGCACTTCTGAACTTTTCGAAAATAATTGCAGAGAAGGGGTTGACGGGGTGCGGACCGCATCGCATAATTCGCCTCCCGTTTGATGACGGACGCGAAGAAAGCAGAGCTTCTGAGCGAATGATCTTTAAAAACTAACAGCCGATAAGTGTGGGCGCTTGATGCGCGACGCGCGCCGGGTTGCGGGGTTTAACTCCGGAATCTGGCGGTAAAGCGAAAGTATCAAGTCTCACACAGTAATGAAAGGAAGGTTTGGTCATCGAAAGATGGTTAGACACTTCGTCAGTACGTTGAGTGAGCGACCGGGTTCGAAAGAGCCCGAAAACAGTAACAGGTTTGAACTGAAGAGTT